>CAMFKX010000001.1 GCA_945957375.1 uncultured Roseiarcus sp.
GTCTCCAAACGCTGCGTCGACGCGACTGTAGACGCGGTCGCCGACCGCGTCGGCTGCGCCGAACCCGAAGGCAAGCTGAACCGGCGCCTTCGCCCGGGACGCGGCCGTCGGGACGGATCAGCGTCTACGCCGGCTGGCGACGGCGCTGCTCATGATCAGCACGATTCCCCATACGGCTATCGCAAGGAAGGCGTTCAAACCCAGCACATTGAACGCTGACGCGATGACTTGCAGGATCGCCAGCGCCAGCACGACCCCGGTCATCCTGCCGAATCCTCCGTACGGATCGACCCCGCCGAGCACGCAGGCCAGCACAGTCACGAGCAGATAGCTTCCGCCGTAGGACGCGTTGGCCGAGTTGAAGCGGGCCATCAGGATCACGCCCGCCACGCAGGCCAAGAGGCTGGAAAGCACGTAGATCTTGACCAGAACGCGACGCGTGTCGACGCCGGAGAAATGGGCGGCTCGTTCGTTCGACCCGATCATCGCCATGGATAGGCCAAAGGGCGAGCGCGTCAGCAAGATGGCGACAGGGATCGCGCAGGCGAGGAAGACCAGCAGCGGCATCGGAACGCCAAAGAACGTCCCGTTGCCAAGGAACACGATCGGCTCGGGAAAACCCGACACAATGTTCCCGCGCGTGACGCCAATCGCCAGACCCTTCAGCAGGGTCATCATGCCCAATGTTGCGAGGATCGGGGAAACGCCGACGAACGCAATGATATAGCCCGTGACCAGACCGATCGCCGTGGCGACGACGAAGCCGGCCCCGATCGAAGCGGCGATAGCGAGGATCCAGAGCGCGCCCGTCTGGTGCGCGGGGAGAATGGTTAGCAGCGAACCTATCGTTAGCGCGCAGATATTGGCTGTCGATACAATCGACAGATTGAGGCCGCCCGAAATCATCGCCACCATCATCGCGAGCGAAAGGACGCCGAGTTCGGGCATCTCGTAGCCAAATGCCGAGGCCGTGCCCAGCGATAGAAAATTCGTACCGGCCAGCGTGGTAAACACTGCGATCAGCGCGATCAGAAGCGCCAGAAGCCCGACATTGATGCTGAAGGACCGGCGGCGCCAATGCGTCCACATCAATGCGCCCCCGTCACGCGAGGGCCAACCGGTTGCCGACGCCCCGGCGCGCCGTTGCGGACACGGCGATCAGAATGACAATGCCTGTGGCGAAGTCCGACCAATATGACGAAACGCCGACCAGGATGAGGCCGTTCTCCAGGATCGCGATGAGGGTCACGCCAAGAACCGTTCCGAGGACCGAGCCGACTCCGCCAGCGAGGCTTGCTCCGCCCAGCACCACCGCCGCCAGCACGTCAAGTTCGCGGCCGACCAGAACCGTGGGCGCGATGGATTGCGCGAGCTGCGCCTGAGCCAAAGAGGCGATACCGGCGCACCAGCCCATCCAGGCGTAGACGAACAGCTGTATCCGCAGGATCGGGAGACCGACGCGCTCGGCAGCCTCCGGGTTGCCGCCGAAAGCGACAATCTGTCGTCCAAGCCGCATTCGACCAAGGATGAACCAGGCAATCCCGAGAACCAGCGCCGTCGAGATCATCTGGAAATTGAGCGAATAGTAATTCTCTGATTTGTCCTGAAATTCAAAGAAATTCATTCCCGCGTCGAACCAGTCCGGCAAAGTGTAAATGTAGTTTCCACGACAGAAAAATACCAACAATCCGTAAAAAGCGTTCAGCGTGCCGAGGGTGGCGATAATGCTGCGTACGTGGAAAACATGTATAATGAGACCGTTCACCAGGCCGAGCGCGATCCCGATCACCGACGCTATGACGAGGACGCCAACCCAGCCCACATCATGAGCGTTTGCGATCGTCATGGCGATGTACTGGGCGACCGTAGCGGTGGCCGTGAAGGAAATATCGATTCCCCCAGAAATCAGCACCAGCAGAAGACCGGCCGCCATGATCGCCGTAAAAGCGTTGGCGGTTAGCAGGTCCTGGGCGTTTCGCAGTGTGAGAAAGGCGGGGCTGACAACGGCTAACGCAGCCGCGAGGATTACGATGACGACGAACAGCCAGGTTTCGTGCTTCTGCGAGAGCCGGAGGAGCCACCTAGGCATTGACCACCTCGGCGAGGTCCCTCTCGCTTGTCTCGGCGGAGACGAACTGCCTGACTTCCTTGCCCTGCCGCATCACCAGGACGCGGTGGCTATGGTGCAGGGCCTCGGGAATCTCGTCCGATATGAGAATGATCGCCACGCCCTGCGCGGCCATGGTCGCGATAACGGCGTAGATGCCATCCTTTGCGCTGATGTCGACGCCGACAGTCGGACTGTCGAGGATGAGGAGCTTCGGCTTGCGGGCCAACCACTTCGCCAATACGACCCGTTGTTGATTGCCGCCGGAGAGAGTCCGTACCGGCGAGTTGACGTCGGAAACCTTGATTGTGAGCCGTCGGATCCAGTCGGCCACGAGTCCATCGCGCGCCCGCGCGTCAAAAAGCCCGAACCAGCGGGTCAGCTGACGGAGCAGGGTCAGGACGAGATTGCCCGCGATCGGCTGCGGCAGGACCAGTCCGAGGGACAGCCGGTCCTCGGGCACATAGGCGACGCCGTTGGCCATGGCGTCGCGATTGGATTTGAACCGCACCGGGCGCTGGTCGATCTCGATCGCTCCGGAGTCTGGCTGGGTAATCCCGAAGAGCGACAGAGCGAGTTCGGTCCGGCCCGAGCCGAGCAATCCCGTGATCGCGAAGATCTCGCGTGGACGAACGGAGAAACTGATGTCGCGGTACTCGCCGGCGCGCGTCAGGCGCGTGACCGAGACGACAGGCGGATCCTTTGAGAAATCTGCGCGCGGCGCCTCATAGTGGAACTCGGCTCCGGTCATGAGCCGGGACAGCATCGGCTTGCTGATCTCGCTCTTGCCGAAGGTTCCCAGGCTGCGCCCGTCGCGCAGGACGGTGACGCGCTCCGCGACTTCCAGAACCTCGTCGAGCCGATGGCTGACGAAAATGATGCTCACGCCCTCGCTCTTCAGCTGGGCGACCAGCCGCATGAGCGCGTCGACTTCGTGGCGGGTGAGCGACGCCGTGGGCTCGTCCATGATCACGAGCCGCGCTTTGGAGGCCAGGGCGCGGCAGATCGCCACAAGTTGCCGCTGGGCGATCGGCAGATCGCCGACCAGGTCGTCGAGGGCGAGGGTGGCGTTCACGCGCGCCATCGCCGTTGTTGCGACGGCTCGCGCTTCCCGCGCATCGAACAGGATGCCCCCCTCCGTCATCGCTTTGGCCGCGACGTTCTCCGCGACGGTCAAGTTCGGGAATAACGAGAAGTCCTGGTATATGACCTGAACGCCGTAAGCGGCGGCGCGCGCCGGGGTCAGACGTCCGACCCCGCGCCCTTCGATCGCAATCTCGCCGCCCGGTTCGGGTTGCTCGACCCCGCTGATGATTTTCACCAAGGTCGATTTGCCCGAACCATTTTCTCCCAACAAGCAGTGCACCTCGCCGACGGCCAAGCCGAAATCCAAGTCATGGAGTGCGGCGATCCCGCCGTAGAGCTTGGAGATGCGGCGAAGTGCGAGGAATTCGGCCACTAGATGCCCATTTTGAGAAGTTCGTCGATGGTATCTTTGTTAACGCGCATGATCTTGTTGATCGCAATGGTCTTTGCATTCACGTCAACATGCGCTTTGCCCAACCCGGGCACTTCCATGCCATCTTCAAATTTGGCGCCGTCGGACATCAGCTTGGCCACGGCGACGATTGCGTAGCCCGTATCAAACGGGTTCCAGAGGAAGGTTTCGTGGATCGTCCCGTCGGCGATGAAGGGCTTGGCCTGGCTCGGGACCGAGGTGCCGACAATCTGGACCTTGCCCTGCCTGTGCGCCTGTCGGACCGCGTTCGCCGCGCCGATTGCGCCGTTGGAGCCATAGGCGACGATACCCTTGAGGTTCGGGTAGGCCTTCATCACATCGAGCGTCGTTTTCTGCGCCGTGTCGATCTCATCCGCGCCCGGATAGCGGTCGGCGACGAGATGCATGTCGGGATAGTGCGCTTTCTGGTACGCTATCGCCGCATCGGCCCACTGGTTGTGCAGCGGCGTGGTGAGCGTTCCGACATAGACGGCGTAGTCGCCTTTCTCCCCCATGGCCTTTGCGAGCGAAATCATCGTCTCTTCGCCAAAGCTCGTGTTGTTGACCAAGCCGACATCCCAATCCTTGCCAGGCTGGTCGGGACCTTCCTCCGTTATGACATGAATCCCTGCCGCCTTCGCCCGCTCGAGCACGGGCTGCATGACCTTCTCGTCTAGCGGCACAAGTCCGATGTAGTCGACCTTGCGCGCGATAAGGTCTTCGACGAGACGCACTTGCTGCGCGGGGTCAATGTTTGACGGACCGACCATGCTAACGTTCATGTTATACTCGGATCCGGCCTTCTTTAGTCCTTGCTCGACAAGATTATACCATGGGATTCCGATGATCTTGACGACCATGACCATCGTCTTCTGCTGCTGAGCCTGGGCGGCCCACGGGGTCAGGAGCATTGCGATCGCCGCTACGGCGAGCTTGAGGCTGTCGCGTCGATTCATGAGCGTCTCCCTTGTCGGCGGGATTTCGGCCGCCAAATTTATTGATTGTAGGACACAAATATTGTATTAGATTGTAGAACAATTTGTCAACCAGGGAGCGATCCGCCGTGGCCGAGAGGAATGTGCCATCCAAGAGCGCCGGCAGCGTGTATACGATCGTTCCCGAACCCGGGACCGCGCCCCGGGTCAGCAGGTCCGACGTCTCCCTCGCCGCCGTCCCCGAGATCGAGGGGCGCGCCAATTCGGATTTTTCGTACGGGGCGGTCTTCGAGGCTCCCGGTCACGGGCTGAACATCGCCCGTGGGCATTTCGGCCCGAACGGTCTGGTGACGCCGCACAAGACGCGCAACCTGTATGTCGTGTTCGTCATCCGGGGATCGGGCGTGCTCGTCCTGTTCGGCGACGATCACAAGACGACGCAAATTGATTTCGAGGCGGGCGACGTCATCGTTCTGCCGCCGGAGACGCTCCATCAGTGGCGCAACGGCGCCGAGGCGTTCGATTTCGTCGGCGTCGAATCATCGTCGCCGAGCGGCTAGCCAAGAATCGACCCAAAACCACATCACAACATCGGAGGAGGAAGCCATGGGATTTGTCAGGACGAAGGATGAAGTTGCGCGCATTCGCGCGGTCCTGAAACAACCGCGCTTTGTCGCGTCCGAGATGCTCATGGTCGAGTTTCTCACTCGGCCGGACATCATCAAAGCCGTGCTGCCGCCTGGTTTCGAACCCGTTGCGGAGCCCTTGGTCACGGCGATGGTGGGGCGATGGCGCTCAAACTGCGTCGGCGACTATTGCGGCGGCGCCATTTACGTGCCGGCCAAGTACCAGGGCATCGAGGCGCCCTATGTGCTCGCGATGTACATGGACGCAGACCACGCCATCATGCTGGGTCGCGATGTCTTCGGCGAGCCGAAGAAGCGAGCGACATCCAATCTCTACCACCGCGGCAACGCGATGCATGGTTATGTCGAACGCCTCGGCGTTCGTCTGATCGACATTCGGGCGGTGCTCGACAAGGACCTGGGGCCGGGAACCGCGTCCGGCGCCAACTTTAACATCAAGGCCACGCCTGCCGCCGACGGGACGAGTTGCGAGGACGACGCCGTGGTCACTCTGGCGGAATTCGACAATAACCTCACGGCGCGCCGCGAAGGCCGCGCGGAACTCACACTTGCCTCCAACCCGCACGATCCCATCGGCGACATCGAGATCGTAAAGATTCGGAGCGCCTCCTACGTGGAAGGCGACCTGATCGCGCGCGCCCGTGCGATCGGGCGAATTCCCAAAGATGCATTCTTTCCTTATCTGCTCGGTCGAATGGACGATTGGTCGCTGCTCGACACCGAGACGGATCTCGCCATCAACTAGCCAACGCTTTGCGGCGCCTTGCGCCGGCGTGACCGTCGCGCGCCTGAGCGCCGGCAACCCCGCATCGGAGGTAAAGAATGTCGGATGTCAAGACGCCGGCGAAACTGAGTGATCATCGTATTCTCATCGTCAATGACGACGGCATCGAAGCGCACGGAATCAAGCAGCTCGAAGAAATTGCGCGGGAGTTTACCGATGACGTTTGGGTCGTCGCGCCCGACGAGGAGAAGTCCGGCTTCTCGCATTCCATCTCGATGACGGTTCCGATCCGCGTGCGGAAGGTCGACGATCGCCATTTCGCCATAAAGGGCACGCCGACCGACTGCGCCTTGCTCGCCATCTATGAATTCATGGGCGGACGACCTCCAACCGTGCTGCTCTCCGGGATCAATCGCGGAGCCAATCTCGCCGAGGACATTACCTACTCCGGAACGGCTGCGGCGGCGATGGAGGGGGCGCTGCTGGGCATTCGGTCGATTGCGCTCAGTCAGGTGTTCGAGATCGGCGGTCAGGTGCACTGGTCGACGGCTCGCCGTTTCGCGCCTGCAATCCTGGCGCGCCTGCTCGCCTGCGATTGGGAGGAGGGGAGCTTCGTCAACGTCAACTTCCCGGATGCTCCGCCGGAACTTGTGCGCGGCACCCGGGTCACCCGTCAGGGCCGCCGTTTGCCCGGCTCCTTTCGGCCTGTCCGCCGCGTCGACGAGCGTGACTTTCCTTACTACTGGATAAAACTGACCTACAAGACCGCGGAGCTCGACGAGGGCACCGATCTCAGGGCGATTCAGGAGAACGAGGTGTCGGTGACGCCGATGCATCTCGACTTCACCTCGAAGGCCTTCCGCCATGCGCTCGACCGGGCCTTCACCGAGGCGTGACGGGTTCGGTCAGCAGGTCGATCAATCGTCGCCGGTCGAATTCGGCGACGCCCAGCTCGCGCGTCAGATAGGCGTCGAAGGAGCCGTAGACGCGATCAATTTCGTCGAGCGCCGCTTCGAGATACTTCGGTTGCGCGGCGAGCAGGATCGTGACGACTTCCTCGGGTGTCTCCGGACCGAAAAGATGCGGAACCGGGCGTCGATAGAGGTTGGTCAGGTTGTAGTCCTCGATCACGGTTTCGCGCGCGACGCCGAGCGCGAGCAGGAGCAGCGCCGCCGCGAACCCTGTCCGATCTTTTCCGCTGGTGCAGTGAAGCAGCAGCGGATAGCTCCCGGGATCAAGGGCGACGGCGAAAGTCTGTCGATATTCGGGCGTATGATCGACGCAGAACAGCCGATATTGCGCGATGACCCGCCGTTCGAGCTCGGGCGACCGGATTGTTCCGGCCTTGACCTGCGCCAGCATTTCGAGCGTCCCGGCGGGAATGAAGCCCGCCTCCATCATCCGGATCGACGAGCCGGGCGGCAGCCGGTCGGGACTGGCTTCTCGCTCCATCGGTAGCCGAAAATCGATCAGCGCCCTCAGGCCCAGACTTTCGAGGCGGGCAAGGTCGGCGTCGGTCAGACCGGCGAGATTGTCGGCGCGATAGACCCGTCCCCATCGGGTCCGCCGGTCGGCGCCGGCGGCGTAGCCGCCAAGGTCACGAAAATTGACGGCCCCTTCGAAGGGAATGCGTCGTCGATCGTCTGTCTGCATCCGCTTGGCTCCCAATGGGCTCTTCGCGCGTCGCGATCAGAGCCGCGCGATGACCCGGCCTGCGGGCAGCATGATGTCGTATTCCATGTAGACCGCCTTGAGGATCTTTCTGACGGGGAAGCGGTCGACCGGGTCGAGAACGGAGCGGTCGGGAAACGAAATCGAGCCCGGGCCTTCCCAGGCTTCCCGGATCGTATGCTGGGTATCTGCGGCGACCAGTTCGGCGAGCGCCGGGCGCGTCTCGCCGGGCGTGGCGGAAGGAATGATCCTGAGGCCTGTCGTCGGACCGTTCGAGGAAAGCGGACCGGCCGGCTGCTCCGGCCGCATGATCGCTGTCGCAAGCCGCACGCCGCGAGGCCGCTCGAGCCAGCCGACCACCATGTCCTTGTCGCGCTCGAACCCGATGCTCGCGAGTTTCTTCGGATAGCCCCAGACCTCTCGCCCCGCGAGCATGGGCGGTTCGGTATCGACGAAAATCTGCGCAACATAGGTCAGCGGCTTGCCCTCGTGCCGCGCGTAGAGTCGAAGGATCGCCTCGTGATAGGGACCGAATGTGGTGAAGGGATACCAGTAGAACGACAGGTTCGCGGCGGCTGGCTCCATCAGTTCCAGCGGAGCTGGAAGGACGTCGAGCGCCGCCTCGGGATCGGTCTCGAACTTGATCGAGATCGCCTGCGCGTTCCGGTAATGATAGGGCGGCGCCTGGAAAGCCGGAGCGTCGGAAGGCATCGAATAGCCGAGCCTGTCGAGGGTCAGTCGCCCTTTCATCGCCGAATCCCTTTCCCGTCCGCTAGATGATGTACTGGCCGCCGTTGACGAAGATCACCTGTCCCTGAATCATCGACGCTTCCGGGCTGGCGAGAAAGGCGACGAGGCCCGTGTAGTCGTCGTGAGTGATGTTGCGGCCGCTCGGATTGCCGGCGGCTTCGCTGGCGAGGAAGGCGTCCGTGTCCTCGCCGAACAGATTGCGCACCGCTTCCGTGTCGAGGGTGCCGGGCGCAATACAATTGATGCGTACCCCGAGCGGAGCCAGTTCAGGCGCCAGATAGCGCGCGAGCGCCTCGGCGAGCGCTTTGCCGGCTCCGACGGCGCCATAGGCGGGCACGATCTGGCGGCTGCCGCGGCTGGAGAGGAAGACGATGCTGCTGCCCGGCTTCAGCAGGCGCCGCGCGGCCTGCACCAGGAACACGAGCGAAGTCCCGTTGACCGTAATCGCATCGGCGAAAGCGTCCGGATCCGCCTCGAGGATCGGGCCGACCAGCACTTTGACCGCGCCATGCACCACCAGGTCGAGCCGATCCACGATTGCGCTGACTTTCGTGATCAGGTCGCGGGCGCCTGTGGGCGTGCCGACGTCGGCTTTGATGGTGTGCGGACGAGCGCCGAGCGCGGCGATCTCGGAGCGTGCTGCGTCAGCGGATGCGTCGTCCTGCCTGTAGGCCATGACGATGTCGACGCCGGGTTTTGCGAAGCGCCTGGCGATGGCGAGGCCGATACCCTTCGTGCCGCCCGTGATGAGAACCGCCATCGCCGCTTCGCTCCCACTTGGACGGACCCAAAGGTCCGGACCCTTTGTCTTTCGGGCATTGTGTCCGACGTCTTTGTATGACAAGAATTGCGACCGCGCCAGTCAGGGTCGTCGTATCGGCAGGAGAAAAATGCGCGCCGTCGCCTATCTGAGACCGGTTCCGATCGAAGAGGAGCACGCGCTGGTCGATGTCGACGTCGATCGACCGAGACCGGCGGGCAGGGACCTTCTCGTTGCGATCAAGGCGGTGTCGGTCAATCCGGTCGACGTCAAGCGGCGCGGGCGGGATGATGCGCCAGGCCAGCCGAAGATCCTCGGCTACGACGCCGCGGGGATTGTCGTCGAGGCGGGGTCCGAAGCGAAGCTCTTCCGACCCGGAGACGCGGTGTTTTACGCCGGCGCCATTGGCCGGCCGGGAACCAACGCCGAATTTCACTTGGTCGATGAACGGATCGTCGGACGCAAGCCGGCTTCGCTGAGTTTTGCCGAAGCGGCCGCGCTGCCGCTCACATCGCTGACGGCCTGGGAACTGATGTTCGAGCGGATCGGGGTCCGTCTCGATTGCGACCAGCGAACGCTCCTGATTGTGGGCGCAGCGGGAGGCGTGGGATCTGTCGCGATCCAGCTCGCGCGCAGACTGACCGGGCTGACCGTCATCGCGACGGCGTCAAGACCCGAATCGCGGGCGTGGTGCGAGGGACTCGGCGCCCATCATGTCATCGACCATTCCCAACCCTTGCAGCCGCAGCTGGAAGCGCTCCGCTTCCCGTTCGTCGACGTCATCCTGTCGCTGACGGCCAGCGATCGCCATCTTCCGGAACTCTGCCGGGTTCTTGCTCCCCAGGGGCATCTCGGCGTGATCGACGATCCCAAGGGCTTCGATTTCTCGGTGTTGCGCGGCAAGAGCGCGTCGGTCCATTTCGAATTCATGTTCTCGCGATCGGCCTTCGACACGCCCGACATCGCCAGACAACACGAGATCCTGGAAACGATCGCGGACCTAGTCGACGCCGGCACGCTGCGCACGACAATGACGAACAATATCGGCCGCATCGACGCGGCCCATTTGCGCAAGGCGCATGCCCTTGTTGAAGGCGCCCGGACCCTCGGCAAGATCGTTCTCGAGGGCTTCGACTGACCCGGACGGACGTCCTATTTCGCGCCCGCTCTCAACTCCCGATGCGATAGGCGGTCGCGGCCGCGCCATAGAACAACGCGTGCTTTTCCTCCGGAGAGCAGCCCGCAGCGACCCGCTTGAACGCGTTCCACAGCACCGGGTAGCTGCATGCCCCCTTGTCGATAGGGAAGTTGCTCTCGAACATGCAACGTCTCGCGCCGAAAAGCTCGGTCGCCGTTTCGATATAGGGGCGAAAGGCCGCGGCGAGGACTTCCGACGTTGGCGGCAGAGCGTGGTCGGCGAAGTCGAACCCGCTGACCCGCATCGCCAGACCGCCCATCTTCACGAAGACGTTCGGGCATGCGGCAAGCTCGCCGAGCGATGTCTTCCACGCCGCGAACACTTCCGTCCTTCGGTCCGCATAAGGGCCGACGCCGACGGGGCCTCCGAAGTGATCGAGGATGATCCGGGTGTCGGGAAAGGCGCGCGCGAGATCGCGGACTTCCCCGATCTGCGGGTGATAGACCCAGGCGTCGAACGACAGCCCCAACGGGCCCAAGGCCGCGAAGCCCCTGCGGAAGGCGCTGTCCGCGAGCAATCCCTCCGGCGGTATCGCCGAGGTCGTGCGAACGGCAGGGCTCGCATCGCGGGCCGCCGAATGCCGGATGCCCCTGAAGCGGCCGTTGCCGGCGGCAATGTGGGCCTCGAGCACGGGCCTGGCGCCATCGCCCAGCAAAAGGTCGACATGGCTCACGATCCCGGCGCAGGCCCGCGCCGGGCCATAGAGGCCGCTGGCGCTCATCGCGGCGCAGCCGTTGACGAACTCCGTTTCGCCGATCGGACGAAATTCGACCGGGCCTTCCGCGCGATACATCGCGGAGGCCTGTACGAAAACGGTCGCCTTGACGTTGTGGCCGGAATTCACGTCGGCAAGGAATTCCGGCAGGAGATAGTGATATTGCGGTCGATCCATCAGATGATGATGGGCGTCGATGATGGGCAGGTCCGGATCGATGATCTCTTCCTGCCGCTTTGCGAGCCACGCCTCGTTGATCGGCCAGTGAATGGTCGATCCGGCGACCCCGACCGGGCTGCTCATCGAAATGCCGTCCGTTCATTCCGCCGGTCTGCGCGGGAGACGCCGCCGGCTTTCAGGACATGCGCCATTATAGGCTCCTTATCGACCGGCGAGACCGCGCTCGATGTCGGCCCGCGTCAAGCTCGCTCCCCGCCCGGAAAGCACACGAGACTGCCGCTGGGCATGCCGATAAAGCTCCTGCGCGGCTGGCTCGGCGTGGTGATAGTTGAGCCAGTAGTCATCGAGGAACCGGTTCTCGTCGTTGCATGCCGAAGGCGTGAACGCCTGCGCCGCTTGATTGTACGCGTCCTGGTCGAGAAGCCCCTTCGAGGTGCGCCATTTGCCCGACTTCGCGCCGAGGATCGAACTGCCCGGAAAAAGCGGGCCCGAGGTCCTGGTGTAGTCGCCGGTGGCGAGGACACCGTAGGGAATCGGCGAGTAGATGCGATGCGGCCGGTTGGAATGCATCGACATCACGTAGTCGTGCGCCTGCTGGCTCGGCAGCGAAACCGGACCGAGCATTTCGGTCAGGCAGTCGCGGCCGTATTCGTCGTTGAGCAGGGGAACGAAGCGGCGGGCGCGGTCGTCGATCTCCATCCAGTCGGACTGATCGTAGACGCCGGCGATGTGGGCCAACAAGGCCGGCGCGTTGTAGTAAACGAGGGCGCCCGCTTCGATCATTTCCGAGCGCGACCACTTCGCGAAACGCTCCCACAATCTCGCCGTCGCATTGGCGAACAGGTCCTGCAGCTTGTTGAACGTGGCCGTGAGTTCAGCCGCGTCATTCATCGACACCGGAATATAGCCGTCGGTCAGCGGATCCGAAGTGTAGAGGCCGATGGCCACGATGCTCTCGGCGCGGAATTCCGGTTTCGACTCGAAACTTCCCCAGTCGTCGACGAGATAGAAGTGCGTGTCCTTGACGACGATGGGCATGGTCAGGTTGTTGTAGGGAATATCGTCTGCGACGCCGTCGAGCCAGGGAAAGTCGCACTGCGAGAGATCGACAAAGTCGCGAACGAGCATCTCGCGATCGCCGCCAAACTTGTAGGGACCCTCGTTGCAAATGCCCATGCGGCACTCGCAATGCGAAAGGAAGGAGAACTGCGAAATCGTCGCCATGAACCTGACCGCCGCCGTGTGGAGCGGGTCGCCGGCGACGACCGGCAGCGCATCGGCTTCGAAAATCTGCAGCTGACGCTCCGGCTGCACCTGGCTTCGATGACCAAACTCGCGGGTCATGAGATGGCCGTCGTTGCGATGGTAAGCGAGTTGAAAGCGGCGCCAGAAATCGATGACGTACATCAAGTCCTCGACGGCGTCCTCCGGCCGAACAAGCCCCATGTTGATCAACAGCTCGCGACCATTGATGTAGTAGCCGGGCATGCACCAGCCCATATTGAGCAGCGTCGTCTTGGCGCCCATGTTGCGGGCGCGATCGCCGCATTCCTCCGCGCTCATCCGCGCTTCGATCTTCCGAAGCAAGGTCGGATAGCGGTAGTAGGCGTTGAAGAACGAGAGGAGCATATAGGCGAGCGGGAACAGCTTGGATTCCTGAGTGGTCCGCGTCACGCAGAGCCACCCGATCTCGTCCGACAGCACCTGAAGCGCGTTGTTGGTTTCAAGCAATTGACGATAGGTGACGGCGTCTGAGGTCATCGGGCGCATTCCTAAACCAACTTCCACACTTCTGCCGGTTTCTCGACGCCGCTTTGATAGTCGTGAGCGGTCTTGGCGGAGGTCGACGTGTTCAGTTCGAGGCGGTCGCCGTTCTTGATTCCGCTGACCTTCGCGTTCATCAGGCAGGGAATGCCGAACTCCCTCGTCAGGATTCCGAGGTGCGAGCGCACCGTCCCGCCCATGCAGACGACGGCCTTGAAGCTTTCGAGAATCGGCGCGGTGAGCGTGCCGCCGGAGTCGTCGATGATCGCAATCGTGTCCTCCGGGACGCCATTGATCATCAGCTGGATCACGTCGTCAGCGGTATGGACATAGCGCGCCACGCCGACGACATTATGGGGATAGGCGACGACGTTGTCGCCCTGGCCGACCTTGAGCTTGCCGTCTACGGCCTCGCTCGCGATCTCGTATTCGTCCTGCCCGCGCAGGGGCTTGTACTTTTCAGGCGCTTCTTTTGCGGAGACGGTCGCGGAAACGTCGAACCTGTAGCCGCTGGCCAGGAGATCCGACTCGATGACCTCGAAATCCTTCTGGGTGATCAGGTCGTAGCTTGATCCGAACACGAAGCTTCCCCAGTCGGCTCCTGACTCCATGAGGCGCCGCTTGACCAGCGCTCTTACCGCGGTGTGGAAGGCGCTCGGCACCGGGGTCGTTTCGGCGTGACCGAACTTCTTGCCTTCCCAGAATGCCTTCACCTGAAGGTTCCTCCGTGTTCCGAACGTCGCTTCTGATGGCGTAGCTTCAGGTCGATGCCGGTCGCCTCGAAGACGGCGTTGAAGGTCGCCGCGCACTCCAGATCCACCGGAACGTTTCGAGACCGCGAGAGCCGTCTCGAATGCCATGACGATATTTAATATGAACGTTTTAGTCAATTGCTTTAGTTGGCGCGAGCGGTCCCGAAGCCGCGTCGCTTGCGCATGGGCTGCGGCGGTCAACGCGCGGAATATCCGCCGTCGATCACCAGTTCGGCGCCGGTCATGAACGACGACTCGTCGGATGCGAGGTAGACGACCGCGGCGGCGATATCGTCCGCCGTTCCCATGCGGCCGAGCGGGTGGAGCGCGGTCAGCGCAGTGCGGATCGCCTCTTCGTCGGCCTCTGCGGACGCCATCCGTTTGACCGCCGACTGGACCATCGGCGTCCAGGTGAAGCCCGGATGGATCGAATTGATACGGACGTCGTAGCCCTTTTCGGCGCACTCGAGCGCGGTCGACTTCGTCAGAAGCCGCACGCCGCCTTTGCTTGCGCTGTAGGCGGCGGTTTCCGCCATGCCGACCAGACCCAGAATTGACGACAGGTTGACGATCGATCCCGGTCTTTGCCGCGGTCGCGAGGGCAGGGATCGCATCGCCTCGACGCCCATGCGGACGCCGAGAAAGACGCCATCGAGATTGATGCGCATCACCCCATGCCAGTCCTCGAGGCTCGTCTCGAGCAGGGGCTTGCTTGGCCCGATCCCCGCATTGTTGACGAGAACATCCAGTCTGCCGAATTCGCTCACCGTGGCGTCGATCGCCGTGCGCCACTCGCCCTCGCGGCTGACGTCATGCTTGAGGGCGATCGCGCGACGGTTCGTCCGCCGGATTTCGTCGGCGACGCTCTCCGCGCCGTCGAGATCGATGTCTGTCGCGATGACGTGAGCGCCTTCGTGGGCAAGGGCCAGCGCGGCGGCGCGTCCGATTCCGGACGCCGCGCCGGTGACCAGAGCGATCTTGTCAGCAACCCGAGCCATCGATCAACTCACTGTAAAGCCGCCATCGAGAACAAAGACGGCGCCATGGATGTAGCGGGCGTCCTCCGACGCCAGGAAGGCGACCAGAGCCGCCACTTCCTCCGGCTCGCCGTAGCGAAGGGCCGGAATCATCGCGCTGAACTGGGCGCGCATCTGGTCGGCGTGTCCCGGCGACAGGCCCTCTTCGAGCGAGGTCATCATCCGGGAGGCGATCGGGCCGGGGTTGATGGAGTTCACTCGAATGCCTCGGCCGCCCCATTCGGCGGCGGCGCTGCGCGTGAGTCCGATGACGGCATGCTTGCTCGCATTGTATGCGCAGATGCCCGGCGTGCCGGTCAGTCCCGCGACGCTGGAGGTGTTGATCACCGCTCCGCCGCCGCCTGCCGCCATGACCGGGATGACATGCTTCAGGCCTAGGAAGACGCCGACGACATTGACGTCGAGCACGCGGCGAAAATCCTCCAGGGGATATTCGGCGATGGGGCGGACCGGCCCCTCGACCCCCGCATTGTTGAAGAAAATGTCGATGCGGCCGGTGAGTTCACGCGCGCGCGCAACGAAGCCGGCGACCGAGCCTTCATCGGTGACGTCGCCCTCGACGGTTGAGAGGTTGGGCTCCGCTGCGAACGCGTCGTGGAGCCGCCGGAGGGCCTCCCGGTCCCGATCGACCGCCACGACGCGGGCGCCGTGGGCGATCATCAGCCTGACCGTCGCCGCGCCGATCGCCCCCGCCGCGCCGGTCACGAGCGCGATCTTTCCATCGAGCCGGTTGCTGTCGAGCATGTCGCCAACCTCGGAGTTCAGCCGGCTTTCGGCAGGCTTTCGCTATCGAGCGCCGTCCAGTCGTCGAGGCGACCGTAGAGGTAGGGGACGAAAGCCTTGGCGGGTATCCGTGCAATCGTGCGCGCGCGGGCGATGAGATCGCCCTCGATGTAGCTCGCCTGGCGGAGCGTCACGACCGGAATGTCGCCGAGCGGGTCATGTACGGAAGAAGCCAGACGCAGCGACCCTGGCCCCTCCTTGCGCACCGAGAGGGCGTTGTCGAATTCCGCCAGCGTCAGAAAAGGGTCGTCCTCGCAGCCTTTGCCGTTGGACGCGGGAAAGGCCTTGATGTTGAAGTTGGCCCCGGAGGCGGTCCCCGGTCCGAGATCCTTGGACAGATCGGCGCGGATTTCGATCAGACGCACGCCGCAGCGATCGAGGTATCCGTGGATCGCGTGGCCGTTCCGCCGCAAGTCGCTGGTCGCGCGCTTCTTCGGCTCGCCGAAGAAGTCCCGCCCGAACATGATGGCATGATCGGCGTCCATGTACATGGCGAGCACGTAGGGCGCTTCGATGGCCCCGTGGCGCGCCAGCACATAGATGGCCCCGCCGGCATAATCGCCGACGCAATTCGAGCGCCAGCGGCCGACCATGGCTGTGACCAGAGGCTCGGACGCGGGTTCGAGACCGGGCGGCAGGACGGAAGCGACGAATTCGGGCGTCGTCAGGAAATCGATGGTGAGCATCTCGGAACCGACGAAGCGCGGTCGGCTCGTCACCTTTTCGATCCTGGCTATCTCCTCTGGAGTCTTTACGAATCCCATGATGGGCTCCCTCCCCAGGCGGCTCTTTCGGCAGCCTGTTCTTGTGGCGCAGTCGCGTCCTGAGCCGACATTGTCATACAAGAATGTAAGATGCAATCGCCGCTGGCGAACTCAGATCGGGCAGGCCGTGTCTTCGAGCTGCAAGATCGCGAGCACGCGTCCAAACCCGATGTATTGCCCGGTCATCATCATCAGCTCCAAAAGCTCTCCTTTCGAGAAGTGCTGCTGGAGTTCGCGGATTATCCGATCGTCGACGGCGAAGTGATCGACGGCCATCATTTCGGCGAGACGCAACGCTGCGCGCTCCCTCGGCGAAAATTGCGCCTCTCCGGCGCGGTCGACTTCGATCGCGGCCTCGCCTTCGCTCACATGGTCCGGGTCGAGCCGCGCCGCCTTGCAAGTCTTGCAGCCGTTCAGGGTCGCGATGCGCAGACGCACCAGTTCCTTCAGCCGCGAATCCAGGAGCCCCGCGGAGGAATGAAAGGGATAGTAGAACTCGAGATAGCGTTGGAGCAGCTCCGAATTGTCGGAGAAGGCGCGCGCGACACGACGGGTCGACCAGTCATCGGGCCTCGCGCCATCGTGCAAGTTCTGGAGATATGGGGGCAGGGACGAGCTTTCGGGCAATTCGACACGAGACATGTCTCTTCCTCCTTGGCGTGCGGCCTGATTGTCATCAGACCTTGGCGTAGTGCGGTTTCCTCTTCTCGAGGAAGGCAGATAGGCCTTCGCGAAGATCGCCGTTCGCGGCGCAAAGACTCTGGTTGCGGTTTTCGAAGGCCAGCGCGATTTCCAGCGTCGGCGAGGCGAGAGCGGCCGTGAGACCCTCCTTCGTCAATCGCAATCCGAGCGGCGCGGCCCCGAGAAGCTCGCCGGCGAGGGTTTCGCCAGCCGAGCGCAGGTCCTCCGGGGCGACGACCTGGGAGACAAGGCCGATGCGCTGCGCGCGCTCGGCATCGATGAAACGACCCGTCAGCATGAGCTCGGATGCGATCGAGCTTCCGACGAGGCGCGGCAACAGATAGCTGACCCCCACGTCGCAGGCCGAGAGGCCGACCTTGATAAATGCGGCGCTCATACGCGCGGTCGGGGTCGCAATTCGGATGTCGGAAGCGAGCGCGAGCGCAAATCCACCCCCTGCCGCGACGCCGTTGATCAGCGCCACAATCGGTTGCGGGCAGCGGCGCATGGCCAGAATGATTTCCGCCAGCCGGCGCTGGAAGTGGAAAATACGCTCGACGTCGTCGCTCGATTCGCGATCGAATTCCTTGATGTCGAGTCCTGCGCAAAATGCGCGACCGGCCCCGGTCAGCGCGACGACCCGCACCGACTCGTCGAACAACAACTCCTGAAAATAGCCGAGCAGCTCGTCGATCATCAGGGCTGTCAGGCTGTTCAGAGAGTCCGGTCGATTGAGCGTGATCGTATCGACGGGTCCGGCGCGGCTTATCCGCAGCGATCGAAACCGACGCGCTCTTGGCTTCGGAGCCGGGTCGCCCGACTTGCGTGCGGTCTTCACGTCCGGGCTCTGTTCGCGATTTCACGGTCGCGCAGTTCCCGCCGCAGGATTTTGCCGGTCGCCGTCATCGGCAACGACGCGACGAACTCGATCTCCCGGGGATATTCATGGCGGGCGAGCCGGTCGCGCACCGACTCGCGAATTTCGTCGGCCAGCGCGTGCGTGGCCTCGCAGCCCGGCGCCAGCACGACAAAGGCCTTGATGATCTCGGTGCGTTCGGGATCGGGCGCCCCGATCACGGCGGCCAGCGCGACTTTGGGATGACGGACGATCGCGTCTTCGATTTCCGTGGGGCCGATCCGGTATCCGGAACTGCTGATGACGTCATCCTTGCGGCCACGAAACCACAAGTAGCCCTCGTCGTCGCTCTCCGCGAGATCGCCGGTAATCATCCAGTCGCCGACGAATTTCCCGCGGGTCGCTTCGGCGTCGCGCCAATACTCCAGCAGCATCACCGGATCCGGCCGCTTCAGCGCGAGATTGCCGACCTTGCCCGGCGAGAGCGGCGCCCCATCGTCGTCGACGATCGCGGCGACATGTCCGGGCAGCGACCGACCGAGCGAACCGTAACGGGTCGGCATGACGAGGGACGAATTGCCGATGATGCAATTCGCCTCGGTCTGCCCGAATCCTTCATTGATCGGGGCGCCGAGAGCCACCGCCATCTGCTCGTGCAGGTCCTGCCCAACCGCTTCCGAACCGCTAAGGACGACACGAAGGTCGATTGCGAAGCGGCGCTTCGCGTCTTTAACCTGACGGATCAGCTTGAGCATCGTGGGCGTCAGTAGCGTTGCGCGCACGCGGTGCTTGCCCATCATATGCAGCGCCCGCTCGGCGTCGAACGCGTTTGACCGGTACGTCAGCACCGGGAGTCCATGGAACCAGCCGGGCATCAGGATATCCATCAGGCCCGCCAGCCATGCCCAATCCGCCGGCGACCAGAGGATGTCGCCAGGCTGGGGCAGGAAGTCCATCAGGAATTCCAATCCAGGCATGTGGCCGAGCATCGAGCGGTGACCCTGCAACGCGCCTTTCGGCCAGCCGGTCGTTCCCGATGTGAAGTTGATGAAGGCGGGGGTGTCGGGAGTCAAAGACAGCGTCTCGAACGCGTCTGATGCTCGGTCAAGCGTCTCCCAGAAGGGCAGGCAACCCGGCTCCGCGCCGTCGATCAGCAGCACCTTTTCGAGGGTCGGCGCGCGTTCGCGGATTTCGGCCACTTTGGGATAGTTGGCGCGGTCGGTGATGAGCACCCGAGCTTCGGTGGTGCGGATCCGATATTCCAGGGCGTCCGCTCCGAACAACGTCGAAGTCGGGACCGAGATCATCCCCGCTTTCCAGCAGCCGACGTGGGCGACGCCGGTCGCCGGGTCTTGCCCAAGGAAAAGGACAACCCGATCGCCGATCGCCAGGCCGCAATATTGCAGAAAGTTGGCGAACTGATTGGCCGAGCGTTGAATCTGAAGAAAGGTATAGGTCTGGACCGCCCCGTCGGCTCGCTCATGGATAAGCGCGACCCTCGTCGGGTCGCCGGCGTGTCGATCGCAAACGTCCGTTGCAATGTTGTAGCGCGCGGGCAGGCGCCATTCGAAGGCGTCGTAGACCTCCCGGTATGTGCTTCCTCGCGCGATCACCATGGTCGATCGAATTATCTCTTGGAGATTTAAGTCAAATGTTTTAGCATATCGCCTTAAATGTCAAGGCAGGATCTGGCGGATCGAATCAAGTCGAGCCTTGCGCGCCAGCAAGGATCGGCGCCCGTCGATTGCCGAGATCCGATCGCGCGAGTGATTTCGGGCGTTATTGCTAGGGAGGCGCAACGTGGCTGGACCCCGCATTCTCATCACCAATGACGACGGCATCCACGCCCCCGGAATCGTGCTCCTCGAGAAAATCGCCGGGACGTTCAGCGACGATGTCTGGGTCGTCGCCCCTGAGGTCGAGAAGAGCGGCGCATCGCATTCCCTGTCGCTCGCCGACCCGATTCGCATGAGGGAGGCGGGGCCGCGACGATTCGCGATCCAGGGCACGCCAACCGATTGCGTCGTGATCGCCTGCAACCATCTGCTGAAGGAACGACAGCCCGACGTGCTGCTGTCGGGGATCAACCGTGGCCTCAACCTGGCGGAGGACATCGTCTATTCCGGAACCGTCGCCGCCGCCATGGAAGCAACGCTCCTGGGCATCAAGTCGATCGCGATGAGCCAATGTTTTCCGCCGGGTTCGCCGGTGCCGTGGGAGACTGCGGAGCGGCACTTGCCCGGCGTCCTCCGGCATCTTGTCGACTTGCCGCTGCCCAAGGGCGTGCTGCTGAACGTCAATTTTCCTCCGGTCGCCCCGGATCAGGTCGCCGGCTTGCGAGTGACGCGGCAGGGTGTCCGCACCAAACTCGAGATTCGCGCGGACGATCGAATTGATGCGCGAGGGTTCCCGTACTTTTGGCTCAAGTTTCATCGTGAGGTCGGCGACCCCTGGTCTGACAGCGACCTCGCCGCAATCGAGGCGAACGCCGTGTCGGTAACGCCGTTGCACCTCGACCTGACCAACCATGAGACGATCCCGGCGTTGCGGAGCGCGCTCGCTGGACTCAAGCTTGACAACGCGGGAGCCTGACCTTCGCATGGCGACCGAGAGGCATTCAGGGGACTCTATTGAGGGGTGACGAAACTCGAACACGCATCAAGGTTGCGGCCCAGCGACTGTTCGCACAACGCGGTATCGACGGGGTCACCGTGCGTGACATCGTGGCGGCGGCGGGTCAGCGCAACAACGGGTCATTGAACTACTATTTCCGGACCAAGGAAGCCCTTGTCCTCGAACTCATCGTCGAGGGCGGCCGCCTTATCGACGAGAGCCGTAACAAGCACCTCGATCAACTGGAGGCCGTGGGCGGCCCAAGGACCGTGAGGGAGGTCATCGAAGCGCTGGTGTGGCCAGCGATCGGCCTCGCTGAGGCGGATCAGGAGGAAAGCACCTACATCCGATTCATAACGATGCTGGAGATGAATCACCGGAAGCTGTTCCGCGGGCTGGTCGACAAGAAGTCGTCGAAATCCTGGAATTTGGGTTATCGGCGATGCCTCAAGCATTTGGTCCGCCTGATGCCGAACGTGCCGCTCGTCCTTTTGAACCAGCGCCTGGTGTTCCTAGGCGTGTACCTGAACGCCTCCCTGTCGGTGCGCGAGTCCGCTCTCGAGCAGGGAAAACAGCCTCACCACTTTTGGGGGGCCGATTATACCTTGCCCAATCTGATCGACACGATGCAGGCGATCATCGAGCAGCCGCCCTCCAGCCTGACCGTGACGGCCTTTGCGGCCGCCTCTCCCGCCGAAGTTGGCCAGGCGCTCGGCGTTCCGCCTTAGACCAGCGGAGATGGACATGACCGGTTCAATTCTGTTTTCGCCGCTCGCGCTCCGTGGCGTCACATTCCGCAATCGGATCATGGCGTCTCCGATGTGGCAGTATTCCGGACGCAATTTCTTTCCGACCGACTGGCACTTCATGCATCTGGGTCGGATGGCCGCGGGCGGCGTGGCGCTCGTGATGCAGGAAGGCACGGCCGTCGAGCGGCGCGGATGCGGTTCGGTGGCTGACCTCGGCATCTGGGACGACCGCTTTGTCGCGCCCTTGCGCCGGATAACCGATTTCATCCGATCGCTCGGAGCGGTTCCCGGAATTCAGCTCTTGCACTGCGGGCGCCGCGCGAAAATGGAGTTGCCATGGGGCGGCCGCAAAGCCCTCCGCATTGCGCCGGAGAACGTCGAGGATTTCGATCAGTGGGATGTCGTCGGCCCGAGCGCGGTCGCGCAGTCGGAAGAATACCACACGCCGCGCGCCCTTTCGCTCGCGGAGATCGGCGCAGTCGTCGAAGCCTGGGGAAGCGCAGCCGAACGGTCTTTGAGAGCTGGTTACGATGTCGTCGAGATTCACGCCGCGCACGGCTATCTCATCCACGAATTTCTCTCTCCTGCGGCCAATCGTCGGAACGATCGCTATGGCGGATCGCGCGAGAACCGATGCCGGCTCCTGATCGAAATCGTCGAGGCGGTGCGGGCGCGCTGGCCGGCCGACAAGCCTCTGCTCGTGCGCTTGTCGATCGAGGACGAGGCCGGGTGGACAATCGACGATTCCGTCGCTCTGGTTCGCGCTCTGCATCAAGCGGGCGTGGACGCGATCGACTGCACCGCCAGAGGCATCGCCGGTTCGCCGCTGCTCGCCAAGAACGCCGGAGACTATGGATACCAGGTTGATCTGGCCGAACGCGTCCGCGCGGAAACAGGCGTTCCGACGATCGCCGTCGGCCTGATCGTTCATGCCGACCAGGCCCAAGCGATCTTGAGAAACGGTCAGGCGGATATGGTCGCGATCGGTCGGGAGCTGCTTTACAATCCGAACTGGCCGCTCGACGCCGCGCAAAAGCTGGGCGCGGACCCAGGCTTTGCGCTGGCGCCGCTGCAGCACGGCTTCTATCTGGAACGCCGCGCAAGGTCTTTCGTGGGGAAGCCTTCGACGTATCAGGTCGGCATCGACCCGAAGCCGTAGCGCGAAGGGAAATTCACGCGATCGCCGCCGCCGCGCGCAGTTCGGCGATCTCGGCGGGAGAGAATCCCCAGTCGCGCAAGGCGGCCTCCGTGTGCTGACCCGCTTCTGGCGGCGGACACCCGACTTCGGGTTTGGTCCGGCTGAATCGCGGGGCGGGTCCGGGCTGCCGGATGCCCGCCACGGTCACATAGTTCCCGCGGGCCACGGCATGCGGATGCTCCGGCGCTTCCTCGAGCGCCAGGACCGGAGCGAAACAGACATCGGTGCCCTCGAGCAATTCTGACCATTCATCGCGCGTTTTGGTGAGAAAGACCTCGCGCAGCCTCGCGCGCAAGGCGGGCCATCCGCTTCGCTCGAGTTGCTGCGGCAAGTCTTCCCCATCCAGACCCAGACGCCTCAGCAGGTCTTGATAGAAGCGTCCCTCGATGGCGCCGATCGATATGTGCTTGTGGTCGCTCGTCTCGTAGACGTCGTACCACGGGGCTCCGGAATCGAGCGCGTTTTCGCCCCGTTCGTCCTTCCACAAGCCGGCGCGCATCAGGCCATAGGCAAAGGTTAGCAGGGAGGCGGCGCCGTCGACGATCGCGGCGTCGACGACCTGCCCTTTTCCCGATTTTTGCGCCTCCAGCAGCGCGCACACAATTCCGAAGGCGAGATACATCGCGCCGCCTCCGAAATCTCCGACGAGATTGAGCGGCGGCACCGGGCCGCCGTCCTTTCGTCCGATCGAATGCAGGGCTCCAGTCAGCGCGATATAGTTGATGTCGTGGCCGGCGGCGCGAGCGAGCGGCCCCTCTTGCCCGAATCCGGTCATCCGTCCGAACACCAGTTTGGGATTGACGGCGAGACACGCCTCGGGGCCGAGCCCGAGACGCTCCATGACCCCCGGGCGAAAACCCTCGACCAGCGCATCGGCGCTTGCGATCAGGCGTTTCACCGCGGCGACTCCCTCAGGCGTCTTGAGATTGACGCCGACCGACCGCCGCCCTCGGTTGAGCACGTTGAACCTGGGCTCCATGACGATTCCGAGCTCGACGGAGTCGTTGCGGTCGACGCGAAGCACCTCCGCCCCCATGTCGGCCAGCATCATGCAACAGAAGGGTCCCGGCCCGATTCCGGCGATCTCGATGACCTTCACGCCCTGCAAGGGACCCATTCGTTTCCTCGTTTCGCTGCCCGCCGACCCGGTTGCGTATTTAAAGCATTTGTCTTATAACAACGGCCTAATTGTCAAGGGCGAGCTGCGCCCGGGCCACGGCGCGCTCGCCGCAGGCCAAAAATCGAGGCGTCATGCCGCTGGATTTCACCGGGAAGACGGTTCTGGTCGTGGGCGGCTCGAGCGGCATCGGCAATGCGACTGCGCAGGCTTTCCGCAAGTGCGGCGCTGCGGTTCATGTGTGGGGGACACGCGCTCGCGCAGAGGACTACGCTGAAGAGGAAGGCTCTGACCTTGCCGGGCTGGTCTACCGGCAGGTCGACATCACCGACGTCGAGGCGATCGAAGCGAACGACCCGGCGCTCGCGAAACTCGATGTCCTCGTCCAGTCTCAAGGCATCGCGCTCTATCAACGGCGTGAATTCCGCGTGCCCGACTTCCGGCGGGTGCTGGACGTCAACCTGACCAGCCTCATCGCCTGCGCAAACCGCTTTCATGATGCCTTGGCCGCGTCGCGCGGCTCGATGATCGTCATCAGCTCGACAGCCGCCTTCCACGCGACGCGCGGCAATCCCGCCTACAACGCCTCGAAGGCTGGAGCCGTCGGACTGACGCGGACTCTGGCGGAGGCCTGGGTGCGCGACGGCATCCGAATCAACGGGATCGCGCCTGGCTTCGTGCGCACCAAGCTTACCAAGGTGACCACGGACAATCCCGAGCGGCGCGACGTTGCGCTGAAGCGGATTCCAATCGGGCGCTTCGGCCTGCCGGAAGAAATCGCGGGCGTGGCGCTCTTCCTGGCCTCGCCGCTCGCGTCCTATGTCGTCGGGCAGACGATCCCGGTGGATGGCGGCCTGCTTCTGCCTTGATCGGGCGGGACCCTTGCGGAGACTTCTATGTGGGACTTTGAGACCGATCCGGAATTCCAGACAAAACTCGATTGGGTCGACGCCTTCATTCGCGAGGAAGTCGAACCCCTCGATTTTGTTCTGGGACACCCTTGCGACGTCAAAGACGCTCGACGCAACAAGCTCGTCAAGCCGCTGCAACAGGAGGTGCGAAAGCAGAAGCTGTGGGCCTGCCATCTCGGCCCGGAACTCGGAGGGCAGGGGTACGGCCAGGTCAAGCTGGCGCTGCTCAACGAAATCCTCGGTCGCTCGAGTTTCGGCCCGACCGTGTTCGGTTGCCAGGCCCCGGACTCCGGCAACGCGGAAATCCTCGCCCATTACGGAACGGACGAACAAAAGCGGCGCTTTCTCGCTCCGCTCCTCGCCAACGACATTGTCTCCTGCTTCGCCATGACCGAGCCTCAGGGCGGCGCCGATCCGAAGGTCTTCACCACCCGCGCCGAGCGACAGGGCGACTCCTGGGTCATCAACGGCGAAAAGTGGTTCGCGTCGCACGCGCGCTACGCCGCCTTCTACATCGTCATGGCGGTCACCGATCCGGCGGCGAAACCCTATCAGCGCATGTCGATGTTCATCGTCCCGGCCGATACCCCTGGCGTCGAGATCGTTCGCAACGTCGGATTTCTGGCGGAGAAGCAGGCGGTGCATGCGTATTTGCGGTTCGTCGACGTTCGCGTTCCGGCTGATCACATGCTGGGCGAGCCGGGACAGGCCTTTGTCGTGGCGCAGACCCGACTCGGAGGTGGGCGGCTGCATCACGCGATGCGCACGATCGGACAGGCGCGCCGCATGCTGGACCATCTTTGCGAGCGCGCCGTCTCCCGCGAAACTCAGGGGGAAAAGCTTTCCCAGAAACAGATGGTGCAGGAAAAGATCGCGGATTCGTGGATCGAACTGGAGCAATATCGCCTGCTCGTCCTGCGTACCGCGTGGCTCTGCGACAAGCACAAGGACTACAACAAGGTTCGAAAGGACATCTCCGCGGTGAAAGCCGCGATGCCGAAGGTCCTGCACGACATCGCGGCGCGCGCGCTGCAGGTGCACGGCTCCCTGGGCATTTCCGACGAGATGCCCTTTGCCGACCAGGTCTTGCAGAGCTTCCACATGGGCCTCGCCGACGGACCGGTCGAGGTTCACAAGGTGACCGTCGCCCGTCAGATTCTTCGCGGCTACCAGCCCGCCAATTCCCTGTTTCCCTCCTACCATCTGCTGGCGGCGCGCGAGCGCGCCCTAGAGAAGTACGGCGCCGATTTCGAAGAGCTTGAACAGGGGGCCTAGGCCGTGCCTCGCCGCGCGCTGGACCGCTCGAGAAGCGCCGACAAATGAGCGGCGATCGCTGGCAGGCTCTGGTCGATCTCGATCGCCTTCGCGGATGGATGGACGATTGCGGCCTCGAAGCCGGACCGATCATCGAACCGAAGCCTTTGGCTGGCGGGACGCAGAACGTGCTCTTGCGCTTCCGTCGCGGCGACCGCGAGTTCGTTCTGCGCCGGCCGCCGAGCCATCCCTACATGGACGGAAGCGGGATCATGCGCCGCGAGGCGCGTGTGCTGAGGGCGCTGGCGGGGACCGAGGTGCCCCATCCCCGTCTTATCCAGGCGTGCGACAAGGACGACGTGCTCGGCGCCGCGTTCTATCTGATGGAGCCGGTCGATGGCTTCAACGCTCATGTCGGCATGCTCGAACTTCATGCGAACTCGTCGACGATACGCCATGACATGGGCGTTTCGCTTGTCGACGGCCTGACCGCGCTGGGCCGGGTCGATCACGTCGCCGCGGGACTGGGCGATCTGGGCAAAATCGACGGATTCCTGGAAAGGCAGGCGTCGCGCTGGCGCTCGCAATTGGAGAAGTACCACGCCTATCCAGGGTGGCCGGGTCCCGGCGGCTTGCCCGGGATCGACGAGATCGAGGCCTGGCTCCGGCGAAATCAGCCGAAGGACTTCCGGCCGGGCCTCATGCACGGAGACTATCACCTCGCAAACGTGATGTTCCGCCGCGATGGGCCGGAGCTCGCGGCGATCGTCGATTGGGAGCTGACGACGATTGGCGACCCGCTCGTCGATCTGGGCTGGATGCTCGCCACCTGGCCCGACCCGACAGGCCTGACGATCGGCTCCGTGGGCGCGGTCCCCTGGGACGGATTTCCGAACTCGCTGGAGCTCGCCAGGCGCTATGCGTGGGGGTCGACCCGGGATCTCGGCGGGATCCGTTGGTATGCGGTGCTCGGATGCTACAAACTCGGCATCCTGCAGGAGGGCACTTATGCCCGGGCCTTCGCGGGCAAAGCCACAATGGCCCAGGGCGAGAGATTGCACAAAGCGACCCTCGGCCTCCTCGAGCGGGCGCTGGACTGGATCCACTCGACGGCTCCCTTCGTCTAGCTCCCTGAACCGAAGTGGAGGATGCGATGGCTGCTTCCGATGTTCTTGAACCCGGCCTCGTGCGGGTCGAATTCCCGCTTTCCGGTTGCGCGCTCGTAACGCTCAATCGGCCAACGGCCATGAACGCGCTGTCGCTCGCCATGCGAAAGCAGTTCGTCGTGACGATGGCGGGATTGCAGGATGACGACAGGGTTCGTGTCCTGATCCTGACCGGCGCTGGCAAGGCGTTTTGCGCCGGCCTCGATCTCAAGGAACTGGGCGCCTCGGACGATCTTGCGTCGGCTCTGGAGCCGGCCGGGGATGCGGACCCTGTCGCTGCGCTGCTGCGCTTTGCCGGGCCGATCATCGGGGCGATCAATGGCGCAGCGATCACCGGCGGGTTTGAACTGGCTCTCGCTTGCGATCTGCTGATCGCCTCGGAGACCGCCCGGTTCGCCGACACGCACGCCCGCGTCGGCGTGATCCCGGGCTGGGGACTGTCGCAAAGGCTGCCGCGGTTGATCGGCGTCAGCCGCGCAAAAGAGCTCTCGTTGACCGGAAATTTTCTGTCCGCGCGGAAAGCCGAGCAGTGGGGCCTCGTCAACCGGGTGGTCGAACCCGACCGATTGCTCGATGTCGCCCTGGAGCTCGCAAGCGACATGCTCGGCGCAGCGCCCGGAATGCTGGTCGCGTTGAAGGGCCTGATCGACGAGGGCGCCGCCACCACGCTGGGTTGCGGCCTCGAAATCGAGCGCGAGCGTTCGCGCGCCTGGAGTATGCGCCTCGATCCGTCCGATATCGAGGCCAAGCGGCAGGGCGTCGTCTTGCGCGGGCGGGAAAGTCCCTAGTTTCGCCGTCAGCGCCGTCGCATCGTCAGAAGGCCGGCGCTGAACAGCGCGATGATCAGCAGGACGCCCTGGACGATATATTGCCAATAGGTCGGGACCCCCATGATCGACAGGCCGTTGTTGATGATCCCGATCAGCATCACGCCGATGAAAGTGCCGATGATGTGAAACTTGCCCGGCCGCAAGGACGAGGCGCCGATGAAGACGGCCGCAAACGCATTGAGCAGGTAGGTGTCGCCCACGCCCTGAGGTCGGCCGGCGCCAAGAACCGACGCAGCCATCAGGCCGCCAAGCGCCGCGCAAACGGCGCAGATCGACAATGCGATCGGCGCGTATCGCTTGACCGCGATGCCGGACAAGCGCGAAGCCTCGGCGCTGCCGCCGATCGCGTACAAATGGCGGCCCAACTGGGTGTGCTCGAGCACCAGCCACAAGAGGACGCCGATCGCCAGCATGATCAGGATCGGATTCGAAACGCCAAACACCGAGCCCTGTCCGATGATCAGGAATTCATCGGGAATGCCGGTAATGATGGTCTTCGAGTTCGAGATGCCCAACATCGCGCCGGTGATGATGGATCCGGTCGCCAGGGTGGCGATGAACGCCGAAATCCCGAGATAGCTGACGATAAGGCCGTTGAACACGCCGATGACCGCTGCGATCGCCAGCGAAATGAGAACCGCGACGGGCACGCTGATCGTGTCAGGATACTGAACGAGCAGAAACGTTGCGACATAGCCGCCGAGCGTGGCCATCGCCGCGATCGAAAGGTCGAACAGCCCCATCACGAGGCACACCGTGAGGCCGAAGGCCATCGTGCCCAGGATCGAAACCTGGTTCATGATGTTGAGCAGGTTGTCGACTGTCGGGAAGACGTCCGAACGCGCGAACGAGAAGATAATCAGGAGGAGAGCGAGCGACGCGAGCGTGCCAAAGCGGGCGAGCCACGCCGGCAGGTCAAAGCCTGGCTTGCGCTCGGAACCTTTCAGCTCGATACTAGCGCTCATCTTCGTCTCCGACGGCCAAATGCATGATGTTCGCCTCCGTAGCGGTTGCGCCGGATAATTCGCCGACGACAACTCCGTCACGGAAAATGATGACGCGATGGCAGACGCGCGGGAACTCCTCGACCTCCGTCGAGGTGAAGATCACGGCCGCGCCGGAAGCGGCGATCTCGCGGATGAGATTGTAGATATCCGCCTTTGCGCCGATGTCGACTGCGGCCGTTGGCGAATTCAGCATGAAGATCTTCGCGCCGCTGGCGAGCCAGCGACCCAGAATCGCCTTTTGCTGGTTGCCGCCGCTGAGCGAGTCGATCGACGATTCGATGCCGGGCATCTTGATCGCCAATTTGGCGGCGACTCCCTGACTTTCTGCGCGCTCCCGGCCCCGGCGGATAAATCGGGCGAAAGGATCGGAGACAAAGCGGTCGAGATTGGGAAGCGAGATGTTTTCCCGCACGCTCGCTCCGGAGAGGAGACTCTCCGTGTGTCGGTTCTTTGGCACGAGCGCGATGCCCGCGGTCTTGGCGTCGCGAGGCGAGCGAAGCGTCAACGGCTTTCCATGCACCGTCAAATGGCCGCCCGCGACCGCCGAGCGGCCGAACAGAAGGTCGAGAGCCTCCTCGGCGCCGCTTCCCGGCAATCCGGCGAAGCCAAGGATCTCGCCGGAGCGCAATTCGAAGGTCAGATCCCGAACCTTTCCGCCCGCCAGGGCGGCGGCGGCGAAGACGGATTCGCCGTAGGCGATCCGACTGACGTCGGTCTCCTCGATCCACGGCTTGTCGCCGCCGACAATGGCCTTGATGATGGCCTTGCGCGACATCTCCTCGCGCGTCCAGGCGCCGGCTCTCCGGCCGTCCCTGAGCACGGTCACGCGATCGGCGATTTCGAAGACTTCCGTCAAACGATGGCTCACATAGAGGAACGAGTGGCCCTCGGTGGCCAGGCGGCGCATGTGTCCGAACAGGATCGATACTTCCGCCGGCAAGAGCGCCGAGGTCGGCTCGTCAAGAATGACGATCCGCGCGTCGCTGCCGATCGCCTTTGCGATGGCGACCATGGCGCTCTCGTCGGGTCTGAGCTTGCTGACTTCGGTCCATGGATCGATGTTGAGCCCGACGCGCTCCAGAAGCTTCTTCGCGCGCCGTCCGATGACGCTCCAATTGACGAACACCCCCATCCGACGCGGCAGCGTCTGGGACAAGAACAGGTTTTCCGCCACCGACAGCTGAGGCACCAGATTGAAGTGCTGATGCACGACCGCGATGCCGAGATCTTGAGCCTCTTGCGGCGAGTTCAGTTCTACCGGTCGCCCGTCGATAAATATCTGTCCGGCGGTCGGCCGGCTCGCGCCGCAGATCGATCGGATCAGCGTCGATTTGCCTGCGCCGTTCTCGCCGAGCAGCGCATGAATCTCCCCCTGACGGATCTCGATATCGACGCCGTCGAGGGCGCGGGTGCCCGGGTACTCCTTGACGAGCCCCTTGACCTCGAGAACCACCCCGGGGCGCTCGCGAGCGTTTGAGGTCGCCTCGTCGCGCGTTGGCGAGGCGACCCCGACCTTATTCGAAGACACGGTCTGATCCCGCTGTCTTCATTTTGCGGCCCTCACTTCTTTCCGACGTCAGCCGAATAGAGCGCGCAGGTCTTGAAGTCGGGCAACTGGCCCTTGGGCGGCACAGTGTCCTTGGTGATCATGCAGGGCTTCTTGAAAATCTGGCGCTCCGCAAAGGTCTTGCCGTCGACCGATTCCGCAACCGCCTCGACCGCCTGGACGCCCATGCCGCGAACGTCATAGGCGATTGTCAGGATCAGCGGCGTGCCGTCCCGGATCAGATCATACGCTGCGTCATTGCCGTCCATGCTGACCACGAAGGGCTTCTGCTCGAGGTGGGACTGCTGCACGGCGCGGGCGGCGGCGACGCCGACCTCATCCCAGCCCATCCAGATCGCCTTCACGTTCTTGTGGCCGGTCAGGTAGTCGGTGATCTTGTTGAAGGAGTCGTCGACCTGACCCGGGACCTTGATTTCCATCTCGGTCACCTTGATCTTCTTGTATTCGTTCATGACGGCGTGAAAGCCGGCGTCGCGTTCCTGCAGCGCCGGGAGCACGGTCCAGTTCATCTTCAGCACTTCGCCTTCGCCGTTGATGCGCGCAGCCAGTTCCGAAGCGGAAAACACGCCGTCGGCGACATTGTTCGAGCCGATGTCCACCGTGATGCCCGGCACCATGCCCGAGAACGTCGAGACAAACGGAATCTTGGCCTTGGCGGCGTTGGCGATCACGCCGCCCATCTGATTGTTGTCGGAGGCGATATTGATCAGCGCGTCGAACCCGCGGGTGATGAAGGTGTTGGCCTGGTTGTTGGTCGCGACCTGATCGCCGTTGCCGTCATAGGTCTCGACCGTCCAGCCGCGCGCTTTGGCGGCTTCGGTCGCCGATTCAATCATCGTGTGGATCGTGGGGGACGCCCCGTTCACCGAGAAAATTGCGACCTTGAGCGGTCCCTTGGACTTGTCCGCCGCCCAGGTCGAGCCCGCGGTGAGCGCCAGCATCGACGTCGCCAACGCGAAACCGGCCATCTTGATTGAAGTCATGTTTTCCTCCCTCGATGATTGTTGGAGCGACTTTGCGACCGGAATTCACGCCCGCCTTCGCCAAGGCGAGCCCGCCGCCGCCGCCTGTATGCCAGGGACCGGTTTTCGATCGGTGTGTTGCGATCCTCGGCCCATGAACCGTTTCCTCATCCTGCCGCGCGCTTTTTAAATGCCGCGGTCCGGAGAATGCAGAGTAGACGGGCTCCGCGTTTTGGTCAACAATGTGGAGAACATTTTTGTCGGACAAAATCGCGGGACCGACCGACTTGGCGGTTTGCAGCGACGGCGCGGACGGCCGATCGTGGTCGCCGCAAGGGGAGGGGACAATGATTTCGGTTGTCGTGCTGTATCCGAACAAGGTCGGTTCGAAGTTCGACCTCGACTATTACGTACATAAGCACCTTCCGCTGGTTCGTGACCGGCTTGAGCCGATGGGAATGCGGTCGCTGACCTACAGTGTTGAGCGCGCCATGGACCCGTCGGCCCCGTTGCAAGTCTACAGATTGTCGGCCGAGCTTCGCTTCGACGACATGGACAGCGCGATGCGCGCTTTGCAGGCGCACGGTCCGGAAACGCAGGCCGACATTCCCAACTTCACCGACGTTGCGCCGGTGATTCTGATCGGCGAGGTCCATCAAAGCTAGTCGGCCCCTTCCGCAATTTCGTGCTTCAACCCGCTGGCTTGCTGGCTTCGAAAAGTCCCTCGGCGAGATAGTCTTTGACGACTTCGCCGAGCGGAAGGCTGAAGTCGGTCGTGTGGACGTGCCCCGTCAGAATCTTGAGCGGCGCGAGCCGGCTCCAGGGGTCGACCTCGCTCGGCGAGTCCATCGTCACCGACGCGCGTCCGGCCCAGAGAAGCGGGCCGAGGCCTGGCGATTCATGCAAGGCGCCGGTCGGGTCGAGCCGGACCAACTCGGCGGCGGCTGGAGGCCGCTTGGGATCCGACGGCGGGAGGTAGCGGAGCGAAAGCACCGGCAACCCTTCGACCTCATCCGCCTTGGCGATCCTGTCGCGCGTCATGGCGAAGGTCGCGATTCTCTTGCCCAGGGGCCGCTCGATGGTGAAAATGATTTGCTCGGCTTCCTCCCGCCACTGCAGGTCCGCAAGCTTCTTGGCGAAGCCCCAGATCTCGCGCCCCGCAGCAAGCGCGGGCTCGCGATTGGTGAAGATCACCGGCTGATACCAGTAGCGGACGCCGTCGACCCGGACCCGCACCATGACGAAAGCTTCGAGATAGGGGCCAAAGGTCGTGGACGGGTAGTCGCACACCCAGAGCTGGCAGATGGGCGGATCGCTGTCAGGATCGACGCCTGGCGGCAGCATCGATCGAACCTTGTCGCCGTCGGCTTCGTACGTGGCCCAGGCTTGGCGGGCTCCATGAAAATGATGCGGCGGGGCGGGATAGAGCGAGCCTCCAAGGGGCATCGAAAATCCCGAACGTCCCCCCAAATCGAGCGCCATTCTCTCCTCCTCCCGGGCGGCTGCGGTTTTCCCCGCTGGCCCGTCCCGCAACGCCAAAGCGACGCGCTCGAAATGAAACCTTAGAGGGCAAAATCGAATGCCGAGTCCATGCGCTCCCAGCGCCGCTTTACGTATTGTCGAGCCTCGCTGTGGGTATGGATATAGAGGCGGTTCTCTCGAATGGCCTCGACGACCAGGTCCGCCACTTGCGCGGCGCCCAATTCTCGTCCCTGCAGGGCCGCTCGTTCTTCTTCGGTGTAGGTGCGGTTCGCGGCCGGACCTCCAAGGTCTGTCGGCCGGTTGCGGAAGCTGAAGTCGATTCGCGAGGTCACCCGCATCGGGCATAGGACGGATACGCCGATGCCGCTCGAGCGGAGGTCCTTTTGGAGGCATTCGGCCAGCGCCACGACCCCGAATTTCGTGACGCAATAGGGACCCAACTCGCGATTTGGCACCAGTCCGGCGAAGCTCGCGGTAAACAGGATGTGGCCGCCGTGCTTCTCCTCGACCATCCGCTGCGCAAACGCCTCGACGCCGTGGATCGGACCCCAGAGGTTGACGCGGATCGACCAGTCCCAATCCGAATGGGTCATGGTCTGCGTCGGTCCGAACACGGCGACGCCGGCGTTGTTGAAAAGGATGTCGACCCGACCGAATTCGCTCCACGCCTTTTCAGCGAGCGCGCTGACCGAAGCCCGGTCCCCGACGTCGGTCCGGACCCCAATCACCTTCGCGCCAGCGCTGCCGAGATCGGCCACGGCCGACGCCAGAGCATCGCTCTCGATGTCGGCCAGAACGATGCGGGCGCCCAGTTTCGCCAGGGCTTGCGCCGTGGCAAGGCCAATCCCGCTGGCGCCCCCGGTGATGACCGCAACTTTGTCGCGGAAATCTTTCATCGGCTCTTTCCTTGCAATTAGGTCATGATACTAAAGCAAACAACTTAGATGTCAATCGGAGGCGACGACGCCTGAAGGCTCCGTCCGCCGGGAACCCGCTGTGGACAAGGCTGTTCAACACAACCTTTCGCGAAGATTGCGTTCGGCGCGGTGCGCCCTGGCGCTCGGAAGACCCGGTTGGCGCGGCGGCGCAATGGTCGAGGATATGGGATGAGCAACGCGCAAACTTCAGGTCTATCGCTCGAGCAGGCGATCCGGCGCAGGCGTTCGGTGCGCGCGTTTCTGAGCGACGAGGTCGAGGACGCCGTTCTGAGAAGCGCCCTGGAGCTCGCTCAATTCGCGCCTTCGAATTGCAACGCCCAGCCCTGGGTCCCGTATGTCGTTTCCGGCGAAGCGCTGAATCGAATGAGGGCCGAACTCATCGACGCGGCGACGCGCGGCGACGCGTCGACCCCCGATTGGCCTCTCATCGACAGATATTCCGGCGTCTATCGCGAAAGGCAGATCGACGCCGCCGCGCAACTCTACCGCGCCATGGGCGTCGAGCGTGGCGACCTCGTCGGGCGCAAGCGCGCGCTCCTCCGCAATTTCGCGTTCTTCGATGCGCCGCATGTGATGTTCATTTTCATGTCCGAGCCGTTTGGCGCCCGCGAGGCGTCCGACGTGGGAATGTACGCGCAGACCTTCATGCTGGCGCTTGCGGCGCAGGGCGTCGCATCCTGTGCGCAGGCCGCGCTGGCGTTATTCCCGGACTTGGTTCGCCGTCATCTCGGCGTCGCGCCCAGCGAAAGGCTGCTTTTCGGCGTCTCGTTTGGTTACGAAGACCCGTCGGCGAAAGCCAACCAATCGCGCGTGGGAAGGGCGAAGGTCGAGGACGTCGTCCGGTTTCGCCGTTGAAGGAAGATCGTCGGTCGTGCGGCGACTGGAGTTCGGCCGCAGGCGGGTAATCGCAGTGCGGGGCTGACGCAGGTCGGCGGCGGCGCGAATTCCGACCTGGCGTCTTCGGGCCTTGCAAGGTCGCCTTTTCGGGAACATGCTACAAAAACGTAGGACAAACCAAGACCTACCCCAGGAGGAAACTCGACATGCGGGAAACCTGCATCGTCGGCGTCGGCATGACCCGCTTCGGCCGCTTCCTCGAGCGCTCGCTCGGCGATCTCGCCGCCGAGGCGGCGCGCGACGCGCTCGCCGACGCCGGCGCAGCTCCGGGGCTTGCGCAGGCGATCGTGTTCGCCAACGCGACCCAGGGGGCGCTCGAGGGGCAGCACGGGATCCGCGGCCAGGCCGCGCTCGACGGCTGCGGATTTGGCAACGCCCCGGTGATCAACGTCGAGAACGCTTGCGCCTCCGCGACGACCGCCCTGAACCTCGCGCATGTTCTCGTCGGCTCCGGCGCATACGACTGCGTTCTGGCGATCGGCGCGGAAAAGATGGTCATGACCGACCCTGCGAGGTCGATGGCCGCCTTCGAAGGCAGCTGGGACCTTTCACGCCGCGAGGAGACGATCGCCGGGCTTTTGGCTATGGGCCACGGCGTCGCGCCGCCGCCGAACGCCGAACCGGAAGGCCCTCATAGTGTGTTCATGGATGTCTACGCCGCCTTCTGCCGCCACCACATGGCCAGGTTCGGCACGACCCAGCGTCAGATGGCGGCGGTCAGCGCCAAGAATCACAAACAGTCGGTCGAGAACACGCGCGCCCAATACCGGCGCGCGTTCACGGTCGACGAGGTGATGGCGGCGCGGCCGATCGTCTGGCCGCTCACGCTGCCGATGTGCAGCCCGATCAGCGACGGCGCGGCGGCGGCGCTGGTGTGCGCGCCGGAGGTCGCCCAAAGGCTCGGGAACGCCGACCGCGCCGCGCGGATCCGCGCCAGCGTCCTCATGTCCGGCGACCATCGCGATCCGGACCGGCTCGAAGACCATGTCGCGCGCAAGGCCGCGCGCCGGGCGTACGACCTCGCCGGGCTCGGGCCCGAAGACGTCGACGTCGTCGAGTGCCACGACGCGACCGCGTTCGGCGAAATCCTGCAAAGCGAGATGCTCGGCTTCTTCGGCTTCGGCGACGGCGGTCCCGCCGCCGAACGCGGCGACACCGCTCTCGGAGGCCGGATTCCGTTCAACCCCTCGGGCGGCCTCGAATCGAAGGGTCATCCGATCGGCGCGACCGGACTCGGACAGATTTTCGAAATCGTCACGCAATTGCGCGGAGAGGCTGGCTCCAGGCAGGTCGGGGGCGCCCGCATCGGCCTTGTGGAGAATGGCGGCGGCCTGCGCGGAGTCGAGGAAGCCGCCGTCGCGATCACGATCCTGGAGCGGGCGCGCCGATGAACCTTGCGCTCCTGCTGGACGCCGCGGCGCGAAGTTTCCCGCGCATGCCGGCGCTCTCGGTCGCCGACCGACCGATCTACGACTATGCGGCCTATGGGGCGCTCGCCGCGCGTCTGGCCGGCGGCCTCGAGGCGCTCGCCCTTGCGCCGGGCGACCGGGTCGTGCTGGCGATGACCAACAACGCCGAATATCTGGCCGCCCTGTTCGCGATCTGGCGCGCCGGGCTCGTGGCCGCGCCGGCCAACGCCAAATTGCACGCCCGCGAGATCGCCTTCATGGCCGCCGACTGCGCAGCGAAGCTGTGCCTCGCGACGCCCGATCTCGCCGAGGGGCTTGCCCGCGAACTCGCGCCGCCGACCCGTCTCGTCGTGCTGGGAGACGACGACTGGCGCCGAATGGCGCAGGCCGAGCCGGGCCGGATCGCCGCCTCTAGAGGCGACGACCTCGCCTGGCTCTTCTACACCAGCGGCACCACCGGCCGCCCGAAGGGCGCGATGCTCAGCCATCGCAATCTGATGACGATGGCGACGCTCTATCTTGCCGACGTCGACGCGCTCGCCCCGGGCGACACCCACCTTCACCTCGCGGCGCAATCGCACGCGACGGGCCTGTTCGGCCTTTCCCACATCGCCAAGGCGACCCATCAGGTTCTGCCCGCGAGCGGCGGCTTCTCGCCCGGCGAACTCGCCGACCTCCTCCGGCTGCATGCGCGCGCGAGCTTCTTCGTGCCGCCGACCGGCCTCAGGCGGATGCTGCGCGATCCCGCATTCCGCGACGCCCCGCTCGAAAACATCCGCACCGTGCTGCTCGGCGCGGCCCCGGTCTACGCGGCCGATCTGAAGGCGGGGTACGCGGCGCTCGGGCCGCGGCTGTGGAACGGCTACGGCCAGGGCGAAAGCCCTTGCACCATCACCGCAATGCCGAAGAGCCTGCTGGCTGCGGCGATCGCCGCCGGCGACGAGGCGCGGATGGTGAGCGTCGGGCTGGCGCGGACCGGTATCGAGGTCGCCGTCGTCGATCCCGACGACCGACCGCTGCCGCCAGGGGAAGTCGGCGAAGTGGCGGTGCGCGGCGACACCGTGATGGCGGGCTACTGGAACCTGCCGGAAGCGACGGCGACGGCGCTGCGCGGCGGCTGGCTGCACACCGGCGATCTCGGCGCGCTGGACGCCGAGGGCTTCCTGAGCCTGCTCGACCGGTCCAAAGACCTCGTCATCTCCGGCGGCTCCAACATCTATCCGCGCGAAATCGAAGACGTGCTGCTCGAACACCCCTCGGTCGCCGAAGCGGCCGTCATCGGCGCGCCGGATCCCGAATGGGGCGAGAGCGTCGTCGCGTTCGTCGTGCCGCTTGACGGTCGCATCGACGTCGCCGCGCTCGACGCCCTCTGCCTGCAGCGGATCGCGCGATACAAGCGACCCAAGCACTGGCGGGTGGTCGACAGTCTGCCGAAGAACGGCGCCGGCAAGGTGCTGAAGCGCGCGTTGCGGGAGCTTTACGAAACCGCAGACTGACGGGCTTATGTCCTACATTATTGTCCTAAGATGTTGTTGACACCGCCGGGCGTTGCCGGCATCCTGACATCAACGAGGGGGAAATCGGCCAGGCCGCAATCCCCGTCTCAGAGCGCCTCAGTCAGGCCAGGGAGGATAACGTGGCCAAGCTTCTCGTGGACAACGACAAGTACGCCGAACCGAACACGTCGGTCGTGGTGGACGCTTACCACGCGGCGATCCACGACCTGATTCGGCGCAAGCTCGATGACGTGGGCGGCGACTGGGCCAGCTTCGTGTTCGACAAATCCTACGACCTGGTCACGGCCGCTGAATTCGCGGCGATCGAAAAGCGGCTCCTGGCGACCGGCCACCGCTTCGACTGGTCGGCGATGATCTCGGTGCGCGAGCGCCCCGAGGCCTACAAGCCCGCGACCGGCCTTGGCGAGGACATCAAGACCTTCTCCTTCGAGCACCCGGACGCCGTCGTCGCGCCGGCCGACGAAAACGGCCGCGAACAGCGTGGAATTGGCGACAACGTCGTCAAGCTCTCGACCAATCTGGTCGGCATCGCGCGCTACATCCGATCGAGCGATCGTGTGCTCGACCTTCTGACGTCCGGCGTTCCCGCCGATACCGTCGCGGTGATCGACGACAGCGGCGGCACGCTGACCGCTCCGATCCTCGAACAATTCAAGGGCGTGATCTGCGCCGGCGGCACGGTGCGCTCGCACCTCGGCATCCTCACTCGCGAATACGGCATTCCCTGTCTGATGAATGCGAAAATCAGCGGCATCCGGGAGGGCGACCGCGTGGAAATCGAATCCACCGCCGCCGCCAAGACCGCCGAAGCCTACCAGACCGGCGTGGAGATGACCGCCAGGATTTGGCGGCTCGCCAAATAAACCCGCTCAGACTCAAGCTTCCGGGGAGAATCGACCGATGGGATCGAGCCGCATCAGCTATTCGCAGCTTCTCGAGACCAATAATCTCATCCAGGCCAACGCCGATGAGACCTATTGGCTCTGCGTGACGCGCACCGTTCAGGAATCGAAACTGTTTCCCGTGCCGGCCTACATGATGCTGTCCTACATGATGGCCTACTACCGCTATCCCTCGCTCTTGCGCAAAATCGAGCAGAGCCTGTCGGCGGAGGAGATCGGCGACCGGGCGCGCAACGCCGGCATCAAGATCCAGAATCCCTCGATGGGATGGGCGCTGCCGGGGTTCTATCTGCTCGGGCGCGAGTGGCTGATCTCGCTGGGCCTGATCCGGCCGCAGGACGCCCTCGAAGACCTGGTCTACCTGATGGACTTCTGGAAGCGCTTCCAGCTGTCGTGGCACCGCAACAACGGCCACATCACCAACAAGGAATTCGGACATCGCGGCCAGTTCCTGCCGGAACGGACGGTGCAGGTCTTTCACGCCGACATGTACGACTGCAAGCAGGGCGACGACCTGCACGAGGCGGCGCAGGCCTTCATGGCCGCGGCGTCGCAGTACGGCTTCCTGATCTCCTGCGAGAGCCGCATCAGCCTGCACAATTCCGGTCCGTACAAGATCGCCGAAGATCGCGAAATGATCGTGCGCGATTTCATGGACCTCTCGGAGAGCGATTTCCCGTGGCTGGACGGCGTCGCGGCCGACGTGCCTTACAACAACATCACCGTGACGATGGCGGTGAAGGACTGCCACTTCTACCTGGTGGACGACTGGGGCAGCTTCGAGTCGAAGCCCGAGTTCACCGCGGACAAGCTCGTCGGGGTCGGCCTCTACACCTCGGACACGCTCTCGGATGGCTACGTGCCGGTGGCGATGGGCTCGCGCGAGGAACTGACCGCCTGCTTCAAGAACCTGACCGAGAAGGTGAAGGACGCCACCAACAAGCTCTGGCGCCGGCTCGCCGGCTGGTCGCGCGACCAGATGATCGACGCCGGCGCGATCACCTACTTCTCGATCGTCAAGGACCTCGCTCATGTCGCCGGCGTCTACGACGTCGACGACTGGATGATGGTCGACGAGCGCGCCGAGCGCTTCCGACCGCTGTTCAACGACGAGTACAGCCGCGACGCGCTGGTCGGCCTGTGCATCGGCACGCACACCTCGCATCGCCTGAGCGAATACACGATGATGCAGCACTCGAACGGACCGCAGCGCCTCTATTCGCTGATCCCCTATTCCGTCCTGCAGGGCGACAGCTACACGACGTCGTGCGGACCGGTCTATCCGGGAACGAGCCACCTGCCTGCGAAGGTCGACCGCTACAATACCACCCGCGGAATCATCGGCCTCGAAGAGTACAACCGGCTTGCGCGCGAGGTGCGGCCGCCTGCGCTCGACCCGAAATACCGTCACCTTTGCGAGACGTGGGTCAAATACCACGCGGGCGAACCGCTCGCGGACGAGCTCTACAAGATCGAGCAGGCGAACTCGCGCCTTCTGCGAGGCAAGGGCTCCGGCCTTCGGCGCGCGGATGTCGAGAAGCTCCGGAACGTGCGCTGATCTCGAGGGGCGAGCGCCATGCAGATCGGCAGTCTGATACGTCGCGCCGCTGTTCACTTTGGCGACGCTCCGTGTCTTGTCGAAGGGGACCGGGTCGTCTCCTTCCGCGAGTTCGACCGCTTGACTGACCGGCTTGGAAACGCGCTGCTCGAAGCGGGTTTCACGCCCGGCGATCGCATCGGCGTGCTGTTGCCCAACGGGATCGATTGTCTCGTCGCCTATTACGCGCTGGCCAAGTCGGGCCTGGTGCGGGTCGGCATGAATACCCGGGAGACGATCGCCAACCACGCCTTCAAACTTGCCGATAGCGGCAGCCGCGGCGTGATCCATGACATGACCGATCCGATCGCCATCGCGCGGCTCGGCGTCGAGCGGGCGATCGGCGCGCAGGAGCTCGTCGCGCTCGGCGCGGCCGGATCGGAAACGCCCTGCGCGGTCGATCGGGCTCTCGATGCCCCCTATCGCCTCGGCTACACGGGCGGGACGACGGGGCGTTCAAAGGCGGTGACGCTGACCACGCGCGGCGAGCTTTCGGAGCTTTCCGCCTTTCTCACCGACCTCACGCCCGACCTGCGGCGCGGCGAGACTTTCCTGCACGCGGCGCCCATCGCTCACGCTTCGGGGGCGTTTTTCCTGCCCTCGCTGGTCCGCGGGGTCCGCTCGCTGGTTATGTCCAAGTTCGACCCGGCGGGGTTCATCGCCATCGCGTCCCGCGAGCAATGCGAGCACACGTTCCTCGTCCCCACCATGCTTGCGATGATCCTCGAAGCGGACGGAATCGACGGCGCGACCTTTGCGCTGCGGACGATCGCCTACGGCGCCTCGCCGATGGCGCCCGCCCTGTTGAATCGGGCGGAGAAGCGGTTCGGCCGCGTCTTTGCGCAGAGCTACGGCCAGGCCGAGAGTCCGATGGTGATCACCTGCCTCAAGCCGGAGGACCATGACCGCATCGGCTCGTGCGGACGCCCCTTCACCATCGTCGACGTCGCCGTCTTCGACGAGAACGACAAGCCGCTGGGGCCTGGCGAGCGCGGCGAGATCGTCTGCCGCGGCCCGCAAACGATGGCCTACTACTGGAACAATCCCGAGGCGACGGAGACAGCGTTCCGCAACGGCTGGCTGCACACCGGCGACATCGGCTACCAGGACGCCGACGGCTTCTTCTACCTGGTCGACCGCAAGAACGACATGTTGATATCGGGCGGCTACAACGTCTATCCGCGCGAGGTCGAGGACGTTCTGCTCGCCTGCGAAGGGGTCGTCGAAGCCGCTGTCGTCGGCCTGCCGGACGAGAAATGGGGCGACCGGGTGTTCGCCGTCGTCTCGGGCCGGCCGGGCCTCGACCCCGAGCGCGTCCTCGCTCATGCGCGCGAGAGACTGGCCAGCTACAAACGCCCCAAAGGCGTCGAGATCTGGCCGGAACTGCCGAAGACCTCCGCCAACAAGATCCTGCGCCGCGCCGTGAAAGATCAGCTCGTCGAGCGGGCGAGACACGAAGCCGCTGGGGCCCATGAGGAGACGCCAACGTGAACGACATGCATCTGGTCATGCACGGGCTCGCCATCAAGAAACACGCGACGCCCGAGGACATCGCGAGCGGGATCGGACTTGACCTCGGCTCGGTGCGCGAAACGCTGGAAAAGCTCGTCGCCGCGCGCCGCGTCGTGGAAGCCAAGGGCCGGTATCTCCTTGCGCCGGCGGCCCGCATGCTGCTCGACGCCGACTATTCGCGCTATTACGAATCCGTTCGCGCAGACCCCGCGTTCCAGGCCGGCTACGCCGGCTTCGAGCGGCTCAATGCGACCCTGAAACAGCTCATCACCGATTGGCAGACCACCACCGTGCGCGGCCAGCGCGTGTCGAACGACCACAGCGACAAGGACTACGACGCCAAGATCATCGACCGCCTCGGCGACCTGCACGAGCGTTCGGAGGAGCCGCTGGGGAAACTCGCCGCCGCCCTGCCTCGCCTGGCGATCTATCGCGACAAGCTCGAGGCGGCGCTGGACAAGGTCGAGAAGGGGTCGATCGCCTGGGTCAGCGACGCCAAGATCGAGAGCTATCATACGGTCTGGTACGAATTGCACGAAGACCTTCTGCGCCTGATGCGCCGCGAACGCACCGAATAGCGGCGACAGAGATGACCCACGCCTTCGGACAATGGACGCTCGGACTCGAAGGCGGCGAACCGCCGTCGCGCGACTTGATCGGCGGCAAGGCCTGGTCGGTCGCGCGCATGCAAGCGCTCGGCCTGAGCGTGCCGGCGGCCTTTGTCGTGACAACCGCGGCGTGCAGGGCCTTCCTCGCCTCCGGTAACGAGCCGCCCGGCCTCGAAGCGGAAATCGACGACGGCGTTCGCTGGCTGGAGGCGAAGACCGGGCGCGCTTTCGGCCGCGGGCCGCATCCGCTGCTCGTGTCGGTGCGCTCGGGGGCGCCGGTCTCCATGCCCGGCATGATGGACACGGTGCTCAATCTCGGCACGAACGACGTGACCGAGGCGGCGCTGGCCGCCGAGTGCGGCGATCCGGCCTTCGCGCGGAACACCCACAAGCGGTTTCTCGACCTCTATTCGCATATCGTGCTGCGCGCGACGGCGCCCCTGTTCGATGAGACCAAGAGCCCTGCGGAGTGGCGCGCCGCGATCGCTGCGGATTGCGGCGTCGAGGCCCCGAGCGACGTGCGCGAGCAATTGCGCAGGGCGGTCAGGGCGGTGTTCGAGTCGTGGAACTCGCGCCGGGCCCGCCGTTATCGACAGCATCACGACATTCCGGACGACCTTGGCACCGCCGTCACCGTGCAGGCGATGGTGTTCGGCAATCTTGACGCGCGGTCTGGCACGGGCGTGCTGTTCTCGCGTAACCCGACGACCGGCGCCCGCGAGCCCTATGGAGAATATCTGCCCAGGGCGCAGGGCGAAGATGTCGTCTCCGGGAAGTTCACGCCCGAGCCCCTGTCAACGCTCGGAACGCAGATGCCGGAAGCGCTCGACGGCCTGCTGAAGGCTGCGCACATGCTCGAACAGGTCGGGCGCGACGCGCAGGACATCGAGTTCACGGTCGAGCGCGGCAAGCTCTATTTCCTTCAGTCGCGTCCGGCCAAGCTCGCGCCGCACGCGGCCGCGCACATTGCGGTCGACCTCGCGCGCGAGGGGCTGATCGACGAGAGGGCGGCGGTGATGCGCCTCTCGCCCGACCAGGTGCGAATCCTGCTCAGCCCGCATGTTCGCGAGGGCGGACTGGAGAACGCGCATCTGCTGGCTTCCGGCGAGCCTGCCTCGCCGGGCGTCGGCATAGGTTTGGTCGTGACGGATTCCGACGAGGCCGAGCGTCGGGCGCACGGCGGCGAAGCGGTCGTCCTCATGCGGCCGACCACCAGTCCGGAAGACCTTCACGGAATGATCGCGGCGCGCGCCGTCGTCACCGAACAGGGCGGCAGCACCTCGCATGCCGCCGTCGTCGGACGCGCGCTGGGGATTCCGTGCGTCGTCGGCTGCGGAAAGGGCGCGCTCGACTCGCTCGCCGGTCGCACGGTGACCGTCGACGGCGGGTCGGGCAAGATCTACTCGGGCGCGCTCGAAATCGAGGCGCCGGACGAGGCCGACCACGAAGCCCTGGCGCAGTTGACGGTCTGGGCCGCGAGGTTTTCGCCGCTTCGCGTCGTTTCGCCGTCCGCGCCCGAGGCCGCCGCGGCGGCGGATCTGACCGCCAACGACGACGCGGCCAACCCCGAGAAGATCGGGGAGGTGCTTCGGGATTTGAAGGGCGCGCGCGGCGCGCGCGGAGGCATTCTCGCTTCCGACGAGGGCGTGCGCGCGGCTCTTAAGGCCGGACTCGAATTCATCGTGGCCGATCCGGTTCTGCCGCCTCTGCTTGCCGCCGTCCGCGCGACTGAAGCCGGGGTCTCCATCGAGGTCGAGGACAAATGAGCGACATCAAGCCCAGAGACATCGAGGCGCTTCTGGAAACCTTCGAGGCTTCCGACTGGAGCGAAATGAAGCTCAAGATCGACGGCCTCGAGATGTTTGTGTCCAAGTCGCCCGACGGGCGCCCTGCGTCCGGTCCCGGCGACTGCGCAACCCCGGCAGCGCCGCTTGTCGCGTCGTCCGCGTCGACGCCCGCCCTGTCGCCCGCCGCGGTCGGCGTGACGCGGGCAGGCGCGCCCCCCGACCATTGGATCACGGTGCGCGCGCCAAACCTCGGCACATTCTATCGCTCGCCGAAGCCGGGCGCTCCGCCCTACGTCAAGATTGGCCAGCACGTCGACTCGGACGACGAAGTCTGCCTGATCGAAGTGATGAAACTGTTCACCACCGTGCTCGCAGGCGCCTCGGGAGTCGTTCGTCAGGTGTTGGTCGAGGACGCCGAGCTCGTCGAATTCGATCAGGCGCTCTTTCTGTTAGAACCCGCCGCCTGAGATGCCCCTCAGCCGAGTCCTCGTCGCCAACCGGGGCGAAATCGCCCTGCGCATCGTGCGCGCAGCAAAGAGCCTCGGCGTGGAGACGGTGCTCGCGGCGTCGGTTGCGGATCGGGAAAGTCTCGCGGCGCGGGAGGCGGACCGCGTGGTGACGCTCGGCCCCGCGCCGGCGCGCGCCTCTTATCTCGACGCCAATCTTGTCGTGCATGCCGCGAAGGCCACAGGCTGCGACGCCCTGCATCCGGGCTATGGTTTTCTGTCCGAACGCGCTGCGCTCGCCAGGCTTTGCGAGGATCACGGCATCGCCTTCGTGGGTCCGGCCTCCGCCTCGATCGAGGCGGTCGGCGACAAGCTCGCCGCCCGCCGTCTCGCCAAGAGCGCGGGCGTGCCGATGACGCCGGGCAGCGCGAAGCTGGCAAGCGCCCAGGAAGCCGTCGCCTTCGCGTCGGAGGTCGGATTTCCGGTCGTCACCAAGGCTTCGGCCGGCGGCGGCGGGCGCGGAATGGTTGTCGCACGCGACGCGAAGTCGCTCGCCGCCGGTTTCGAGCGCGCCTCCACCGAAGCCAAGGAAGCCTTCGGCGACGGCACGCTCTACCTCGAGCGCTACGTTGAGCGCGCGCGCCATGTCGAAGTGCAGGTGCTGGGCCTCGGCGACGGCCGCGTGCTGCATTTCGGCGAGCGCGACTGCTCGATGCAGCGCCGCTATCAGAAGATGATCGAAGAGGCGCCCGCGGCCGCGATGCCCAACGCGACGCGGGCGCGCCTGCACAAGGCGGCCGTCGAACTCCTGTCGTCGATCCGCTACCGCAACGCCGGGACGGTCGAGTTCCTGTACGACGTCGAGCGCGACGACTTCTATTTCATGGAGGTCAACGCGCGCATCCAGGTCGAGCATCCGGTCTCGGAGATGACGTCCGGCGTCGATCTGGTCAAACTTCAACTCGAAGTCGCCGGAGGCGTGTTGCCGCCGGTCACGCAGCGCGACATCGTTCCGCACGGCCACGCAATCGAGGCGCGCATCCTTGCCGAGGATCCCCGGCGCGGCTTCCTGCCGTGCCCCGGACGCGTCACCCGATGGCGGCCGCCCCACGGCGAAGGCGTTCGGATCGACACGGCGATCGAAGAAGGCACGCTCGTTCCGCCTTACTACGACAGCATGATCGCCAAGCTGATCGTGCACGCGCCCGATAGGCCGCACGCGGTCCGGCGTTTGCGCGATGCGCTGGACGCGTTCGAAATCGAGGGCGTGGCGACGAATATCGAGTTGCTGCGCGCCGTCGCCGCGCATCCCGACTTTTTCGAGAACCGCCTGGACACGCGCTGGCTCGAGACCGTTTTCCTTCCGCATTACGGCCAGCAAGAGGGGTAGTTATGGCCCATATCGAATTTCTCGACGAGACAATGCGCGACGGCCAGCAGAGTCTCTGGGGCATGCGCATGCAGGCCGGCATGGCGCTGCCGGTGGCGCCGCTGATCGACCGCAGCGGTTTCCGCGTCATCGATCTCGCCGGCTCGTCGCTGTTCGAGGTGATGATCCGCACCTGTCGGGAAAATCCCTGGGAGGGGCTCGACCTGCTCGTTCAGGCGATGCCGCGCACCCGCATCCGCGGCGGCATGCGCTCGAACGCGTCCGTCACATTCGGCGTGACGCCGGATTCTCTGATGGACGCGTGGATGCGCCAGCTCAACCGACACGGCTGCCGCAGCTTCTGGATCTATGACGTCCTGTTCAACATCGACAAGATGCACCGCCTCGCCAAGGTCGCGAAGGAGTTCGGCTCGGAGGTCGCCGGCGCGATCATGTTCGCGCTGTCCCCCGTTCACACCGACGCCTACTACGCCGACAAGGCCGACAAGCTTTCGGCTTCGCCCGACATCGACACGCTGCTGCTCTACGACACCGCCGGAGTGCTGGACAAGGAAAGGCTGCAGACGCTTGTGCCGGCCATCAAGGCCAGCGCACGCGGCAAGCCGATCGAATTTCACGCCAACAACATCCTTGGCCAGTCCGCAAAGGCCTATCTCGACGCCATCGATCTCGGCGTGTCGATCCTGCATACGGCGAGCCGTCCCATGGCGAACGGCCCGTCGGTGCCTTCGACCGAGATCATGCTTCACAACGTCGAACTGCTGGGCCACACCCACAGCATCGACAAGTCGCTGCTGCCGCCGGTCGCCGAGCATTTCGAGAAGGTCGGGAAGGCTGCAGGATTTCTCGTCAACCAGCACAACGAATACGACGTGCTGTCGATCCGTCATCAGATTCCGGGAGGCATGACCGGGACGCTGAAGGCGCAGCTCGCGCAGCACAACATGACCGACAAGCTCGACGAGGTGCTGCGCGAGACCGCCGAGGTCCGTCGCGACCTCGGCTATCCCGGCATGGCGACTCCGTTCAGCCAGCTTGTCGGTATCCAGGCCGTGCTCAACGTCGTCACCGGCGAGCGCTACAGCATCGTCCCGGACGAGGTGATCCAGTACGCCGCAGGCTTCTATGGAGAGACGGTCGCGCCGATCGATCCCAACGTGCTGGACAAGATCATGAGTTCGCCGCGGGCGAGGCCAGTGGTCGCGAACCCGCCCGAGCAGCCGACCATCGAGGAGCTGCGCAAGCGCTACGGGACAGACAACGACGACGAGCTCATCCTGCGCGCGTTGGTTCCCGAGCCGGACCTCGAGAAGATGCGAGCGGCCGGTGCGGTCAAGCGCGATTATCCGACCCTCTCGTCGCCGGAGCTCGAGCAGGTGCAGAAGCTGATGCGCGCAGCCCGGTCGCCGGTCGTGCAGCTGCGCACGGCGACGATGTCGCTGGAACTCCATCGCCAGGCCGGCTAGGTCCGAGGACAACGCCATGCGCAGAGCCGTCATGGTCGATGTCGTGCGGTCGCCATTCGGGCGCGGCCGGGCAGGCGGCGCGCTGTCGACATTGCACCCGGTCGACCTTTACGCCGCGGTGTTGCGAGCCCTGATCGCCCGAACCGGCGTCGACCCGGCGTTGATCGAGGACGTGATCACCGGCTGCGTCATCCAGGTGGCCGAGCAGTCGGGCAACATTGGGCGGCAGGCCGTCCTTGCAGCCGGGCTTCCCGAGAGCGTGCCGGCCGTCACGCTCGACCGCAAGTGCGGTTCCGCGCAGCAGGCGGTCGACTTCGCGGCGCAGGGCGTCATCGCAGGCGCCTACGACTGCGTGATCGCCGGAGGCGTGGAGATGATGAGTCTCGTGCCGATGAAGATCAACCGCATGGGGAAGGACAATGAGGGCCCCCTGTTTCATCGACGCTATCCAGACGGCATGGTGCGACAGGGAATCTCGGCCGAGTTGATCGCGGCGCGCTGGAGCGTCGGCCGAGATGAGATGGACGCCTTCGCCCTGGACTCGCACAGGCGCGCGCTCGCGGCCGAGGACGCGGGCGTCACGCAGCGCGCCCTGGCGCCTGTCGAGGCGCCGCTGCCGGATGGGGGCTTTGTGCGCGTGGAGCGCGACGAGGGTCCGCGGCGCGACACCTCGCTCGAAAGGCTCGCCTCGTTGAAGCCCGCCTTCGAGGACCCGGCGGCCGCGGCGCGCTTTCCGCAGATCCGCTGGAGCGTCACCGCGGGCAATGCGAGCCAGGTCACCGACGGCTCCTCGGCCATTCTGATCGCCGAGGAGGCCTTCGCGCTCCGGCACGGCCTGAAGCCGCGCGCGGCGATCACCCATTTCGCAGTCGCGGGCGATGATCCGATCCTGATGCTGACCGCGGTCATTCCGGCGACGCGCAAGCTTCTTCAGCGAGCCGGGCTCGGGATCGACCGGATCGACGCCTTCGAAGTCAACGAAGCCTTCGCTTCGGTCGTGCTCGCCTGGATGCGCGAGACCGGCGCCGATCCGGCGCGGGTCAACCCCTATGGCGGCGCCATCGCGCTCGGTCATCCCGTCGGGGCCTCGGGCGGCCGTCTGCTTGCGAATCTGCTTGCGCGGCTCGAAGAGAGCGGCGGCCGCTACGGCCTCCAGACGATGTGCGAGTCCGGCGGCATGGCGAACGCGACGCTGATCGAGCGGCTTTGACCGGCGGTCAGGCGCTCAGGTTCGCGCCGCCGTTGACGAACATCACCTGTCCCTGAACGAACTCCGCCTCCGGCGAGGCGAGCCAGCGCATCAGGTTTGTGTAGTCGCTGTCGACGACGCCTCGACCGGAGGGATTGTGGCTTGCCGACGCGCGCACCACCTCGCCGGCGCCGGGGCCGAACAATGCGCGCACGGCGTCGGTCTCGACGATCGCGGGCGCAATGGCGTTGATCCGTATGCCTTTCGGCGCGAGCTCGACGGCGAGGTAGCGGATGAGGCTCTCCGCCAGCGCTTTCGCGACTCCGACCGCCGCGTAATTGGGAACGACAATGCGGCCGCCGCGGCTCGTCAGGTAGAACACGGTCGAGCCGCGCTGCATCAGCGGCAACGCCGCCTGGACGAGAAAGAGCAAGCTCGTGCCGTTTGTCGTCACGGCGCGCGTGAAGCGCGCGGCGTCCGCGTCGAGCGCCGTGGTCGCATAGGCGTCCACCGCACAGTGGACGAGCTGGTCGATCGTGCAGCCTTTCGCGCGCGCCGCCTCGACCAGCGCGCCGCAGCCCTCGGGCGTTCCCGCATCGGCTTTGACCAGATGGGGCCGTCCGCCCGCCGCCGCGACCGCCTCGGCGGCGTGGGCGGCGGCGGCTTCGTCGCTGTGGTAGCCAAGAAAGACATCGCCGGAGTCGCGCGCGAACGCCTTTGCGATCGCCAGCCCGATGCCCTTGGTTCCGCCGGCGATCACAATCGTCATGAGTTACTCCGTTGCGCGCACGGCGGGGAAGGCTTCGTCCGGCAGGCGCATCAAACTCAGGCGCGTGCGCCGGATGTGCAGCGACGCGACCTTTGCCGCCCTCAGGCCATCGCCCGACAGGATCGTGTCCGTGATCGTCTGGTATTCCTTGAACTGCGTTTCTCGATCTCGCGGCGTAATATAGGCCTGGAACTGCATCCGGAGCAGATGGATCTGCATCAACGGCAACATTCGCAGCAGTTCGTGATTGCCGCCGATCTGCAGGATCGCGTCATAGAAGCTGCGACGCTCGTCGAGAAACGCGGCGGTGCCCCCGTCGTTTCGAAACGCGAGCAGACGGCGGAAGGCGTCCCGCATTTGCTCCGCGTTATCGCCTTCGGAGATGCGCTTGGCTGCGAGCTTGGCCATCAGGCCGACCAGCACTTCCAGCACCATCAGGCTGTCGTGGACCTCCGCGCGCGACAGCGCCCGGACATAGGCCCCGCGGTGGCGCGTGAGCGCCAGGACGCCTTCGGCGGCCAACCGCTTGAGCGCCTCGCGCACCGGGCCGCGGCTCACCTGATAGTCGCGCGTGAGGTCGGCTTCGATCAAACGCTGGCCCGGCACGTAAACGCCTGCGCGAATGGCTCTGACGATCGAGTCCACTACCCGGTCGGGCGAGGTCATGCCGGCCCGCTCGGCGGCCTCAGCCTTGGCGTCTCGCCTGGCCGGCGCGCCGACGCGGGTATCCATGTCCATTCGACCCTGTTCCCTTTTTCCACCAGTCAATTTCTGGATGAGAAAGAATTCCCGGGCTCCATAGTCGTCTACCCCGGAGCCATCAAGCAACATTCGTGCCCTACAAGCTCGTCAATTAGTCGTTGGGGCGCACCATCACCTTGATCTGGGTTTCCGGCTTTCGCAGCGCTTCAAAGGCCGCGGGCAGCGCGTCGAGACCGACGATGTCCGTAATCATCGGTCTGGGATCGACTCGGCCGGATTCGAGCAGGTCGAGCACCAGACGCCAGTCGGGCCGACCGTATCCCAGAACGTAATGAATGTTCGCCTCTTTGAAGATCGCCGACATAGGGATCGCGGTATCCTCGACCATGCAGACGCCCACGACCACGATGCGGCCCCAGGTTCGCGAGAGGTCGATCGCCTTCTGGATCATGCCAGGAACGCCGACGCATTCGAAGATGACGTCGGGCGGGCCTCCCGCCAGGTGGGCGAAGGCTTCGCCGACCTCTTCCTTCGACGGATCGATCACGCCTGTTGCGCCCATCGCGCCTGCCGCCTCGCGCCGAGCCGGGGCATATTCGCTGACGATCACGTCCCGGGCGCCGGCGAGCTTCGCAAAGGTGGCGGTCGCCAGTCCGATCGGGCCCCCGCCCAGGATCAGAACGCGCTCGCCCAGCGCCACCTTGCCGCGGTTTACCGCATGGAGCCCGACCGCGAGCGGTTCGACCGCCGCGCCCTCGCGGCTCTTGACGGCGGACGGCAGTCGCAAGGCTTCCGTACAGCTGAACTTCACATACTCCGCGTAGCCGCCCTGGAACGAAGGATGGAATCCCGTCAGCGTGTTCTTCGGACACATGATTCCCATGTCGTCCTTGCATTTCATCAGGCCGATCTTGCGGCAGTCGTCACAGGCGTTGTTCGGAAGCGCGGTCGCCATCTCGCCGACCTTCCAGTCCGGGGAGCCCGACTCGACGATTTCGCCGGCGAATTCGTGGCCGAGAATGGTGCCGTCGGGGACCACGAACACGCCGGGGTGGGTCGAGTGCAGATCGGAGCCGCAAATTCCGCAATAGTGGACTTTGAGCACGATCTCGCCACGCGCCGCCTGGGGCTTGGCGACCGTCTCGATCTGCAGCGGCTTGCCCAATTCGTGAAAGACGGCGGCTCGCATGGTTGTCTCCTTCCCTTGGCGTCTGGAACTGGCGGATTTTTCCGCTTCCATGTCCTACAACTTTTTCATACAATAACGTCAGGCGACAAGAATGTCCAGACACGGACACACTGTCGACCCAGGGAGGAACCAATGGACCGGGTGAAAGGCAAGATTGCGCTCATCACAGGTGCGGGAACCGGCGTCGGTCGGGCGTGCATGAAATTGTTTGCGCAGGAAGGCGCAAAGGTCGTCGGCGTCTCGCGCACGCAGAGCAATCTCGACGAAACGCTCGCCCAGGTGAAGGCGGCCGGCGGCGAGGGCGCGGTCGTCGCGGCGGATCTTGCAACCTCCGCCGGCGCGGAAAAGGCGGTCGCTGCGGCGCTCGCGGCGTACGGCCGGATCGACATTCTCGTCAATTGCGCCGGCGTCGGCTATTCCTGGCTGGACAAGAGCCCGGGTTCGATGGGGCCGGTCGACGACACGACCCCCGAGAAGTGGGCCGAGGTGATGGCGATCAATCTCGACTCGCTCTTTCACATGTGCCGGCTGACGATCCCGCAGATGAAGAAGCAGGGCGGCGGCGCGATCGTCAACGTGACCAGCATTTCCGGCATCCAGGGCCTCCCCGTCGCCCACACCTACACCGCGGCCAAGGGCGGCGCGATCAATCTCACCCGCTCGATCGCGATCACCTATTGCGACGACAACATCCGTTGCAATTGCATCGCGCCCGGCTTCATCGCCACGCCGATGGTCGCCTCCGTGCTCGGCATGTTCGACGACCCGCAGATGGCCGATCGCCTGACGCCGATGAAGCGGCCGGGCACGCCGGAAGAGATGGCCTACGCCTGCCTCTATCTCGGCTCGGACGAGTCGACCTATTGCCAGGGCGCGGTTCTGGTCGTGGACGGCGGCACGACGGCGCGGCAGTAGCGTTCGTTCGCGGATCGAAGGGACCACAACGCCATGAGCGCATTTCAAAACATCGGAGTCGTCGGCGCCGGCATGATGGGCTCCGAAATCGCGCTCGTCTTCGCGCTGGGCGGCCATCCGACGCTGATCTCCGACCAGAGCCGGGACGCCGCGGAGCGCGCCGTCGAGCGCCTCCATGGCGTGCTCGACCGCGGCCTGCCGCGCGGCTTCTGGACGGCGGAAGCGGCGGAAGGCGCCCGGCGCAACCTGACCGTCGTCGACGGGCTGGACGCCTATGGCGACCGGGATCTCGTGATCGAGGCGGTGTTCGAGGACGAGGCCATGAAGCGCGGGGTGTTCCAGCGCCTGGACGCGATTCTCGCCCCTCGAGCCGGGATCGCCTCGAACACGTCGTCAATCTCGATCACGACGCTCAGCGCCGCGGTTTCCGAGACGCGCCGCCAGCGCTTCGTCGGCACGCATTTCTTCTCGCCGGTGTCGCGCATGCGCCTCGTCGAGGTCATTCCTGCGGCGGACAGCGACCCCGGTTTTGTCCAGGCGGTCTCGGATGCGCTGATCGCGATCGGCAAGGGGCCCATCCGGGTGAAGGATGTCGTCGGATTTGCCGTCAATCGCCTGCTGCACGCGCTGGTGATCGAGTCGATCCGGCTGGTCGAGGAAGGCGTCTGCTCACCCGCCGACATCGACCAGGCATGCAAACTCGGCCTCGGGCACCCCATTGGCCCGTTCGAACTGATGGACAACACGCAAAACTCGCTGTCGCTCAGCGTCCACGAGATCCTGCATCGGGCCTACGGGGAGCGCTTCCTGCCGCAGCCGCTGCTGCGCCAGATGGTGGCGGCCGGCTACAACGGCCGCAAGGCCGGGCGCGGCTGGCATCGCTACGGCGAGAACGGCAAACGCATCTGAAGCGAGGGCGCCCTTCGCGCCCTCGCCGGCGGGGTTTTCAGGGGAGGAGGGTGTGATGCGTATCGCCGAACGACATCACGTCGATCTTCCATTTGCCGTCCTGCTTGTTGAGGACGAAGGTCCAGTCGGCGGACACGCTTTGCGGCTTGCCCCCGAGCATGAACGGGAACGAGGCGGGGATGATCGCCTCCGCCCGCGTGTCGGTGGCGAACAGATAGCGCGGCGTCTGGCGCTGGAAACGCCAGTCGGTGATCTTGTACTGCGTCAGAACCGCCTGCAGGTCATGCGCATAGGTGGCGACCGCGGACTTGCCGCTCCAGGCGAAGGGCGCGAAATCGTCGACGATCGCGGCCGGCGACTCCGTGAACACCGCCTGCAAATCCGCCGCCGAGCTGGAATTGATGGCGGCGATCGCAGCGTCGATGGTCGCAAGGATCGCGGGGTCGGCGTCCGCGGCCAGGGCGGGCGCGGCGGCGATCGTGATCGCAACAGCCATCGACCCGAAGACTCGGTTGAGCAGGCTCATCGTGTGTTCCTCCCTTATTGCCGCCTTGTCTGCCTTCCCCGTCTTTGGCGGCGTCGAAACGGGTGGACCGGAAATCGGTGGCTTTCGGGCGATTTTCGTCCTACAATTTTGAAGGACGATATCGCGGCGAGATTTCTCTGTCAATGACGCAGGGTCGCCCGGCGAGTCCTCGTCCGGCGCCGCAACCAGGAGATTCAGGTGGACATCACGCAGAGCGCCCGCAGCCTGGAGCTTGCCTCGCGCATCGAAAGCTTCATGGCGGAGCACATCTATCCGAACGAACGGCGCTACTATCAGGAGGCCGAGCGGCTCGGACCCTGGAAGACGCACCCGATCGTCGAGGCGCTGAAGCCGATCGCGCGCGCAGCCGGTCTCTGGAATCTCTTTCTGCCGGCACACGCTGAAGGCCTGACCAATCTCGAATATGCGCCGCTATGCGAGATCATGGGCCGTTCCCATCTCGCCCCCGAAGTCTTCAATTGCAGCGCTCCCGACACCGGCAACATGGAGACCATCCTGCGCTACGGGACGGAGGCGCAGAAGGAACAATGGCTGAGGCCCTTGCTTGCCGGCGAGATCCGTTCCGCCTTCGCGATGACGGAACCGGACGTGGCGTCCTCCGACGCCACCAACGTCGAAAGCTCGATCACGCGCGACGGCGACGACTACGTCATCAACGGCCGCAAGTGGTACACGACGGGCGCGACCGATCCGCGCTGCAAGATCATCATCTTCATGGGCCAGACGGACCCGGCCAATCCCGACCGCCATCGGCGCCAGTCGATGATTCTGGTGCCCAAAGACACCCCGGGCGTCCGCGTCGTCCGATCGCTGCCGGTTCTCGGCTTCTATGGCGTGCCGGACCGCGCCTCCGAGGTCAGCTTCACCAATGTCCGCGTGCCCGCCGACAACATCCTGCTCGGCGAGGGGCGCGGTTTCGAGATCGCGCAAGGCCGGCTCGGGCCAGGCCGGATCCACCATTGCATGCGCCTCATCGGCCTGAGCGAGCGCACGCTCGAGCGGATGTGCCGGCGGGCGGAGAACCGCGTCGCTTTCGGCAAGCCGATATCCGAGCAGACGGTGACGCTGGAGCGCATCGCCGAGGCGCGCATCATGATCGAGCAGGCGCGCCTGCTCACGCTCAAGGCGGCCTACATGATGGACACCGTCGGCAACAAGGCGGCCCGGCAGGAAATCGCGATGATCAAGGTGATCGCGCCGAGCATGGCGCAGAAGATCGTCGACTGGGCGATCCAGGTCTTCGGCGGCGGCGGCACCAACAACGACCACTTCCTGGCGGCCGCGTTTGCGACCACGCGGCTCTTGCGCCTGGCCGACGGTCCCGATGAGGTGCATCGCAACCAGATCGGTCGCCTGGAGCTTCGTCGCTATCGCAACACCGATCCTTCGCGGTCGGGCGGAAGCGGCGCGCCCCTGCCGCTCGACGAGTCCGCCGCATGGGCCGAGGGCGGTCTCTGGCCGCGTCCGGCCGACTTCGCTTGACGAACGGGCGCCGTGACGGCCAGTTCGCAGTCCAGCGCCGAGGGCGGCGGCGCCGGTCGACGGCCATGCCGTCTAGCCGTTCCGACTCTCGCGCGTCGCCTCGCGACCGGGGCCTGCCGGACGATCTCGTCAACGGCCGTGAGGAAATCCTATGGACTTGATCGCACGAGAGGATATCGAGTTTCTTCTGTTCGATTGGCTCGATGTGACGGGTCTTGCCCGGTTGGACCGTTTCTCGGGACAGACCGCGGAGGACTATCGCGCCATTCTCGATCTCGGCGAGCGGATCGCTCGCGAGGCGTTCTTGCCGGCATACAAGATCGGCGATCGCGAGGAACCGCGCCTGGCCGAGGACGGGCGCGTGGTCGTCCAGCCCCAGATCGCGAGCGCGGTCCGCGCCTTCCTCGACGCCGGGCTGCAACTCGCGACGGTCGATGCGGAGCACGGCGGTCTCCAGCTGCCCGTGACCATCGCGACCGCGGTCACTGCAAATGTCATGGCCGCCAATATCGCCGCCTCCGGCTTCGCCATGCTCTCGACCGGCAACGCGCGCGTCCTGACGAGTTTCGGTACGCCGGCGCAGATCGAAGCTTTCGCCGCACCGCAATTCGCGGGCAGGGCGCTGGGGACCATGTGCCTGTCCGAGCCTGACGCCGGCTCGTCGCTCGGCGACATCGTCACCCGCGCGGAGCCGGACGGCGAGGACGCGCTGGGACGCCGCTATCGGCTCAAAGGCCGGAAGATGTGGATATCCGGCGGCGGACAGGACGTCGTCGGCAATACGATCCATCTCGTACTGGCGAAGGTTCCCGGCCCCGATGGTCGGCTTCCCTCCGGCGCCAAGGCCAACTCGCTCTTCGTGGTTCCGGCCGTGTTGCCCGAAACGATCGGCGGCGCGCGCAATGACGTCGTCGTGGCGGGCCTCAACCACAAGATGGGCTACCGCGGCATCCCCAACTGTCTCCTGAATTTTGGCGAGGGAGGAGAAGGCGCGCTCGGCTGGCTGATCGGCGAGGCGGGCGACGGCATGCGGATCATGTTCCAGATGATGAACGAGGCCCGCATCAACGTGGGGCTCGGCGCCGCCGCGCTGGCCTACCGCGGCTACCGCCAGTCGCGCGCCTACGCCGCCGAGCGCCGGCAGGGCCGGCCGCTCGGCCGCAAGACCGAGGGCCCGCCCGTCGCGATTTTCCAGCATCCCGACGTGCGGCGGATGGTGCTCGCGCAAAAGGCGATTGCGGAGGGGGCTCTGGCGTTGTGCCTCTACTCGGCGAAACTCGTCGACCTTGCCGAGCAGGGCGCCAAGGATGTGACCCGAACCCGAGCGAAGGCGCTCCTCGACCTCCTGACCCCCGTGACGAAGACCTGGCCGTCGGAAATGGGGCTCGCCGCCAACCACTTGGCGATCCAGGTTCACGGCGGCTACGGATACACCCGCGACTTCGACGTCGAGCAGATCTATCGCGACAGCCGCCTCAACCCTATCCACGAGGGCACGACCGGCATCCAGGCGCTCGACCTGCTCGGGCGCAAGATGCTGTTCGACAATTTCCGTTCGTTCGATGTGTTCATGGAGGAACTGCGCGGGACGGCGGCGGAGGCGGCGAAAGTCGCGGGCCTCGAACCGTTCGCCGCCATCCTTCTCGCCCAGGCCGAGCGCATCGAAGCCCTGGCGCGGGCGGAGGCTGGGTCGGGGGACCCGGTGCGGGCGCTCGGCAACGCCACGCCCTTCCTGTTCGCCTTCGGGCATCTGACAGTCGGCTGGCTCTGGCTCGACATGGCCCGCGCGGCCGCCTCGTCCGAAGGCGATGATCCGGTCCGTCGAGGCAAACGCATCGCCTGCCGATACTTCTACGAATACGAGATGCCGATGATCGAGGCCTGGCTTGCGCCGCTCGGCAGCCGCAGCGACCTCACGGCGTCAGTCGACGAGAGCCTGCTTTGAGCTGCGCACGCCCACTGCGGAGCGTGGCGCGCTTGTTGACGCTTGAGTCCGCCGCCGACCTTCAAACCGAACGGATCTCATCGTTCGCGGCCGGATGCTGGACACCACGGACGGGGAGAGACGAGTATGCCGAAGCGGGCCGAGCTGATCCGGGAAGGAGACCTCGGCGTCCTGAGGATCGACAATCCTCCGGTCAACGCGCTGTCCCCTGAGACGGTGGTCGACATCGCCGCCGCGTTCGAGGCCTTCGAGGCAGACCAGAGCCTCGTCGGACTCGTGATCGAATGCGCTGGCCGCACATTCGTCGCGGGCGGCGATATCGCGTCGTTCGACCAGCCGTCCTTCTCGACCGCGCCATTCAACACCCTGCTGGCGCGAATCGAGGCGGCCGGGCGGCCGGTCGCGGCGGCGCTGTTCGGCACTGTGCTGGGCGGAGGGGTGGAGCTGGCTCTCGCCTGCCACATCCGGATCGCGCTCCCGGGCGCCCGGTTCGGTATGCCCGAGATAACTCTGGGATTGCTCCCAGGCTCGCTGGGCACGCAACGCCTTCCGCGTCTGATCGGCGTCGAGGCCGCCGCCGTCATGATCTCCGGCGGGAAATCGATCGCCTCGGACGAGGCGCATGCGCTCGGGCTCGTCGACGCCCTCGCGGACAATCCGGGCGCAGCGGCGCGCGAGGCCGTTCGCCACGCCGCGGAATCCGGCGCGCCCCTGCGCCGGCTGAGCGCGCTTTCGCCTCCGGACGCGGCGGCGGCCGAGGCGCGTCTCGCTCAGATGAAGGCCGATGCGGCGCGACGCCCGCACCTGCCGGCCCTGGCGGCGATCGCCGCCAGTCTCGACGCCGCCGTGCACAGGCCGTTCGCCGAGGGCGAGGCGGTCGAAGCCTCGGCGTTTCGAGCCCTACTGGCGAGTCCCGCGTCTCGAGCCCTGCGTCATGTCTTCTTCGCCGAACGCGCGGCGCGGCGCATCCCGGGCCTGCCTGAGGGCGCGCGCCCCCGCGGCGTTCTCCAGGTGGGCGTCCTCGGCGCCGGAGAGATGGGTACGGAAATGTCCATCGCCTTCGCCAACGCGAACATCTCGGTGACGATGGTCGACGCGGCGGACGCCGCCTTGGCGCGCGCGCGCGCCGCGATCGACGAGACCCTTGCGACAGAGGTTTCGCGCGGACGGCTGAGCGAAGCGGAGGCGGCGCTGCGCTCCGGCCTGGTCAGGGGGACGAAACACGTCTCGGAGCTGGCCGACGCGGACATCGTGTTCGAAGCCGTGTCCGAGGACATGCCGCTCAAGCTCGACGTCGCGTGCAAGCTCGGCGTCGTTTGCAAGGCCGGCGCCATCATCGCGACCAGCGCCTCGACGCTCGACGTCAATCGGATCGCCGCGGCGACCGGACGGCCGCGGGACTGTCTCGGCGTAAACGCCTCCAGTCCGACCCACGGCCTTCTGGAAGTGGTGCGCGGCGCGGAGACCGCCGCCGACGCCCTGCAGACCGTCGTGCATCTCGCGTCGCGCATCGGCAAGACCGCTGTCGTCTCCGGGGTTTGCCACGGCTTCATCGGCGCCCGGATGGCCGAGGTCTACGCGCGGGAGAACGACGCGCTCCAGCTCGACGGCGCGACGCCCGAGCAGATCGACGGCGTCGCGGAGAACCCGCAGTGGATCGGCATGAAGATGGGTCCGAGCGGGATGCTGACGGCGGCCCGAACCGCGCTCGCAATCGAACTCGCAGGGCGGCATGGCGTGGCCCGTCGGGCCTCGATCCCCGACCGCGAGATCTTCGAGCGTCTGCTCTATCCGATGATCAACGAGGCGGCGGAGATCCTTGCGGAAGGAATCGCCTGGCGTCCGGGCGACATCGATGTCGTCTGGACGGCGGGCTACGGCTTCCCGGCGTGGCGCGGCGGCCCGGTGTTCATGGCCGACGAGATCGGACTTCGGGAGGTCGTCGCGCGCCTCGACCATTACGCTCGCCTGCGGAACGACTGGCGGGTGTCGCCGCTCATGCGCCGGCTGGCGGAGCGCGGCGAACGACTGAGCGACTGGCGACGGGACAAGATTTGACAAGGAGTTTCGCATGAGAGAAGCGGTCATCGTCAGCACGGCGCGAACCGGAATAGCCAAGGCCCACCGGGGAGCGCTGAACGCGATCCGATCGCCGACGCTGACGGCGCACGTCCTCGGTCACGCCATCCAGCGCTCGGGAGTCGACCCGGGCGAGATCGAGGACTTCGTCCTGGGAACGGTGCTGGGCGCGGGCACGGCGGGAATGAACCTCGCCCGAACCTCCCTGTTCGCGGCGGGCGCGCCGCTCTCGATCGCCGGACAGACCGTGGACCGGCAATGCGCTTCGGGCCTCATGGCGGTCGCGACGGCCGCCAAACAGATCATCGCCGACGGCATGGACGTCGTCGCGGCCGGGGGGCAGGAGAACATCTCCGCAGTGCAGGACCGCTACTTCGCCTGGGTCGGCGAAGACGCCGATCCCAACGTCGCCGCCAGGGTCCCGCATGGCTACATGCCGATGCTCCGCACCGCGGAGTTCGTGGCGAGCAAATACGCCATCGGTCGCGACGCGCAGGACGCCTACGCCCTGCAGTCGCAACAGCAGACCGCGGTCGCCCAGAAGGCGGGGCGTTTCGACGCCGAGATCGTCCCGATCGAAGCGGTGATGCGCATCAAGGACAAGGCGACCGGCGCGGTGTCCGAAAAGCCGGTAACGCTCGACCGCGACGAGTGCTCCCGTCCCTCCACGACGCTGGACGATCTCATGAAGCTCAATCCGGTCCTCGAGGGCGGCACGGTTACCGCCGGCAACGCCAGCCAGCTGTCCGACGGCGCTTCGGCCTGCGTCCTGATGGAGGCCAAGCTCGCAGAAAAGCGCGGCCTCGAGCCGCTCGGCGTCTATCGCGGCCTTGCGGTGGCGGGTTGCCCGCCCGAAGAAATGGGGATCGGTCCGATCTACGCGATCCCGAAACTCCTCGCCCGCCACGGACTGACAGTCGGAGACGTCGGGCTCTGGGAGCTCAACGAGGCTTTCGCGGTTCAGGCGCTCTATTGCCGCGACCACCTCGGCATCGATCCCGATCGCTACAATGTCGACGGCGGCGGCATTTCCGTCGGCCATCCCTACGGGATGACCGGCGCGCGCCTGGTCGGGCACGCCCTGCTCGAGGGCCGCCGCCGCGGCGTCCGCTACGTGGTGGTCACCATGTGCGTCGGCGGCGGAATGGGCGCCGCGGGTCTGTTCGAGGTGAACCCTTGATCCAAGCGGCGTACAGGCCGGGTCATCGTGTGTTGGTCGACGGCGTCCCGGCAAGCGCGCCCCTGTAGACGCGGTCGCCGACCGCGTCTACAGCCGCGGGTATGGCGTCGGCGCGACTGTAGACGCGGTCGCTGACCGCGTCGGCCGCGCCGCACCCGAAGGCACGAACCGGCCGCCTTCGCCGCCCCTTTCGCCCGGGACGCGGTCATCGACCGCGTCTACACACGCGGATGGCGTCGACGCGACTGTAGACGCGGTCGCTGACCGCGTCGCCCGCGCCGCACCTGAGGGCAAGAACCGGCGCTTTCGCCGCCCCTTCGCCCGGGACGCGGTCGCCGACCGCGTCTACACACGCCGATGGCGTCGACGCGACTGTAGACGCGGTCGCCGACCGCGTCGGCCGCGCCGCACTCGAAGGCACGAACCGGCCGCCTTCGCCGCCTCCTTAGCGCGGGACGCGGTCGTCGACCGCGTCTACACGCGCCCCGGGCGCGGTCCCGTGCTATGAGGCTCCCGCGACACCGGAGTCTTCCTTCGTGCAAATCGGCGCCCTGTTCATCGACGAAAGCGAAATCGTCGAAACTTTCGTCCGCGCCTCCGGGCCGGGCGGGCAGAACGTCAACAAGGTCGCGACCGCGGTCGAGCTGCGCTTCGACGCGCGCCGCAGCCCGGGCCTGCCCGACGACGTGCGGGCGCGTCTCCTCAAGCTCGCCGGCGCCCGCGCCACGCTCGACGGCGTGATCGTCATCTTCGCCCAGCGTTTCTCGAGCCAGCCGCGTAACCGCGAGGACGCGCGCGAACGGCTCGCGGCGCTGATCCTGAAGGCGCAGGAGCGCCAGAAGCCGCGCCGTCCGACCAAGCCGACCCGGGGCTCGCAGCTCCGCCGCCTCGACGAAAAGAGCCGGCGCGGCGAGATCAAGGCGATGCGCGGAAAGGGCGGGCCGGACTAGCGCTTGGGCGAAAAGTGTTGCGGAAAAACAGAAACGAGGATACGCTTCCTGCATGGGGACGCCGGGCGAACATGGAGCGTCCGGAGTCGCCGTCGCGATGCGAGGGGATGTCGATGCTAGATCCGGAACGATCCGTGGGACGGCCGAGGGCGGGCTTGCCGCAAGGGCGCCGGCGATGACCGAAAAAAGCCACGGGGCGTGCGCGTAACCCCTTGAAAAGGCCCGTTTCGGACGAGAGAATCCAAGACTTTCCAAGACCCTTCCGACGCCTCGGACCGCCCTTTCGCGGAGCCCGGGCGCCGTCCTGCGGAAGGACAAGAGAATCCAAATCCCGAAGAGCGAGCAACCATGACCGTTTCCCCCACCCTCGACGCCGTCGTCGCCGCCCATGCGGCGCTGCGCGCGAAACATCCGCTCGTGCAGGCGCTGACCAACAGCGTCTCGGTCAATTTCGTCGCCAACGTGCTGCTGTCCGCGGGCGCCGCGCCGGCCATGGTCGACAACCCGGAGGAGGCGGCGCTGTTCGCCGGGATCGCCGACGCGGTGCTGATCAACCTCGGCACGCCGACCGCCGCGCAGGTCGAATCGATGCGCCTCGCCGCCGCCGCGGCGCAGAAGGCCGGCAAGCCCTGGGTGCTCGACCCGATCGCGGCCGGCGCGTTGCCGTGGCGCGGCGCGGTCGCGGCGGAGCTCCTGCAGTTCAAGCCGGCGATCGTGCGCGGCAACGCTTCCGAGATCATCGGTCTCGCCGGGCTCGGCGGCGGCGGTCGCGGCGTCGATTCGTCGGCCGATCCCGCCGCCGCCGTCCCGGCCGCGGTCGATCTGCTCGCCCATGCCGCCGCGGTCTCGGCGTCCGGGCCGGTCGATCATGCGGTCGGGCGGGTCGCCGGCGCGGTCGTTCTGGTGAAGATCGGCGGCGGCGACGTGCTGCTGACCCGGGTCACCGCGACCGGCTGCGCGCTCGGCGCGCTCGCTGCAGCCTACGCTTCGGTCGCGCCGGACCCGCTGACCGGCCTCGTCGCGGCGCACGTCCATTTCGCCGTCGCCGCCGAGATCGCCGCGTCCAAGGCCCGCGGTCCGGGCAGCTTCGCGGTGGCTTTCGTCGACGCGCTCGACGCCGTCGACGAAGCGGCGTTGCGGGAGCGCGCCAAGATCGAGCCGGCGGTCCCGGTCGGCTGATCCGTCAGCCGCGGCAGGCCGCGAACTCGACCGGGTCGTGCGACGAGATCAGCCGGATCTCGTCGCCGCGCTCGCGGTTCAGCGTCTTCAACCGCAGCTGGTTGGCGAGCCGCGCCGCCCTGTCGACGTTGACCAGGGATTCGAACACACGGATTCCCCCCGGCGCCCGGCCGCCCGCGGGCGCGACTTCGGCGCGGTGAAAATAGGCGTCGCCGCAATGGAGGAGCCAGCCGGCTTCGGTCCGCACCGCCACCCCGCAATGGCCGCGCGAATGGCCGGGAAGGGGGACGAGGAGCACGTCGTCGCGCCCGCCCGGCAATGCGCGCACGGACTCGAAGCCGAACCAGCGGTCGCCGCCGACCGTGATCGGGTCCCACTTGGCGACCCGCGACAGCTGGGCGTGGCGATAGCGCTCGCGCTCGCGAAAGGTCGGCTCCTTGGCGGCGCGCAATTCGACCGCGTGAACGTGCACGGTCGCGGCGGGAAAATCGGCGAGCCCGCCGGCGTGATCCATGTCGAGGTGGGTCGGCACGATGTGGCGGACGTCGTCGATGCGGAAGCCGAGGTCGGCGATCTGGCGCAGCGCCGTCTCGCCGATCTGCAGCCGCGGCCGGGTCAGCGCGGTGAACAGGAACCCGAGGCGGCTCGGATCGGCGACGTCGTCGACGCCGATGCCGCTGTCGACCAGGACGAGCCCGTCGTCGCTTTCGATCAGCAGGCAGTGGCAGCACATCGGCGCCGTCGCCCATGGGCCGCCCTTGCCGCCGAACCATGCCCCGCCGCGCGGGCACATGGTGCCGCAATTGAGATGATGGATGCGCATAGCCGCGGTCTTAGCCCAGCGCCGCCGCCGGGCCTAGCGCCGCGCGGGCTTTCGCCGGAGCGGCGCTGTCTTGAGACCGGCTCCTGGACTCGCTCCTTCATCCCGGAGCAGCCGGCTTGCGGCGCCGGCGCTCGACGCGACGTCCATGGATGGAACAGGCCAAACCCGTTGGTCAGCTCCGGAAATAGTAGGGGTTGTCGAGGTCGGCGATCAGACCCGGCCCGGTCGGCGCCCAGCCGAGCCGCTCGCGGGTCAGCGCGCTCGACGCGGGCATGTCCATGCCGGCGAACATCGCGATCCAGCCGAAATGGTCGGCGGCCTTCTCGGGCGCGACGCTCACGACCGGCAGCCCGAGCCGTCGGCCGATCACCGCGGCGATATCCCGCATCGGCACGCCGTCTTCGGCGACCGCGTGGTATTGCGCGCCCGTCGTCCCGTTCTCGATCGCCAGCCGGTAGAGGCGCGCGGCGTCGCGTCGATGAACCGCGGGCCAGCGGTTGAGGCCGTCGCCGACGTAGGCTGCGGCCCCCTTCGCGCGGGCGATCGCGACCAGCTGCGGGACGAAACCGTGATCGCCGTCGCCATGAACCGTCGGCGCGAGCCGGACCGCCATGGCGCGCACGCCGCTCGGCGCAAGGGCCAGAGCCGCCTGTTCCGACACGCGGGGAAAGGAGCCTCCGGTCTCGCGCACGATCTCCTCGGTCGCGACCGCGCCTGGCCGCAGCAGCGCGACGCCCGAAGTGGCGATCAGCGGCCGGCCCGAGCCCTTGAGCGTCGCGCCCATGACCTCGATGGCGCGCCGATCGACGGCACTGTTCTCCGCCATTCTGGAAAAGTCGTGAATGAAGGCGCAATGGATGACGCCGTCGGCGCCGGCGGCGCCGCTTTCCAACGACTCGAGATCCTCGAGCGCGCCGCGATGGACCTCTGCGCCCAGAGCCGAGAGTGTCTCTGCGTTGGCCTCCGAGCGGGCGAGGCCGACGACGGAGTGTCCGGCGTCGATCAGATCCTCGACGACCGCCGAGCCGACCCAGCCGCTGGCGCCGGTGACGAAGATGCGCATGGTCATGTCCTTCTCGCGCTCAGGCGCGGAAATAGTCGGGCTGGCTGATGTCGGCGAGGAGGCCCGCCTCCGTCGGCGTCCAGTTCAGGAGCCGCTGGGTCTGCGCGCTCGACGCCGGCGCGTCCCAACCGACGAAGCCGCCGAACCAGCCGAAATGGCTCGCGGCCTCTTCCGGCGCGAGGCTGACCGCCGGCACATTCAAGACGCGGCCGATGGCGGTTGCGATCTCGCGAAACGGAACGCCTTCATCGCCGATCGCGTGATAGGGGCCGCCGAGGGCTCCCCGCTCGATCGCAAGGCGGAAGGCGCGCGCAGCGTCGCGCCGGTGAACCGCGGACCAGCGGTTGGCCCCTTCGCCGATATACGCGGATACGCCCTTCGCGCGGGCGAGCGCAAAGAGCATCGGCACGAAGCCCTTGTCGCCGAGGCCGTGGACCGACGGCGGCAGACGGACCGTCGAGATCCGTATTCCGCGGTCGGCGAGAGCCGCGGCGGTCTCCTCCGAGGCGCGGGGATAGGCGGCCGAAGCGGGAATGACGGGATCGGATTCAACCGCCATGTCGCCCGAGGCGCGAACCATGACGCCCGACGTCGCCAGCATGGGCCGGCTCGATCCGGCGAGGGTTTCGCCGATGGCTTCGATCGCGCGCCGATCGATGGCGCACACCTCTTCGAACCGGGCGAAGTCGTGAACGAAGCCGCAGTGAACGACCCCGTCGGCCTGCTCCGCGCCGCGCTTGAGGCTGTCGAGGTCTTCGAGCGCGCCGCGCCAGACCTCGCCGCCCAGCGCTGCGACCTTGTCGGCCGCCTCGTCGGAGCGGGCGAGGCCAAGGACCGAATGGCCGGCGCCGGTCAGTTCGGCGACGACGGCCGAGCCGACGAAGCCGCTCGCGCCGGTGACGAAGATGCGCATGTCGAGATCTCCAGATGGTGACTTCGGCCAGCATGGGCGGCTAGGATATCCGGGTAAAGACGAGACATTATAGAGGTATAATGACTACCCGGATGAGCGCGACCGCCGCCGCCACTCCTTTCGGCCTCTATCTTCGCGATCGTCGCGAGCGGCTCGATCCGGCGGCGCTCGGGTTTCCGCTCGCCCGCCGGCGCACCCCGGGCCTCAGGCGGGAAGAGGTCGCGAGCCGCGCCGGCATGAGCGCGACCTGGTACACCTGGCTCGAACAGGGTCGGGGCGGCGCGCCCTCGACCGACGTTCTCGACCGGATCTCCGGCGCGTTGATGTTGACCGAGGTCGAGCGCGAGCACCTCTATCTGCTGGCGCTCGGTCGGTCGCCCGAAGTCCGCTTCCGCGAGATCGGCGGCGTGACGCCGCGTCTGCAGCGCGTGCTCGATTCGTTGCCGCTGAGCCCGGCGCTGATCAAGACCGCGACCTGGGACGTCGTCGGCTGGAATCGCGCCGCCGCGGCGGCGCTCACCGATTACGGCGCGCTTGAGCCCCGGCGGCGCAACATTCTTCGTCTGATGTTCTGCGAGCCGCAGGCGCGTGCGCGCCAGGTTGATTGGGAAAGCGTCGCGCGCTTCGTCGTGGCGACGTTCCGCGCGGACGCCGCACGGGCCGGGGCGACCGGCACGATGCAGGCGCTGGTCGAGGAGCTCTCCCGCGCCAGTCCCGACTTCGAGCGGCTCTGGCGCGAGAACGACGTGCTCGCGGGCGGCGAGGGGACGAAGACGCTGCGCGACCCGGAAGGCGGCTGGCTGTCGATGGAGTTCTCCAGTTTCGCCGTCGAAGGCCGCCCCGACCTGGCGATGGTCGTCTATAACCCCGCGACGTTCGAGGACGGCGAGCGGATCCGGGCGCTGATCGCGGCGCATGAGGGGCGGTAGGGCCGGATCGATGGCGCGCTTGCGTCATTGTGCGACGCAGCGGAATGTGAAAGGCTGACGACGACCCCGGGAGCTTGCATTCGTCCATGTCGATCCGAGCCGCGATCCATCACCTGACCCATTACAAATACGACCGGCCGGTATCGCTCAGTCCCCAGATCATCAGGCTCAGGCCGGCCCCGCATAGCCGCACGCGCGTCATTTCGCATTCGCTGAAGGTGTCGCCGGCCGGGCATTTTGTGAACCACCAGCAGGATCCCTACGGCAACTGGCTCGCCCGATACGTCTTCCCGGAGCTCGTCACCGAGTTCCGGATCGAGGTCGACGTCGTCGCCGACATGACGGTCTACAATCCGTTCGACTTCTTCGTCGAGGAGGCGGCCGAGCGCTGGCCGTTCGACTACGGACAGGATCTCGCGCCCGATCTTGTCATCTACCGCACGCCCGAACCGGTCGGACCCCGGCTTCAGGCCTTTCTCGACCGGCTCGACCGTTCGCAGACCCACACCGTCGATTTCCTGGTTGGGCTCAACCGCAAGCTGTCGCATGAGGTCAAATATCTCATCCGCATGGAGCCCGGCGTGCAGTCGCCGGAGGACACGCTGACGCTCGCCTCCGGCTCGTGCCGCGATTCGAGCTGGCTATTGGTTCAGATCCTGCGCAATCTCGGCTTCGCCGCGCGCTTCGTTTCGGGTTACCTGATCCAGCTCAAGCCCGACCTGATCGCGCTCGACGGGCCGCCTGGCACCGACCACGACTTCACCGACCTGCACGCCTGGGCCGAGGTGTTCCTGCCGGGCGCCGGCTGGATCGGCCTCGATCCGACCTCGGGCCTGCTCACCGGCGAGAGCCACATCCCGCTCGCCGCCACCCCGCATTACCGCAACGCCGCCCCGATCAGCGGCCTCGCCAGCTTCGCCAACGTCGAATTCGCCTTCGACATGAAGGTCCAGCGGGTCGCCGAACATCCCCGCATCACCAAGCCCTTCTCCGACGAAGCCTGGGGCGCGCTCGATCGACTGGGCGACGCGGTCGACAAAATCCTTCAGTCCGAGGACGTGCGCCTGACCATGGGCGGCGAGCCGACCTTCGTCTCGATCGACGACTACGAAGCGGCGGAGTGGAACACCGACGCCGTCGGTCCGACCAAGCGGACGCTCGCGGACCAGTTGGCGCGCCGGTTGCGCGACCGCTTCGCGCCCGGCGGATTCCTGCATTACGGGCAGGGCAAATGGTATCCGGGCGAGAGCCTGCCGCGCTGGACGTTCTCGCTCTACTGGCGGCGCGACGGCAAGCCGATCTGGAACGATGGCGAGCTGATCGCGCCGGAGCGGCAGGCCGCGGACGTCGGCCCGGATCAGGCGCGCGCCCTTCTCGCCGATATCGCGACCGAACTCGCGGTCGGGCCGGAATATGTCGCCCCGGCCTATGAGGACCCGGCCGAGTGGATCCTCAAGGAGGGGAGCCTTCCGGAAAACGTCACGCCCGAGAATTCGAAGCTGAAGGACCCCGAGGAGCGCCAGCGCATCGCCCGCGTGTTCGCGCGCGGCCTCACCGAGCCGTCCGGATATGTGCTGCCGGTCCAGCGCTGGCAGGCGCAGGCGAGCGGTCCGCGCTGGCGCAGCGAGAAATGGAAGACCCGGCGCGGGGCGCTGTTTCTCGTGCCTGGCGACAGCCCGGTAGGCTATCGCCTGCCGCTTGGCGCGCTGCCCTACGTGCCGCCGGCGTCGTTCCCCTTCGTGATGGACGCCGATCCGACGGTTCCGCGCGAGCCGCTGCCGGAATTCCCCAAGCAGCGCGCGGATCAGTCGGTCGCGTCCTTCGCCGCCGCCGAGGGCGGGCAGGCGGCGCAGGAGCGGGTCGAACAGACGCTCGGCGACATCGACGGATCGGTGCGCACGGCGCTCTCGGTCGAACCGCGCGACGGCCGCCTCAACGTGTTCATGCCGCCGGTCGAGCGGCTCGAGGACTATCTCGAGCTGATCGCGGCGGTGGAGGCGGCGGCGGAGCGCCTCGGCCTGCCGCTGCACATCGAGGGCTATCCTCCGCCGGTCGATCCGCGGCTGAACGTGATCCGCGTCGCGCCCGATCCGGGCGTGATCGAGGTCAACATCCATCCGGCGGCGAACTGGCGCGAGTGCGTCGGAAACACCCAGGCGCTCTATGAGGAGGCGCGCCAGACCCGCCTCGGCGCCGACAAGTTCATGATCGACGGCAAGCACTCCGGCACCGGCGGCGGCAACCACGTCGTCGTCGGCGGCGCGACGCCGCTCGACAGTCCGTTCCTGCGCCGGCCCGACCTGCTGAAGAGCCTCGTCACCTACTGGCTCAGGCGGCCGAGCCTCAGCTATTTGTTCTCGGGCCTGTTTATCGGCCCGACCAGCCAGGCGCCGCGCATCGACGAGGCGCGCCACGACAGCCTGTACGAACTCGAGATCGCCCTCGCCCAGATCCCGAAGCCGGGGCAGGGGACCGCGCCGCCGCCGTGGCTGCTCGACCGGCTGATGCGCAACATCCTGACCGACGTCACCGGCAACACCCATCGCGCCGAGATCTGCATCGACAAGCTCTATTCGCCCGACGGGCCGACCGGCCGGCTCGGGCTGGTCGAGTTCCGCGGCTTCGAGATGCCGCCGGACGCGCGCATGAGCCTCGCCCAGCAATTGCTGGTGCGGGCGATCCTGGCGCGGCTGTGGCGCGCGCCGATCGACGGGCCGCTGCCGCGCTGGGGCTCCTCGCTGCACGACCGTTTCATGCTCTGCCACTACGTCTGGGAGGATTTCCTCGACGTCCTCGCCGACCTCAAAGGACACGGCTTCGACTTCCGCTCCGACTGGTACGAGGCGCAGGCCGAGTTCCGCTTTCCGTTCTGCGGCGAAGTCGAATACGAAGGCGTGCAACTGGAGATCCGGCAGGCGCTCGAGCCCTGGCACGTGCTCGGCGAGACCGGCGCGATCGGCGGCACGGCGCGCTACACCGACAGCTCGACCGAACGCCTGCAGGTGAAGCTGAGCAGCGCCGATCCGTCGCGCTACATCGTCGCCTGCAACCGCCGCCGGGTGCCTTTGCGCGAGACGGCGATGGAGGGCGTGTCGGTCGCCGCGGTGCGCTTCAAGGCGTGGCAGCCGGCGATGGCGATGCATCCGGTCGTGCCGGTCCATGCGCCGCTGGTGTTTGATGTGTTCGACAGCTGGAGCGGGCGGGCGCTCGGCGGCTGCGTCTATCACGTCGCCCATCCCGGCGGGCGCAGCTACGACACGTTCCCGGTCAACAGCAACGAGGCGGAGGCGCGCCGCCTGGCGCGGTTCGAGCCGCGCGGCCACACGCCGGGCTTCTACGCGCCGCCCCCCGAGGCGCCCCATCCGGAGTTCCCGCTGACCCTGGACTTGCGGCGGCCGGCCGGGGTGTAGCGAACCGGCGCTATTTGCAGGCCCTATGCTCGAAGAGCCTAACTCTATTGCCTTTGAGCCACGTCACGATGAGGTTTGACAGGCCGCTCCCGCCTGCGCCGCCGATCATGGCATGCCCCTCTTGCCGCCTACGCAGCGGCGAGGTCGCGGCTTCGCTCACGCCTGTTCCGGCAACCGCCACCGCACGCCCTCGAAACGCGCGAAATCGCGGTCATAAGTGACGATGGCGGCGCCGTGCTCGACCGCCACCGCCGCGAGATGCGCGTCGGTCGTCAGATTGCCGCCGGATCCGGCCGACATGAGCAAGCGACCGAGAATTCCGGCGTGGCGTGCGCCGGGGTTGACCACCAGAGCCCGTGGCTGCGCGAGCCAGCTCTCGACGACGCGCATCGCGTCTTCGACCGAGAGCGGCCTCGGGAAAATGCCGCGGCGCGTGCTCAGGCGCAGGAAGGCGAGCAACGCCGTCCACGCGAGGGCGACGCCCTGCGGAGACTCGAACCCCTGCCGCAAGGCGCGGATCGACGCGGCATGCTCGTTGCTCGCGGTGTTGACCGCATACAGGAGCACGTTCGCGTCCGGCAGGATCATCGGCGACGCAGCCGATCGGTCAGTGCGTCGTCCTCCAACTCCGCAGCGAGCACGCTCGCTTTGATGAGATCCACGCTCGGCGCGCGCATGTCGAACGTGAGAGGCTCGAACACTTCGCCGCGTCGGTCGAGATCGCGGAGTCCCGCTCGCAACGCGTCGTTCAGCACCTGCTTGAACGGCTCGCCGCGACGGCGGACCTGCTCACGCAGAAGGGATTCAACGTCGGGGTCCAAGGTGACGGTGGTTCGCATCGTGATGCCGGAAAACGTGATGTCATGATGGGCAAAGGTTCGGACGGCGTCAAATCGTTGATTGCGCCACGCAGCGCCGATTTCTCCGCGCGGACCAAAGCCAACCGGGCATTACGCCCCGGCGCGCGGCATCAGGCTCGTCAGGCTCTCCTTCTGCCGCCCCTCGGCGTCGAAATTGTCGAGCCGCAGCCAGCGCTCGAACGCGGCCTTGCGCGCCGGCCATTCGCTGTCCAGCATCGCGTACCAGGCGGTGTCGCGGTTACGGCCCTTGACGAACATGTGCTGGCGGAAGACGCCCTCGAAGGTGAAGCCGAGCCGCTCGGCCGCGCGCCGCGACGGCGCGTTCAGGGCGTTGCATTTCCATTCGTAACGGCGGTTTCCCAGCGTGTCGAAGACGTAGCTGGCGAACAGATATTGCGCCTCGGTGGTCGCCCGGGTCTGCTGCAGCGGCCGCGTGTAGAGGATGTTGCCGACCTCGACGACGCGGTTCGTCGCGTCGATCCGCATCAGCGTCTGGTAGCCGAGCGCCCGGCCGCTGGCGTTGTCGACGACCGCGAAGAACAGCGGATCCTCCGAACGCGCCTTGGCTTCGAGGCTCGCGCGGAAGTCGTGCAGATTGGCGTAGGGGCCGTCGAACAGATAGGTCCAGACGCGCTCGCGCTCCGGATCGCCGTTGGCGGCGTCGTAGATCGAGACGGCGTGCTTCTTTGCGTCGAGCGGTTCGAGCGTCGCCCAGCGGCCCTTCAGCGTCACCCGCGCCGGCCGCTGCGCCGGATGCGTGTCGACGAGGGGGCCGATGGGCTGCGTGTCCTGGTCGGTCATGCGGATTCCTGGTTGATGTCGGCCTTCGCGAAATCGTCGCCTTTGTAGATCAGTCGAGCCCCGTGGGCCTTGGCGCAGGCGTAAGAAAGACAGTCGGCAAAGTTTAACCGCGCGGGATGCCGTCCCTTGCCGAATCTAGCGAAGCATTCGACCGCTAGGGCCCCGATTGCGCTCGTTATATCAATCTCTACGATTCCGATCGCTTCCAGCAGGCGATCGAGCTGCGCTTCGGCGTCCTGCGGCGAAAAGTCCAGGCGGCTGCTCAGGACAATGCATGTTTCCAGTCGCACGACGGGAGACGTAATTCGCTGTTCCGCTCCGCCGACGGCTTCCACAAACCGCTCATAGTCCGGCTCCTTCGCAAGAACCGCGACGAGAGCCGACGTGTCGATGAAAACTACTGCCCCCAAAGGTCGTCGATCTCTTCCTTTGTGACTTCCCGCCGGTTGGGCCCTGCCATCGCCGCGGTCTCTTCCACAATCTGCCGGACACGCTCCACGAGCGGGAGCTTGTCGCGCTCCCGCTTCAATTCGGCGCGCAGCGCCCAGGCAATCGCTTCGGTCATGTTCGTCTTGCGCAGAAGAGCGAGATCACGAGCGAGTTTACCGACTTCGGGGTCGCGGATGCTGATGCCCATCACCGCCTCCGTCTATACAGCTATTGATCAGAAATATATACGGTCCGCCCCGCCGCCGTCAATGATTGTCCCGCGGCGCCGGCGTCGTCTGCGCCAGCCGCTGGTATTGCACCGCGGGCTTCAGCACCATGCCCTCGTCGAACTGCGCCACCATCTCACGCTGGATCTGCTGCCATGGCGTCTGGCTCCTCGGATAGGCGAAGCCGCCGGCCTTGTGCAACTCCGCCCGGCGCAGGTCCAGCTCCGCCTCGGAGATCAGCATGTTGGCCTCGCGCTTCTTGAGGTCGATCCGCACCCTGTCGCCTGTCCTGACGATCGCGAGCCCGCCGCCGGCCGCAGCCTCGGGCGAGGCGTTGAGGATCGAGGGCGAGCCCGACGTGCCCGACTGGCGCCCGTCGCCGACGCAGGGCAGGGCGGACACGCCTTTCTTGATCAGGGCCGCCGGCGGTTGCATGTTCACCACCTCCGCCCCGCCCGGATAGCCGATCGGCCCGGTGCCGCGGATGAACAGGATGCAATGCTCGTCGATCTCGAGCGCGGGATCGTCGATGCGCCGGTGATAGTCCTCCGGTCCTTCGAACACGATCGCCCGTCCCTCGAACGCCTCCGGGTCGGCGGGGTTGGAGAGGAAGCGCTTGCGGAATTCCGCGTCGATCACGCTCGTCTTCATCACCGCGTCGGCGAACAGGTTGCCCGAGAGCACGAGGAAGCCGGCGTCCTCCTTCATCGGCGTTTCGATCGGCGTGATCACGTCCGGGTCGAGCGTCGCGGTCGCCCGGCAATTCTCGCCGATCGACTTGCCGTTGACGGTCAGCGCCTCCTCGCGCACGAGCTTGCGCTTCATCAGTTCGTGCACCACCGCCGGCACCCCGCCGGCGCGATGAAACTCCTCGCCGAGATACTTGCCGGCCGGCTGCATGTTGACCAGCAGCGGCGCATGCAGGCCGACCGCCTCCCAGTCGCCGATCGTCAGGGGGACGCCGATGTGGCGGGCGATGGCGTTGATATGGATCGGCGCGTTGGTCGAGCCGCCGATCGCGCTATTGACCACGATGGCGTTCTCGAACGCCTCGCGCGTGAGGATGTCGGACGGCTTCAGATCCTCGCGCACCATGTCGACGATGCGCAGGCCGGTCTCGTAGGCGATCTGCCCGCGTTCGCGATAGGGCGCCGGAATGGCGGCGCAGCCGGGCAGGCTCATGCCGAGCGCCTCGGCGAGCGCGTTCATGGTCGAGGCCGTGCCCATGGTGTTGCAATGGCCGACCGACGGCGCCGAGGAAGTCACCAGCGCCATGAACTCCTCGTAGTCGATCTTGCCCTCGGCGAGGTCGGAGCGGGCCTGCCAGACGACCGTGCCCGAGCCGGTCCGCTCGCCGCGGTGCCAGCCGTTCAGCATCGGGCCGCCGGAAAGCACGATCGCCGGGATATTCACCGTCGCCGCCGCCATGATACAGGCGGGCGTGGTCTTGTCGCAGCCGGTGGTGAGCACGACGCCGTCGATCGGGTATCCCATCAGGATCTCAACCAGGCCGAGATAGGCGAGGTTGCGGTCGAGCGCCGCGGTCGGCCGCTTGCCGGTTTCCTGGATCGGATGGACCGGAAACTCGAACGCCACGCCGCCGGCGGCGACGATCCCGTCGCGCACGCGCTTGGCGAGTTCGAGATGATGCCGGTTGCACGGCGACAGGTCGGAGCCGGTCTGGGCGATGCCGATGATCGGCTTGCCCGAGCGCAATTCCGCGGGCGTCAGGCCGAAGTTGAGGTAGCGCTCGAGGTAGAGCGCGGTCATGGTCGGGTTGTCGGGATTGTCGAACCACAGTCGCGAGCGGAGCGGACGATTCGTCCCGGCTGTCTGGGTCTTGGGCTGGTCGGCCATGGTCGAACCTTCTCTCGGCCCCGCGGGCGCGTCGTACTGGCATGTCACTATGGGCCGGTCGACGGTGCGTTTCAACGTTCGCCGCGAATCCGGCCGGTTGCGTCCTGAGGCTCGCCGCCGGCGCCTCCCTTTCGTCCTCGCTTCGCCGGCGCCGCCGAAGGCTCCGGCCGCGGTTGCGATCTGGCGACCTGGAGCGGCGCGCGGGATATCGGCGGCGTCACATCGCCAGCGGCGAGACCCCGAACAGCCATTGGTGCAGCCCGCCGAGCAGCAGCCCCCACAACACCACCCCGACGACGACCGCCCCGATCGTCGCGCCCCACTCGGGCGCGGGATAGACGACGGCGTTCGCCCGGTCGCGGGCGTAGTTGCTCTGCAGGTCGAGCACAGCCCAGACGAGGAAGGCGCCGAACAGCACGACATCCGCCGCCGAACCATTGGCGAGGAGATGCGCGACCGACCACAGGATGACCGCCCACAGCATCGGGTGATGGGTCAGGACCGTGACGTGGCTCTTCTTGAGGCCGTAGCCGGCGAGCAGGATCAGGCTGAACAGCATCAGCGTCAGCCCGATGTGGCGGGTGAACACCGGCGGCGCCCAGAGCAGGGGGGCCGTCCAGCGCGCCTGCCCGAAGCCGTAGATGATCATCACGAAGCCCGCGAGCGACAGGAGCGAAAATACGCCTTTCCACGGGCCCTCGCCGAGTCGCGCGATCGACCGCTCCCGCCCGGCCTCGCCGAAGATGCGGACCGAATGGAGGCCGAGGAAGATCACCAGGCCGAATACGAGCAACGTCATGAAGATATCCCCCAACCACCAACCGCCAAACGCCAACGCCAACCGTCAAGCGGCCTCCGCAAACCCTCGTCCTGAGCTGTCGAAGGACGTTCCAGACGGCGCCGGCCGACCCCGCTGGATCATCCTTCGACAGGCTCAGGATGAGGTCCACTTCATTTTTCTCGCCGTCCTCAGACGGGGCTTGGATCACCCTGCCGCCTGAGCGGGCGCGCCAAGGTAGGAGGGGAGGCGCCCTTCTGACAAGAGCGCGCGCTCCGCCTTCGTGCTAGGAGGGCGGCCGCTCCAGCCCGCGAAAGTCAGATGACCCCACTGCCTTGTGTTGCGACGCCCGTCGAAAGGATCCGTCATGGCTGACGACGGTCCCGAGGACCGGCTCTATCCGGCCCGGCCGATCCTCGCGGTGTCCGTCGCCGTGTTCCGCGAGGGCCGCGTTCTGGTCGGCCGCCGCGCACGCCCGCCGCTCGCCGGAAGATTCTCGCTTCCCGGCGGGGTGGTCGAGGTCGGCGAGACGCTCGCCGAGGCCGCGGCGCGGGAACTCTTCGAGGAGGTCGGCGTCGCATGCGAAATCGTCGCCTTCAACCGCTTCGTCGAGCCGATCGTGCGCGAGGACGGACGCGTGCGGGCGCATTTCGTCATCGCCTCCTTCGTCGGCCGCTGGACCGCTGGCGAAGCGCGCACCAGCGAAGAGATCGATTCCGTCGCCTGGATCGAGCCGGACGCCTGCGCCGCGCTGCTGACGACGCCGGAGCTCGCCGAGGTGATCGCCAGCGCGAGGGCGAAGCTGTAGGCGGGGCGCCTGGGCGCGCTCCTTCTCCGCGGAGCGGGGAAGGTGTCGCCGGAGGCGACGGATGGGGCGGGGAAAGCAGAGCGCTTGCTCGAAAAGTTCGACGCGGACTCGGGGCGAGCCGTCCAGCATGACGGCGGCCGGCCACACCCCATCCGGCCGGACCCCATGCGGGCGCGCGCTCACAATGTAGGCGCGCGGTCATCCACCGCCCTATCGCTTGGCGCCCCCGGCCATGAACGCCATGAACGCGGCTCGGGCTTCGGGCGAGGCGAGCGCCGCGGCGAAGGCGGCGCTTTCCTCCGCCATCCGCGCCTTCAAAGGCTCGAGATCGCCGCGCATCAGCCGCCGCGTCGTCATCAGCGCCGAGCGCGGCTTGGCGGCGAGCGCCGCCGCCCGCGCGACCGCGTGGGCGAGCAGCCCCTCCGCCGGGACGACCGCGTTGACCAGCCCGAGGTCGCACGCCGCCTGTCCGTCGAATGGCTCGCCGAGCATCAGCAACTCGGTCGCCTTGGTCCGGCCGAAGCGCTGCGGGACGAGCAGCGACGAACCCGCCTCGGGCACGAGGCCGAGATCGACGAAGGGCATGCGGAAGCGCGCGCCGGGCGAGGCGTAGACGAGGTCGCAATGGAAGCAGAGCGTCGTCCCGACGCCGACCGCGAGTCCGTCGACCGCCGCGACCAGGGGCTTCTCGAAGGCCGCCAGTTTCTCGACGAACCGGAACGCCGGGAAGGCGCGCGGGTCGCGCGCCCCGCCCGCGGCGACGGCGAGGAAGTCGGCAATGTCGTTGCCGGCGGTGAACACGCCGCCGCGCCCCGCGAGCACGAGCGCGCCGACGCCCGCGTCGCCCTCGGCCTCCTCGAACGCTGCGATCAGCGCGTCGTACATGGCGCCGGTGATGGCGTTCTTCTTCTCCGGCCGGGCGAAGGCGGCGACGACGACCGCGCCTTCGCGGGCGATTTCGACCCCGGCGCTCACAGCACGTCCGCCAGCACGGTTTCGTAGGCCGCTAGCGGCGCAGCGCCCGAGGCGACGATGCGCGCGAGACCCGGCGCGACCGGCAGGATCTTCTCGGCGTAGAACCGCGCCAGCGCGACGCGGGCGAGTTCGCTTGGATCCCCTTTGGCCGCACGGTTGGCCGCGGCGAGCCCCGCCTTGGCGAGGCAGGCGCCGCCGAGCGTCAGGCCGAACAGGCGCAGGTAGGGCGACGCCCCGGCGAGCGCCGATTCGCTGTCGCTCGCGAGCCATGTCCGCATCGCATGGGTCGCCTGGTCGAGCGCGTCGGCCGCCTCGCTGAGCTGCGCGGCGGTCTCGCCGAAACCCGCGGCGCCGTATTCCGCCACCGCGCGGGCGACGTCGTGGACGAAGATGATCTCGTTGCGCGCCGTCGCGCCGCCGTCGAGCGGCAGCTTGCGCAGGACGAGGTCGATGGCGTGGATGCCGTTGGCGCCCTCGTAGATGGCGGCGATGCGCGAATCGCGCATGTGCTGCGCCGCGCCGGTCTCCTCGATGAAGCCCATGCCGCCGTGGATCTGCACGCCGATCGAGGTCGCCTCGTCGCCGAGGTCGGTCGAGAAGGCCTTGGCGATCGGGGTCAGCAGCGCCGCCCGCTCGAGGCCGGCTTTCCGCTCCTGCTCGGTCCGGCCGTGGCTGGCGAGATCGAGCGCCGCGGCGGTCAGGTGGCAGATGCCGCGCGAGGCGTGGACATAGGCCTTCATCGTCATCAGCATGCGCTGCACGTCGGGATGCTGGATGATCGGCGCCATGGCGTCTCCGCCCTTGGCGCTGCGACCCTGCTTGCGCTCGCGGGCGAATTCGAGCGCCTGCTGATAGGCGCGCTCGGCGATCGCCACCCCCTGCGTGCCGACCGCGAGGCGGGCGGCGTTCATCATCACGAACATCGCGGCGAGGCCGCGGTTCTCTTCGCCCACCAGCCAGGCCTTTGCGCCATCGCTCTCCCCGAACAGCATCACGCAGGTCGGCGAGCCGTGGATGCCGAGCTTGTGCTCGATGCTGGCGCAGCGCAGGTCGTTGCGGGCGCCGAGCGAGCCGTCGTCGTTGACCAGGAATTTCGGCGCGAGGAACAGCGACAGGCCGCGCGTGCCGGCCGGCGCGCCCGGCAGACGCGCCAGGACGAGATGGACGATGTTCTCGGCCATGTCGTGCTCGCCGTAGGTGATGAAGATCTTTTGCCCGAACAGACGATAGCTTCCGTCGCCGGCGCGCTCGGCGCGAGTGCGCACCGCGTTGAGGTCGGAGCCGGCCTGCGGCTCGGTCAGGTTCATCGTGCCGGTCCAGCGGCCGGCGACCATCGGCTCGAGATAGCGGTCGAGCAACTCGCGCGACCCGTAGGTCTTGAGCGCGCCGATCGCGCCTTCGGTGAGCAGCGGGCAGAGGGCGAAGGCCATCGAGGCGCCGTTCCAGATCTCGGTGCAGGCGACGTTGACCAGATGAGGAAGCCCCATGCCGCCGAATTCGGGCGGCGCCGCGACGCCGCCCCATCCGGACTCGGCCCAGCGCCGGTAGGCGTCGGCGAAGCCCGGAGGCGTGGTCACCACGCCGTTGGCGTAGGTCGCGCCGGCCTTGTCGGCGCCGCGGTTCAGCGGCGCGATCTCCTCGGTCGCGAAGCGGCCGGCCTCGGCGATGGCGGAGGCGATGGTCTCGCGGTCGAACTCCCCCTCAAGCCGGCTCTCGATCAACTCCGGCAGGCCCGCCACCGCCTCGAGCGAAAACAGGATGTCGGCGACAGGGGAACGGTACGTCATCAATTTTCCTCCGCATCGGAACGGCGTCGACGCGCGCCGCTGGATAGGGCAAAGCAGGATTCGTTTAAATATAGACGACTTTTGCGGCAACGCATGGAAAACCGAATGGCGACGCGGGAAACCCAGCGGCTCCCGGCGGGCGACGAGGCGATCGCCGTCGCCGCAGCGCGGCTGCGCGCCGGCGGGCTGGTCGCGATGCCGACCGAGACGGTCTACGGCCTCGCCGCTGACGCGACCTCGGAGACGGCGGTGGCGGCGATCTACGCCGCCAAGGGCCGCCCCGCCTTCAACCCGCTGATCGCGCATGTCGCCTCGCTCGCGGCGGCGCGCGAGCAGGGCCTGCTCGACGCCGACGCCGAGCGCCTTGCGCGCGCCTTCTGGCCCGGACCGCTGACCCTGGTCGTCCCCGTCGCGCCGACCTGCGCCGTCAGTCTGCTGGCGCGCGCCGGGCTCGACACGCTGGCGCTGCGCATGCCCGACCACCCGGTCGCTCGGGCGCTGATTTCGGCGGTCGGCCGGCCGCTCGCTGCGCCGTCAGCCAACCGCTCCGGCCACGTCAGCCCGACCACGGCCGACCACGTGCTCGCCGATCTCGACGGCCGGATCGACGTGATTCTCGACGCCGGGCCGTCGCGCTGCGGCGTCGAATCGACCATCGTGGCGTGCCTGAGCGGCGGCGCGACGCTGCTGCGGCCGGGCGCGATCCCGGCCGAAGCGATCGAGGCCGCGCTCGGCCGTACGCTGGCGCTCGCCGCCACGCCCGCCGCCGCGCCC
>CAMFKX010000002.1 GCA_945957375.1 uncultured Roseiarcus sp.
GATCTTCACGTCGGCGTTCGGGCACACCACGGTGCCGATGTCGCGACCGTCGAGGACCGCCCCGCCCGCCCGCGCGGCGAAGGCCCGCTGGGCTTCGAGCAGCGCGTTGCGCACCGCCGGCATCGCGCCGACGATCGAAGCGGCCTCCCCCATTTCGCGCTTGCGCAGGGTCGTCTCGTCGAAATCGGTGAGGCCCAATCCGCGCGCGGCTGCGACCGCGGCGGTTTCGTCGTAGAGATCGCGTCCGGCCGCGATCAGCGCGGCGGCGGTGGCGCGATAGAGCAGCCCCGTGTCGAGGTGCGGCAGGCGATAGCGTGCGGCGAGCCGGCGGGCGATGGTGCCCTTCCCCGAGGCCGCCGGGCCGTCGATGGCGATGATCATCCCGGTGCGCTCGTTTCCTTGGATGCCGGGGCCGGCTCTTAAGGGCGCCGCGCGCCGCTGTCGAGCGCGTTGACGCGCAGCGCGTTGACGCGGACGGCTGGCCGGCCAGAGGGCGGCTTGCGGGCGGCCATTCGTCGGCCCGCCCGCCCGTCCTCGGCCGATGGCGGCGCGCTGGTCTGGTCGTCGTCTTCACCGCGACCGCCGCTTGGGCGCGTCGACGGCGTGCGCTCCTTCACGAGAGCAGGCGTGAGGCGGGCGGCCATTCGCGCGAGGACCCCGCCTCGCGACGGCGCGCCGAACGGGTGTGGACGGCGCCCGTTCGCGGATTGACGACGGCTCGGCGCGGTGGCGTCCTCGCTGCGCGAGGAGGTGCGGCATGGCGATCGAGGACGAGCTTCGCGAGCGATTGAGGAAGGTGGAGGCGCTGTTCTTCGGCGCGACGACCGCGGGCGAGCGCGAGGCGGCTGGGGCGGCGGCGGAGCGGCTGAAGGCGAAACTCGCCGAGGCGAGCCGCCTCGATCACCCGGTCGAGATGAAGTTCACCATGCCGGACCAATGGTCGGCGCGGCTGTGCCGCCGCTACGGGTTCCGGCCTTTCCGGTACGCGCGTCAACGCAGCACGACGATCATGGTCAAGGCGCCGCGGCGGCTGTTCGACGCGATCGTGTGGCGGCAGTTCTCCGACGTGCATGCCGATCTCTGGACCCACTTCGAGAAGACGACGGAGCGCCTGATCCGGGACGCGATCCACACCGATACGGCCGACGCCGATTTCGCCCCCGAGCCGATCGGTCTGCGGTAGGCGACGGGCCTCGGCCGACGTCGGCTGCGAGGCCTCCGGCTTCCCTTCCAGCCAGGCCTACACTGGCGATTGCAGTGCGCGCGGCGCCGAGGTCGCCGGGCGCGGAGGTCGTCAGGCGAGCTGCGGATAGCCGGCGGCGACGGCGGCGCGCTCGAGGTCGAGCACGCGTCCGTAATCCGACTCCGCGAGCGGCCGGGCGCCGCGCAGCCCGAGCGCGGCGCGGGCGTCGGTCAGCGTCGGGTCGGCGAGCGCTTCGAAAAGCGCGCCGCGGACCGCGTCCCGCGTCGCCGCTCCATGGCGCGCGCTCATGACGTACGGCAGGCCGGGGGTCGCGGGGGTTTCGCCGATCACGGCGACGCGGGCGGTCAGCGCCGGGCGGACGCGGGTCAAGAGCCCGAAGGTCACGCAATCGATCGCCGCGAGGTCCGCCCGCCGATCGCCGACCGCCTCGAGGCTCGCGACGTGGCCGCCGGTCACGAGAACTCCGGAGAAGAACCGCCGTCCGCCGGCAAGCGGAGCCACCGCCGCGCGAAACAGGTTCATGCCGCTGTCGCTGTCCCACGAATTGACCGCCGCGACCGCGCCGCGGAACGCGGCGAGATCCTGTCGTGGGTCGTCCGCCGCGCGGACGAGCAGACTGGCGCGATCCACGCCCCTGCAACCCCGAAAGGCGTATTCCGGGGTCGCGACGATGACAACGGCTGCGCCGAGCGCGGTCGTCAGCGGGTAGCCGCAGGTCTGGGCGAAAATCAGGCCCGGGTCGCGCCACAGCCCGGCGAGTTCGCGGCCGCGGGTGAGCGCAGCCGGCGCCGCGACGCCGCGCGCGCCAAGCCCTTCGGCGATGCGCCGCCACAGCGCGTCGTTCGCCGCCGCGATCTCGGGGAGATCGTACATCGGCAGCGCCGCGACCGGCGCGGGGTCGCTCACGCGGCGCCGGTCCAGTCGGGGTGAATGAAGCGATCGTGCGGACGGAGCGCGTAGCGTCGGGCGACGTCGAAATAGCCGTCGTAGACGAGGCCGCCGTTGCGGCGGATGAGCGCCTCGCGGTTCAGCCGGTAGAATGTCGGGATCTGATACCACGGCAGGCCGCCGCGCAGATGGTGGGCGACATGCAGGTTGTTGAAGAGAAAGAGCGGGCCGAGGATTCTCGCGTTCTCGACGATCGCGGTGCGCTTCTCGGGCTCGGCGGCGGCGCGGTGCTCGGCGAAGGACCGCACCATCGCGAGGCTCATGCCCGGATAAACGAAGGCCGCAAGGTAAACCCAGAGCGGCATGCCGCAGATTCCGACGACCCAGACGACCACGGGGATGCATTGCAGGAGGTGCCGGAAAAGGACGCCGCGCGCGTCGTTGCGGCCGCGCCAGGCGTCGCGCAGGAGGTCGAAGACGAAGCGGCCGATCATCCAGGCCGGGCCGACGACGATCCGGCCGACGAGCGTCGATTGCGCGGCGACTACGGCGCGCGCGAAAGGTCCGAGATCGCGCCAGCCCGCCGAGGTCCAGTAGTAGCTCTCGGGATCCTCGAACGGATCGGTCAGGTTCTGGTCCAGGTGATGGCGAAGATGGGTGTCGCGATAGAGCGACCAGGGCAGCCACAGCGACAGCGGCCAGACGCCGATCGCCAGATTGACCGCGCGCCACGGCGTCGGGTGGCCATGGATGACCTCATGCTGAAGATTCATCTGCCAGGCGATCGCCCAGGCCCCGAGCGGGACGAGCGCCCAGACCGGCAGGTTGCGCCAGAAATACGTCGCAAGCCCCCACCAGACGTAGATCACGACCGCCAACAAGATCGTCGGCCACTCGACCTTTCGGCCGAGCGGCGGCAGCTCGACAATGTCCAATTCCTGCTCCGCGCCCTCGGGTTCACAGGCCCCGGGTCGAATTTAATAAAACATTCAATCTCGCGTGGGAGCAATGCGTCAAAACGGCGCCGCCGGACTTTCTTTCGCCAAATTGTCGCAACCGGCGGATGAGCCGACCTAATCCCTTTGCCCGCCGCGAACTTCGCCGGCGACGCCGTCCAGCGCGCCGGGCTGCAGTTCGCAACACAGCAACCGGGCCGGATCGACCGGTCCGGGCAAGCTGATGCGGCCGGGAGGCGCCGGCTTGAAACCCATGCGGGCGTAGTAGGGCTCGTCGCCGACGAGGATGACGAGCCTCGAGCCGGCCGCCCGAGCCTCGTCGAGCGCGCGCGTCACCAGCGCCTCTCCGATGCCCTGGCTGCGGAACACCGGCTCGACGATCAGCGGCCCGAGCAGCAGCGCGGCCGCGCCGCCGATCTCGATCGGGGTCATGGCGATGGCGCCGACCAGCAGCGTGCCGACGCGCGCGACGAAGCACAGGCGGCGGTCCGGGTCAGCCGCTTCGCGCAGGCGATAGGCGGTGCGGGCGAAGCGGCCGGGGCCGAACACGCGCGCGTTGAGATGCTCGATCGCTTCCGCGTCGTCGGGCGTTTCGGGTTCGAGCGAGAGGGTGAGGTCGGACATCGCGCCGGCTGTAACACGCGGCGTGGCGGCGGGTCATCCCCCGGGAGGGCGCGCTTGGCTTCGCTTGCGCGGCGAGACGGCGCGCTTCCCGGCATTCAGGTCCCGAACTCGTCGGGGTCGCGCCATTCGCGCTCGAACGGCAGGCGCCAGGAATGCGGCGAGATCAACTGGTAGATCGTCTGCGGCCCCCACGAGCCGGGCGCATAGACGCGGACAGGGGGCGGGTTGTCGAGGACGCGGCTCGAAATCTCCCACAGGCGTTCGATGCCCTCGGCGGTGCAAAACAGCGTGTGGTCGCCGCGCATGGCGTCGAGGATCAGCCGCTCGTAGGCCTCGAGCACGTCGTCGCCGGTATCGTTGAGACGAAATTGCAGGCTCTGCTTGGCGAGGCGCATGCCTGGCCCGGGTTTCTTGCCGTAGAACGACAGCGACACGCGCGTCTGGTCGGCGAGATCGAAGGTGAGGTGATCCGGGCCCTGGAAGCCGAGCCCGGAATCCTCGGGAAACATGCTGCGCGGCGGCTCCTTGAAGGCGATCGAGATGATGCGCTGTCCCTGAGCCATGCGCTTGCCGGTGCGCAGATAGAACGGCACTCCGGCCCAGCGCCAATTGTCGATCCGGCACTTCAGCGCGATGAAGGTCTCGGTGTCGGATTCGGGGTCGACTCCGGGCTCCTTTCGGTAGCCGATATATTGACCGCGCACGACGTTGGCCGGATCGACGGGCAGGAGCGAGCGGAAAACCTTGTTCTTCTCCTCGCTGATCGGCCCCGGCGCGAGCGAGGTCGGCGGCTCCATCGCGACGAAGCCGAGGATCTGGAAGAGGTGGGTCACGACCATGTCGCGATAGGCGCCGGTCTGCTCGTAGAAGCCGATGCGATTGCCGATTTCGAGGGTTTCGGGGACGTCGATCTGGATGTGGTCGATGAACTGGCGGTTCCAGATCGGCTCGAACAGGCCGTTGCCGAAGCGGAACGCGAGGATGTTCTGCGCCGGCTCCTTGCCGAGGAAATGGTCGATGCGGAAGATCTGATCCTCGGAGAACATCGTGTGCAATTCGGCGTTGAGCGCGACCGCGCTCTCGAGATCGTGGCCGAACGGCTTCTCCATGATGATGCGCGATCCGGCGGAAAGGCCGGCGGCATGCACCATCCGCAGCGCCGACAGGGCCGCGCTCGGGGGCACGCTGAGATAGTGAATGAGTTGGGCCGTCCCGCCGAGCGCCGTCGCCGCCCGGTCGACCGCCGAGGCGAGCGCCTCGGGGCCAGCCTTGATCGCAACGTAGTCGAGCGCCGTGTCGAGCGCCGGCCAGTCGCCGTCGGCCGGCGGATGGTCGTGGTGCATCGTGATCGCCTTGTGGGCGAGGGCGCGAAAGGCGTCGGCGTCGATGTCGTCGAGCGAGACGCCGATGATGCGGCACTTGGGGATGAAACCCGTGGTGATGAGGTGGAAGAGTCCCGGCAGGAGCTTGCGCTGCGAGAGGTCGCCGGTCGCCCCGAACAGCACCACGATCTGAGGCAGCTTGGGGCCGACCCCGGCCGGTACTTTCGCCATCGCGCGTCTCCCGTCACTCGCTCGCGCCGCATCTGCGCCTGCCGGTGTGACAGTGACGCGACAGGAGGGCGCCGGCAAGACGCCGCCCGCCGCGCGGAATGGGCGCGAGCGCTTCTGCCGTTTATTGACATCGCCCACGGGTCGGCCGCCGGCGGGGAAGGTCGAGAGGCGCGTTGCGGCGATCGTCGGGCGAGATAGCGCGGTCGACGACCGCGCATCGCCGAGCCGACCCTAGAGGCTCCGATGCAGACGCAGGCTCGCCCAGCCTTCGAGGTCGATCCGGTCGGCGAGGTAGAAGCCCTGCGCGCGCCAGCCGGCGAGGACGCCGGGGACGTCGGCGAGCAGCAGCCCCGAGACGATGGCGTCGCCGTCGGGCGCGGTGACGGCGGCGAGGGAGGGGGCGAGCAGGCGCAGCGGCCTCGCCAGAATGTTGGCGAAGACCACGTCGTAGGGCGCGCCTTCGCGCAGGAAACGGCTTTCGACGCCGCGCGAAACCACGGCCTTGCAGATTTCGCCGACGCCGTTGAGGCGGGCGTTGTCGTTGGCGACCGTGACCGCGACCGGATCGATGTCGCCGAGCCAGACCTTGCACTTGAGCGCCTTGGCCGCAGCGATGGCGAGCACGCCGGCGCCGCAGCCGACGTCGAGCACCCGTCCCGGCCGGCGGCGCTTGAGCAGGCGATCGAAGTGCATCAGGCAGCCGCGCGTCGTGCCGTGGTGGCCGGTGCCGAAGGCGAGGCCGGCCTCGATCTCGATGCCGATGTCGCTGACGCCGACCTTGGCCCGGTCGTGGCTGCCGTGAACCAGAAATCGCCCGGCCCGCACCGGAGCAAGACCGGCGAGCGCGTTGGCGACCCAGTCCTTCTTCTCGGTCACGCCGAAAGCCGCCGCCTCGGCCGTCTCGGCGTCGGCGGCGGCGGCGATGAGCGCGCGGACGCCGTCTTCGTCGGGCGCAAAGCCGAAATAGGCCTCGACCAGCCACGCCTTGCCGCCGCCGGGCCACGAATCCTCGGTCTCGAACGCGGCGGAGGCGGCCTCGGCCGGTTCGAAGCTCTCGACGATCAGGTCTGCGACGGCGCGCGCGCGCTTCTCGTCGGTGATCAGGGTCAGGCGATGGGCGGCATTGTTGGGGGGCAGACCTTCGAGCATGGCGCGCCGCCTATCACGCCAGCCCCGCTCCGGCTAGCTGCGCTATCCGATGGTTCGCCCGGACCATTGCGCCGGGACGATTTCGTAGCCCATGAGGCCCTACAATGGCGAGGAAAGCTGAAAAGTCGCCTGCGACCGTAGTCGGAACACTGTCAAGGGTCAGCGCGGGGTTCACTATCGCGGCCGCTTTCGTCACGATCTGTCTGGGGGTCAGCACCACGTTGAACACCGCCTGCAACACCTCCTTCTTGTCCAGCGCTTGCTCCGCCGGACCCGTCGCAAAGGCCGGATCAGACCTTGCTGTCCGCGAAGGGAGCGGCGTAGACCGGAGCGCGGAAAAGGCGAGCATCCCCCGCGGCCCGGAGCCTGCGAAGGTCAAAGCAAGCGTCTGGCACCGGGACGGGGTCGCCTTCTCCGAGGTGCGCAAAGCGATGGGCGCTCTGGAGAACGAGGGATTTCTTGTTCGGGAAGGCCCCGCGGACCTCGGGAACGTTGTGGGGGTCAAGGACCGGTCTGCCGGAAGGATCGTAGTCAAATCCATCGCGGCGCTAAGGGACGTCCGGCGCCCGGTGCAAAGTGCGCTCCAGCGTGCGTTTCCGACGAAGCCCTTCGGCGCCATTGGCGTCGTCGATGTGGACATTCCCTCCGGCGACCCCGGGGCAGTCAGCCGCGGCGGCGAAGTCCAGGTCGACATGTTCTGAGCTAGGCGCCGTCCAGCGTACTCTTAAGGCCAGAGTACGATGGCGACGCCCCGATCCATCGCATGATCACCGTGATCGGCGGCGGCAATTCCGGCCCCGATCTCGCCGACCCACCCACTCACCCCGCGCCGCTCTCGTGGAAGAAGTCGTAGACGAGCTTCGCCGTCGCGGCGTTCAAGCCCGGCGTCTTCTCGAGGTCGGCGAGGCCGGCGCGCGCCACCGCCTTGGCGGTTCCGAAGGCGTGAAGGAGCGCGCGCTTGCGCGCCGGGCCGATGCCGGAGATCTCGTCGAGCGGGCTCTTGACGAAGTCCTTCTTGCGCCGCGCGCGGTGCGTGCCGATCGCGAAGCGGTGCGCCTCGTCGCGCAGGCGCTGGACGAAGAACAGCGCCGGGTCGCGCGGGCTCAGCCGAAACGGCTCGCGCTCGTCCATATAGAACGTCTCGCGGCCGGCGTTGCGGTCCGGACCCTTGGCGATCGAGGCGAGCGCCACGCCCTCGATGCCGAGCGCAGTCAGAACCTCGCGCGCCGCCTCGAACTGCCCGCGGCCGCCGTCGATGATGGCGAGATCGGGCGTCTCGGGGAACGCGTCCGGGTCCTGTAGCCGCGATCGCTGATCGCGGCCGCCGCGGTCATCGACCGTGGCTACAGGCTCGCTTTCCCGGCCGCGGTCATCGACCGCGGCTACAGGGTCGCCATCCCCGTCGCGCTCATCCGGAGCGGCGACTGCCGCCTGCTTCTTCAGCCGGGCGAAGCGGCGGGTCAGCACCTCGCGCATCATGGCGTAGTCGTCGCCGGGGGTGAGGTCGGCGCTCTTGATGTTGAAGGTGCGGTAGGCGCTTTTCACGAAGCCCTCGGGCCCGGCGACCACCATCGCGCCGATCGCGTTCGTCCCCATGATGTGGGAATTGTCGTAGATCTCGACCCGACGCAGCGGCGTCTCGATCCCGAACGCCTGCGCCAGCGCGGCGAGCAGCTTTTCCTGGCTCGCGGCCTCGGCGAGCTTGCGCGACAAAGCCTCGCGGGCGTTGCGCATCGCCGCCTCGACCAGGTCGCGCTTTTCGCCGCGTCGCGGCACGCCGATCGCGATGCGGTGGCCGGCGCGGGCGCTCAGCACCTCGCACAAGGTCGCCGCGGTCGCGACCGGATGGCTCAGCAGCACCAGCCGCGGCGCCGGCCGCTCGACGTAGAACTGGCCGAGGAAGGCGTCGAGCACCTCTTCCGGACCGAGCGCCCGGTCCGCCCGGGGAAAATAAGCCCGGTTACCCCAGTTCTGGTAGGTGCGGAAGAAGAACACCTCGACGCAATATTGCCCGGCCTCCTCGGTGACGGCGAACACGTCCGCCTCGGGGATCGAGCGCGGGTTGACGCTCTGCTCGCCCTGGATCGCCGAGAGCGCGGAAATCCGATCGCGCAGGCGCGCCGCTCTTTCGAATTCGAGCGCGGCCGAAGCTTCGCTCATCTCGACCGCAAGCCGGCGGCGGATGGCGAGGCTGCGCCCCGACAGGAAGTCCTTCGCCTCCTTGACGAGTCCGGCGTACTCGTCGAGCCCGATCTCGCCCGTGCACGGGCCGGAGCAGCGCTTGATCTGATAGAGCAGGCAGGGCCGGGTGCGGTTCTCGTAGTAGCTGTCGGAACAGGTGCGCAGCAGAAACGCGCGCTGCAAGGCGTTCATGGTGCGGAAGACGGCGCCGGCGCTGGCGAACGGTCCGAAATAGTCGCCCGGAATCGAGCGCGCGCCGCGATGCTTGACCAGCCGCGCCGCGGCGCCGCTGGCGATCAGGATGTACGGGAAGCTCTTGTCGTCGCGTAGCACCACGTTGTAGCGCGGCTTGAGCTGCTTGATGAGATTGGCTTCGAGCAGCAGCGCCTCGGCTTCCGTCTCGGTGGTGACGAACACCATCGAGCGGGTCTGCGAGACCATGCGGGCGATCCGCACCGACTGCCGCTCGGGCGTCGTGTAGGCGGTGATCCGCTTCTTGATCGAGCGCGCCTTGCCGACATAGAGCACCTCGCCCTCCGCCCCGATCATCCGGTAGACGCCCGGCCCCAGCGGCGCGTGGCGCCAGAACGCCTTGATGGCCTCGGCGCCGCGCGCCAGACTCGAGGCGTCGGCCGGCGGCTCGTCGAGCGCGATCTCGAGCGCGCCCGCGTCGGCCTCGAGCTCGCGGGCGAGCGCCGCCTCGTCCCGGGCGGCGGCCTCGGGCGTCTGGTCCGGGGGAAGGGATTTCGGCGCGCCGGTCATGCGCGCCTATCTAGGGCCGGCCGAAAGCCTTGGGAATAGGCGGCCGCCGACTGGGCCCAGGCTGCGGCGCGGCGCGCGTTAACCCACTTTGGCCGCTCGGGCTGGACCGCGCGCGGCGTTGCCGCTAGCTGTCACGCTGCGTTAAGCATTTGGTAACCATCATTCCCGGCGGTCGCCGGGACGGAGCGGGAGTTCGGCCGTGACAGGCACCGGCGGATTGAGGAGGCGGCGGGCGGCCGCCGCGGCGCTGGCGTTTGTCGCCGCGGCCGGGCTCGGAGGGTGCGTTGAGACCGCAGGCGACGTGTCGGCGGACGCCGCGGGCTCCTATCAATTCGTGCGCCGCCCGGACGCCGCCATGTCGGGAGCGACGGTCGCGATCCTGTCGGTCGTGGGCGCCCCGGACACGCTCGGGCAGACGTTCGACCAGGACCTCGACGCGGCGGCCGCCGAGCGCCAGATCGCGCTCGCCCCGCCAACCTCGGCGAAATATCTGGTGCGCGGCTATCTCGACGCCGCGCGCGTGAGCAGCGGCTCGTCGGTCAGCGTCGTCTTCGACGTGTTCACCCGCGACAAGCAGCGCGCGCAACGACTGACCGACACGATCGTCGTCGCCGGTTCGGGCGACGACCCCTGGGCGATGGTCGCGCCGGCTACGCTCGCGAGCATCGCCGGCAAGGCGGCCGACGACCTCGCCGCCTACCTTTCGAACACGCCCGAAGCCGCCCCGGGAAGCGCGCTCAGCTACGCGCAATAGCGCCGCTCCGGACGCGGCCGCCGCTGTAGAAAAAGTGTCATGTTGTTTGCGACGGGCGCGGCTGCTATGAGCCGGCCCGTCCGCGCTCGCGTGGGCGCACGACGCGTTCGAGGAGATTTGCCGTGGTCGGCAAGATGAAGGTTTTGGCCGGCAACTCGAACGCGCCTCTCGCCAACGCAATCGCCGCCTACCTCGGAGAGCCGCTCACCGGGTGCCACGTCCGGCGCTTCGCCGACATGGAGATCTTCGTCGAGATTCTCGAAAACGTGCGCGGTCGCGACGCCTTCATCATCCAGTCGACGTCGTTTCCGACCAACGACAACCTGATGGAGCTCCTGATCATGATCGACGCGCTGCGGCGCGCCTCGGTCCATCGGGTCACAGCGGTCATCCCCTATTTCGGCTATGCCCGCCAGGACCGCAAACCCGGTCCCCGTTCGCCGATCTCGGCCAAGCTGGTGGCGAACCTGATCACCCGCGCCGGCGCTGACCGCGTCCTGACCGTCGACCTCCACGCCGGGCAGATTCAGGGCTTCTTCGACATCCCGACCGACAATCTGTTCGCCGCGCCGACCATGGTTCGCGACATCCAGTCGCGCGGCGATGGCGGCCGCAACGTGATGGTGGTCTCGCCCGACGTCGGCGGCGTGGTGCGCGCCCGGGCGCTCGCCAAACGCCTCGACGCGCCGCTCGCCATCGTCGACAAGCGGCGCGAGCGGGCGGGCGAATCCGAGGTCATGAACATCATCGGCGACGTCAAGGGACGCAACTGCGTGTTGCTCGACGACATCGTCGATTCCGGCGGCACGTTGTGCAACGCCGCTGACGCGCTGTTCGCGGCGGGGGCGGACAGCGTCTCGGCCTACATCACCCATGGCGTGCTGTCGGGCGGGGCCGTCGCCCGCATCGCCGCCTCGAAGCTCACCGAACTCGTGCTGACCGACACGATCGCGCCGACCGAGGCGGTCCGGGTCGCGCGCAACATCCGCGTCATCTCGATCGCGCCGCTGATCGGGGAGGCGATCGCGCGCATCGCCAAGGAAGAGAGCGTCTCGTCGCTGTTCAACTGACGTAGCGGCGCTGAACTCGGAAACGCCGGAACCTGTCTTGCGGGCGCGGAAACCGCCGAATAAGTTTTCCTGCGCTCTCCGCGCGAGCGGGTCCCTGACGGACCGGCGTTGACATCGCCGCCGCGGGCAGGTTGTCTTGACTGATTGGTCAGGATTCGAGGGTCAGGGCGCCTGCCGGATGTCGGCCGTCGCCACCACCGGGAGGTAGAATATGGTTACGGGCAATTTCATGCTGAGGACGGCGCTCCTCTGCGGCAGCCTTGTCGCGTCGGCTGCGGCGCTCGCCGCCGACGTCAAGCCGGCGGTGATCTATGATCTCGGCGGCAAGTTCGACAAGTCGTTCAACGAAGGCGTGTTCAACGGCGCGAGCAAGTTCAAGAAGGACACCGGCATCGATTTCCGCGATCTCGAGATCCAGAACGAGGCGCAGCGCGAGCAGGTCCTGCGCAAGTTCGCCAAGGACGGCTTCTCGCCGATCATCATGCCCGGCTTCGCCTGGGCGACCGCGCTGACCAAGGTCGCCGACGAATATCCCAACACCAAGTTCGGCATCATCGACATGGTGGTCGACAAGCCGAACGTGCAGTCGATGGTGTTCAAGGCCGAGGAAGGCTCGTTCCTGGTCGGCGTGATCGCGGCCGAGACGTCGAAGTCCGGCAAGGTCGGCTTCGTCGGCGGCATGGACATTCCGCTGATCTCGGCGTTCGAGTGCGGCTACGCCCAGGGCGTCAAGTACGACACCGGCGGCAAGGGCGAAGTCATCGCCAACATGACCGGCACGACCCCCGCTGCCTGGAACGATCCGGTCAAGGGCGGCGAACTCGCCAAGTCCCAGATCGGCCGCGGCGCGGACATCGTCTACGCCGCCGCCGGCTCGACCGGGCAGGGCGTGCTCAAGGCTGCGGCGGACGCGGGCAAGTTCGGCATCGGCGTCGATTCCAACCAGAACGGCCTGTTCCCCGGCAAGATCCTGACTTCGATGCTCAAGCGCGTCGACGTCGCGACCTATGATTCGTTCAAGGCCGCCAAGGACGGAACCTGGAAGCCGGGCATCCAGGTGTTCGGCCTGAAGAACGACGGCGTCGGCTACGCCGTCGACGACAACAACAAGGCGATCCTGTCCGACGCCGCCAAGAAGAAGGCCGAAGCGGCCAAGGCCGACATCATCGCCGGCAAGATCCAGGTGCACGACTACATGTCGGACAACAAGTGCCCGCTTTGAGGTCTGGATCGCTGTAGGGCGGGGTCGCTGACCTCGTCCGCGGCCCGCCTGCTTGCGGACGCCGGAACCCGTCGGGGCGCGGTCGTAGACCGCGCCCTCAAGCGCCGAAGGCGACCGCTGAGAGGCAAGGAGCGACGTGTGACCTCTGCGGCCGGCATGGCGCCTCCCGCCATCGAACTGATCGGCATCGACAAGAGTTTCGGCCCGGTTCACGCCAACCGGAACGTCAATTTGCGCGTCGAGCGCGGCCTGATCCACGGCATCGTCGGCGAGAACGGCGCCGGCAAGTCGACGCTGATGTCGATCCTCTACGGCTTCTACGAGGCCGACGCCGGCGAGATCCGGGTCAACGGCGAGCGGGTGCGCATCCGCTCGTCGCGCGAGGCGATCGACTGCGGCATCGGCATGGTGTTCCAGCATTTCATGCTGGTGCCGCCGCTGAGCGTGCTCGAGAATGTGATGCTCGGCGCGGAGGGCGGCGCGCTGCTCGCCCGCGGCGCGAGCGCCATCCGCAAGCGGCTCGGCGAGCTCGGCGCGGAATACGGCCTCGAGGTCGATCCCGACGCAATCGTGGGGGAACTGTCGGTCGGCCTGCAGCAGCGCGTCGAAATCCTCAAGGCGCTGGTGCGCGGCGCCGAGATCCTGGTGCTCGACGAGCCGACCGCGGTGCTGACGCCCTCCGAGGCCGACCAGCTCTTCGAGATGCTGAGAGTGCTGAAGGGCCAGAACAAGACCATCGTGTTCATCACCCACAAACTGCGCGAGATCATGAGCCTCACCGACCGCGTGTCGGTGATGCGGCGCGGCGAGATGGTCGCGACCTTCGACACCGCCGACACCTCGCCGCCGGAGCTGGCCGACGCCATGGTCGGGCGCAAGGTGATCCTCAAGATCGACAAGGGGCCGGCTCATCCGGGCCGGGTGGCGCTCGAGGCGCGCGACCTGGTGGTGCGCGACGACCGCGGCGTGGTGCGCGTCGACGGCGTGTCGTTCGAGCTGCGCGAGGGCGAGATCCTCGGGGTCGCCGGCGTCGCCGGCAACGGCCAGTCGGAGCTGCTCGAAGCGCTCGCCGGCATCCGTCCGCTGAACGGCGGCGAGATCCTGATCGACGGCAGGCCGCTCGCGGCGGCCCAGCGCAATCCGCACGACGAACGGCTGATCGGCGTCGGCCACGTGCCGGAGGATCGCCACCGGGTCGGCCTGATCATGCCGTTCGAGGCCTGCGAGAGCGCGATGCTCGGTTTCCAGCACGAGACGACCTACGGCGCCGGCCTTCTCTACGACCGCAAGGCGATCATCGCCGACGCCGACCGCAAGATGGAGGCGTTCGACGTGCGCCCGCGCGCCCCGCTGCTCAAGACCGCCAATTTTTCCGGCGGCAACCAGCAGAAGCTGGTGCTCGCGCGCGAGATCGAGCGCAATCCGAAGATCATGCTGGTCGGACAGCCGACCCGCGGCGTCGACATCGGCGCCATCGAGTTCATCCACAAGCGCATCGTCGCCCAGCGCGACGCCGGCAAGGCGGTGCTGCTGGTGTCGGTCGAGCTCGACGAGATCTTCGCGCTGTCCGACCGCATCATCGTGCTGTGCGGCGGGCGGGTGACCGGCGAGCGCCGGCCCGAGGACACCAACGCGCGCGATCTCGGCCTGCTGATGGCCGGCGTCAGCGATCACGCCGCATGAGCACGCCGCTGAAACCCCTGCCCGCCTGGGCCGACGTCGCGGTGATCCCGCTGGTCAATGTCGCCGCCGCCTTCGTGATCTCCGGCCTCGTGGTGCTGGCGATCGGCGAGAACCCGCTTCAGGCCGTGCAGATCCTGCTGACCGGCGCGCTCGGCGACCTCGAAGGGATCGGCTTCACCCTCTATTACGCGACAAGCTTCATTTTCACCGGCCTTGCGGTGGCGCTGTGCTTTCACGCCGGCCTGTTCAACATCGGCGTCGAGGGCCAGGCCTATTTCGCCGGACTAGGGGCGGCGCTGGTCGCGCTCCATCTCGGCTTCCTGCCCGGCTATTCGCTGGTGATCGTCGCGATCCTCGCCGCGGCGCTGTTCGGCGCGGCCTTCGCCGCCATCCCCGGCTATCTCCAGGCCTACCGCGACAGCCACATCGTCATCACGACGATCATGTTCAATTACATCGCCTCGGCGATCATGGGCTATCTGCTGGTCAACGTGATGCGCGTGCCCGGGCAGATGAACGCGGAGACGGCGGCGTTCCCCGCCAACGGACGGGTGCTGCAATTCCACGAGGTGATGGCCTGGTTCGGGGTGCATTGGCCGGTGACGCCGTTCAACCTGTCGTTCCTGCTCGCCCTCGTCTGCGCCTTCGTGGTGTGGCTGCTAATCTGGCGCACCCGGCTGGGCTACGAAATCCGCACCGTCGGCGCCAATCCGACCGCGGCGGTCTATGGCGGCATCTCGCCCGCCCGCATCACCATCCTCTCGACGCTGCTCTCGGGCGCGCTCGCCGGCGGCCTCGCGGTCAACGTCATCCTCGGCGAGGAGCACCGGCTGATCCTCGAATACACGTCCGGCTTCGGCTTCGTCGGCATCGCGGTCGCGCTAATGGGCCGGGCGCATCCGGTCGGCATCATCCTCGCCGCGATCCTGTTCGGCGTGCTCTACCAGGGCGGCGCGGAGCTCGCCTTCGAGCAGCCGAAGATCAGCCGCGACATGATCGTGGTCATCCAGGGCCTCGTGGTGCTGTTCGCCGGCGCGCTCGAACACATGTTCCGCCGCCCGGTGGCGACGCTGCTCGCGCGGCGCACCGCCCAGCCGCCGATCTAGGGCCCGCGCGATGGAATGGTTCGACGCCTTCATCGTCATGTTCGCCTCGGGGATGCGGCTCGCGATCCCGCTGATCCTCGCCTGCCTCGCCGGGCTGTGGTCGGAGCGATCGGGGGTGGTCGACATCGGACTCGAAGGCAAGATTCTCGTCGGCGCCTTCGCCTCCGCGGTCGGGGCGACCTTTACCGGCAGCGCCTGGGCGGGGCTTGCGGTCGGCGTCGTCGCGACGATCGGCTTCTCGCTCATCCACGGCTACGCCTCGATCGACCAGCGCGCCAACCAGATCGTTTCGGGCACGGCGATCAACATGGTCGCCGACGGCCTGACCGCGTTGATCGGCAACGCCATCTGGCAGCAGGGCGGCCGCACCCCGCAGCTCCCAGCCGACGCGCAGTTCGGCGCCATCGCCTGGCGGTTCGCGGAGGAGATCGGGCGAATCCCGATCCTCGGGCCGATCTACCAGCACGTCGTCTCCGGCAACGACATCATCACCTACATCGCTTTTCTTGTCGTCCCGTTGACTTACTGGGCGCTCTACCACACGCGATTCGGCCTGCGTCTGCGCGCGGTCGGCGAGAACCCGGCCGCAGTCGACACCGCCGGCATCTCGGTTCGCGCGCTGCGCTACAGCGCCGTCATCATCTGCGGGGTCCTGGTCGGGCTCGCCGGCGTCTATCTGGCGCTCGGTCAGACCGGCTATTTCCAGCCGCACATGTCGGCCGGGCGCGGCTTCATCGCGCTCGCCGCCCTCGTCTTCGCCAAGTGGCGGCCGTGGCCCGCGCTCGCGACCTGCCTGCTGTTCGGCTTCCTCGACGCGCTCGCGATCCGGCTTCAGGGGGTCGAGCTTCCGGTCATCGGCCCGGTGCCGGTGCAGGCGATCGAGGCGCTGCCTTACGTGCTGACGGTCATCCTGCTCGCGGGCTTCATCGGCAAGGCGATTCCGCCGCGCGCCTCAGGAATTCCTTATGTCAAAGAACGCTGACGTCCTCGCCGACCTGTTCGCCGCGGCCAAGGCGGCGCAGGCGATGGCCTATGTCCCCTACTCCAACTTCCCGGTCGGCGCCGCGCTGAGGGCGAGCGACGGGACGGTCTACGTCGGCGGCAATGTCGAAAACGCCGCATTCCCAGAGGGTTGGTGCGCCGAAACGAGCGCCATCGCCGCCATGGTCGCCGCCGGCGGTCGACGCATCGCGGAGATCTGCGTCATCGGCAACGGCGCCGCGCTCTGCACCCCCTGCGGCGGCTGCCGCCAACGCATCCGCGAATTCGCCGACGCCGCAACCCGTGTGCATATCGCCGGGCCGGAGGGAGTGCGGGCGAGCTTCACCCTTGCGGCGCTGTTGCCGGAGTCATTTGGTCCGGGTCATCTGAAGGCGTGACCTCCGTCGCGGGCGCTCGGATTCGCGCTCCCGGTTCGTCGCCCTCGGCGGCCCCGCCCAAGGTCATCCGGGGACCGGCCTGCGATCGCGATCTTTTCCTGCCGCCAGGCGTCGGGTACGGTCGTCGACGGCGAGATCGACGACCGCCACGTCCCCGGGGAAACGCTCGCCACGGATCCGGCGCGCGAACCGTCCGAAGAGCCGCCACCGCATGAAGCGCGAACCCCATCCCTTCGCCCGATTCATCGCCGTTCTCGGGCGCGGCAAGTCGCTGACCCGTTCGCTGACGCTCGACGAAGCCGGCGAAGCGATGGGCATGATCCTCGACGGCGGGGTCCTGCCGGAGCAGCTCGGCGCCTTCCTCATGCTGCTGCGGGTGAAGGAGGAGAGTCCGGAGGAGATCGCCGGCTTCGTCCGCGCCGCCCGCGCCCGCATCGTCCCGCCCGCCGGCGCCCCGCGGGTCGATCTCGACTGGTCGTCCTACGCCGGCAAGCGCCGGCAATTGCCGTGGTTCCTGCTTTCGGCGCTGGCGCTGGCTGAGAGCGGCCGGCGCGTCTTCATGCACGGCGCCGAGGCGCATACCGAGGGGCGCGTCTACACCGGCGAGGCCCTGCGCGCGCTCGGCCTGCCGGTCGCGGAGAATCTTCCGGACGCGTCGGACCGACTGAAGACCGACAATTTCGCCTACCTCCCGATCGACGCCCTCTGCCCGCCGATCGCCGACATGCTGGAGCTTCGCCCGATCCTCGGCCTGCGCTCGCCGGTCCACACGTTCGCCCGCATGCTCAACCCGTTCGGGGCGCCGGCGGTGCTGCAGGGCGTGTTCCATCCCGGCTACATGCGCATCCACCGCGACGCGGGACTGATCCTTGAGGAGCAGCGGCTTGCGGTGTTCCGCGGCGAAGGCGGCGAGATCGAGCGGCGGCCGGCCAAGCCCTGCGAGGTCATGATGGCCGCGGACGGCGCCGCCGTCGACGAGCGCTGGCCGCCGCTGATCGACGAGCCGCGCCAGCCCCACGACGAATCGATGGACCTTTCCCGTCTCGCCGCCCTGTGGCGCGGCGAGATCGCCGACGCCTACGGCGAGGCCGCAGTAGTCGGCACGCTGGCGATCGCCTTACGGACCCTGGGCGCGGCGGCTGAGCCGGCGCAGGCCGAGGCCGAGGCGCGCGCGTTGTGGAGCGTCCGAGCGCGAGAAAGATTCGCGGCGGCATGACGCGGCGCGGCGGCGCTCCCGGTCGACGGCGCGGCCGTCGTCGGGCATGACGAACATCGCCGGGCGCGCCGCGCGCGCCGAAGCGGACAGCGACGCCGGCTTCGTAGGATAACACCATGCGCGATCTGCCGATTTTTGTCGTCATGCGCGACCGCCCGGTGATCGTGGTCGGCGGCGGTCTGGTCGCGGCGCGGCGCGCCGAAGCCGCCCTGCGAGCCGGCGGGCGGGTAACCGTGTTCGCCCCCGCGCTCGGCGACGAGTTCCGGGCGCTGCGGGATGCGCCGAATTTCGTCTGGGCGGCGCGCGAAGCGGCCGGCGCGGACTTCGCGCCCGGATCGCTCGCCTTCATCGCAACGGACGATGACGGCCTGATTACGCGGGCGCGCGCGGCGGCGAAGGCCGCCGGCGCGCTCGTCAACGTCGCCGACCGGCCGGCGCTGTGCGATTTCCTCATGCCCTCGATCGTCGACCGCAGCCCGTTGGTGATCGCGGTCTCGACCGGCGGCGCCTCGCCGATCCTCGGACGGATGCTGAAGGCGCGGCTTGAGACGCTGATCCCGGCCGCCTACGGGCGGCTCGCTGGGCTCGTGAGCGGCTTCCGCGGGCGGCTCGCCGCGGCGGTTCCCTCGCAGACCCAGCGGCGCCGGTTCTGGGAAACGGTGCTCGAAGGCCCGATCGCGGAAGCGGCGCTCGCGGGCGATGAGGAGGCGGCCAAGGCCCGTCTCGCGCGCGCGATCGACCGCTGGGCGGCGGACGGCGCCGCGCCGACGGGCGAGGTCTTTCTGGTCGGCGCCGGCCCCGGCGACCCCGACCTCGTCACCTTCCGCGCCTTCCGCCTGATGCAGAAGGCGGACGTCGTGCTGTTCGACCGCCTGATCGACGATCGCATCATGACGCTGGTTCGGCGCGAGGCGGAGCGCATCTACGTCGGCAAGGAGCCCGACAACCACGAGGTGCCGCAGGAGGAGATCAGCGCGCTGCTCGTGCGCCTCGCCCAGGAGGGCAAGCGGGTCCTGCGCCTCAAGGCCGGCGATCCGTTCCTGTTCGGCCGCGGCGGCGAGGAGATCGAGACCCTGGCGGCGCACGGGATTCCCTTCCAGGTCTGCCCCGGCGTGACGGCGGCGGTCGGCGCCTCGGCCTACGCCGGCATTCCGCTGACCCACCGCGACCACGCGCAGGCCTGCGTGTTCGTCACCGGCCACGGCAAGGAGGGCCGCATCGATCTCGACTGGAAGGCGCTGATCCAGCCGCGCCAGACGGTCGCCGTCTACATGGGGCTGCGTCGTCTCGAAGCCCTGACCGCCGCCTTCATCGTCCATGGCGCGCCCCGCGACATGCCGGCTGCGATCGTCGACAACGCGACCCGCGCCAATCAGCGCGTGGTCGTCGCCACACTCGCCACGCTCGCTGCGGAAGCGCGCGCCGCCGGCCTCAAGGGTCCGTCGATCGTCATCGTCGGCACGGTGGTGGCCCTGCGCGACAAGCTCGAATGGTTCGCGCCGGCGCCGGCGGAGCCGGCCTCGCGGACCGCGGAGCCGTAGGCCGACGCCATTCCGGAGGGCGCAGCACCTGTCGTATTGCGCGCCGCGGGCGTCAGTTATTATATCACATTCATAGATATGAAATTGAGACGTTGATCGTCATGGCGCTGTTGGATGCGGCGAAGCGCGAGGATCGACTCGAGGTCGACCGGATGGCCGGCAACGCGCGCGAGGCCAGCGAGTTCCTCAAGGCGCTCGCCCACGAATCGCGGCTCATGATCCTGTGCAACCTGCTCGACGGCGAGAAATCGGTCAGCGAACTGGAGGCGGCGCTGTCGCTGCGCCAGTCGACGGTACGGTCTCGCAACAGCTCGCGCGCTTGCGCCTCGAGGGGCTGATCGCCGCGCGCCGCGACGGCAAGACCATTCATTACAGCATCGCGGACGACAAGGTCCGCGCCGTCATCGACGTCCTGTACCGGACCTTCTGCCGCTGACGACGCCGCGACGCGCCGACCCTCTCCGCCTCAGCATTCCGGCAGGTTGACCGCGAGACCGCCGAGGCTCGTCTCTTTGAACTTGGCGCTCATCTCCTCGCCGGTCTGGCGCATCGCGGCGATGCAATTGTCGAGCGGCATGAAATGCGAGCCGTCGCCGCGCAGGGCGAGCGAGGCGGCCGCGACCGCCTTCATGGCGCCGATGCCGTTGCGCTCGATGCACGGCACCTGAACGAGGCCGGCGACCGGATCGCAGGTCATGCCGAGATGATGTTCGAGGGCGATCTCGGCCGCGTTCTCGACCTGCGCCGGCGATCCGCCGAGGACGGCGCAGAGCCCGGCGGCGGCCATGGCGGCGGCCGAGCCGACTTCGCCCTGGCAGCCGGCTTCCGCGCCGGAGATCGAGGCGTTGTGCTTGATCAGGCCGCCGATGGCGGCGGCGGTCAGGAGAAAGTCCGGGATCCTGTCCCGGGTCGCCCCGACGCAATGATCGAGATAGTAGCGCAGGACCGCGGGCACCACCCCAGCGGCGCCGTTGGTCGGCGCGGTCACCACCCTGCCGCCGGCGGCGTTCTCCTCGTTGACCGCGAGGGCGTAGACGCTGAGCCAGTCGGATACGACATGCGGCTGCACGGCGTTCGATCCCCGCTCATGTTCGAGCTGGTCGCGAATGCGCTTCGCCCGGCGCCGGACCCCGAGTCCGCCCGGCAATTCGCCGTCGCGCGCCAGACCGCGCTCGATGCAGGCGTCCATCGCCGACCAGATCGTCGCCAGGCCGCGCTCGACCTCGCGCTCGGACCGCGCCGTGCATTCGTTGGCCTTCTTCATCTCGGCGACGCTGAGCCCGCTGTCGCGCGCCATCCGCAGCATTTCCGCCGCGTTGGCGAAGGGAAACGGCCGCGTCGGCCGCCGGGCGGCTTCGATCTCTTGCGGCCGCTCCCTTTGTTCGCCGGTGACGACAAAACCGCCGCCGATCGAATAGCAGGTCTGCGAGAGCGCGACGCCGCCCGCGGCGTCGCGCGCCTCGAAGATCATCCCGTTGGCGTGCCCCGGCAGCGGCGGGCCGAAGTCGAACACGATGTCGCTTTCCGGATCGAACGTGAGCGCCTGCAGTCCCGCCGGCGCGAGGCGGCGCGTCTTCCGCAGCGCTTCGAGCTGGCGCTCCGCCTCGTCGACGTCGAGGTCGGCGGGACGCCAGCCCAGCAGCCCGAGCGCGACCGCCCGATCGGTCGCATGGCCCTTGCCGGTGAAGGCGAGTGACCCGTGCAGCGTGACCCGCACCGCGGCGGCCCGCGCCGCGGCGACGGAACCGCGCAGAAGATCGAGGAAGTCGGCGGCCGCCGTCATCGGCCCCATCGTGTGCGAGGACGAAGGGCCGACGCCGACTTTGAACACGTCGAACACGCTGAGGAACATACGATGGTCCCCTCGGGCGGTCGGGCGCGCGCGGGATTCCGCGAGCGTGGGCCGCCGGCAGGATCGCCTTCCGCGTCCGCCGGCGCAAGCGCCTCGCTCCCGGTCCGGCGACGATGAGAGGTCCCGCCGTCAAGCCAGACGCAAGAACGCGCGCCGTCAGAGGGACGCCACATGCAAATAGTCGGAGCGAAGGAAATTCTTCCGGCTGAAGGCGAACGACTCCCAACGGGCGCCGGGACCGCCGCGCCCTCGTTTGCGAGCGATGCGCCGCGCGCCCGATCAGGCTATCTTTCGATAGGTGGTCGTCGATAGGCGGGCGCTTAAGAGCAGGATGCGGTGATGATCGCCGGAGGGACGACGAAGAGCGTCCCCCGCTGCCTGAGGAGATGCAAGGATGTCGGCCAGCGAGCGCGCGTTCCCCCTGCCTTCCGAAATTCGCGACCTGCCCGGGACCGAGGGCTGGGAGCAGATGTATCCCTACTTCACCCGCTTCCGGCCCGAGGACGACAAGGTCTTCTGGTTCTACAACGCCATGCACTTTCCCGAGCCGATGCCGGCCTTCGACGTGCTGACGGCGGAAGTGCCCTATCAGGCGCTCGGCGCCTTCACGACCCGCGTGTTCTCGTTCCCGACCACGCTCGGCATCGACCACCGCATCGTCAACGGCCGCATCTACATCACCGCCTATCCGGTCACCGATCCGGAGGAGATCGGTCGCCGCCTCGCGGTGTTCCAGGAGCGCGCCGGCTACTATTTCCAGAACTGGGAGCGGCTCTACGGCGAATGGAAGGAGCGGATGCACGCCCTCATCCGCGACCTCCAGGCGATCCACGTCCCCGCGTTGCCCGAACTCGACGACATCGAAACCGTCACTTCGGCCAAGGGCATCGGCCAGAACCACTACGTGCGCGAGTCCTATCACCGGACGATCGAATCCTTCTCGAAGATGTGGCACCACCACTTCGAGTTCCTGATGCTGGGCTACGGCGCCTATCTCGTCTTCTTCGAATTCTGCAAGAAGGCGTTCCCCGAGATCTCCGACCAGACCGTCGCGCGCATGGTGGCGGGCATCGACGTCTTCATGTTCCGCCCGGACGAGGAACTGAAGAAGCTCGCCAGACTCGCCGGCGAACTGAAGGTCGGCCACAAGTTCGGCGACGGCTCGGACCCGACCGAAATCATCAGCGCGCTGGAGCAGATGGGCGAGCCGGGCAAAGCCTGGCTCGCGGCGCTCGAGGAGACGCGCGACCCGTGGTTCCTGATGTCGACCGGCGACGGCTTCTATCATCACCACCGCAGCTGGAACGACGACCTCTCGGTGCCGTTCTCCGCGATCGCGCGCTACATCACGATGATCGAGGCCGGCCAATCGATCGAGCGCCCGACCGCGGCGCTGAAAGCGGAGCGCGAACGGATCATCGCCGACTACCGCGCGTTGCTCGGAAGCGACGAGGAGCGCGGCGCCTTCGACCAGATGCTTGGCCTCTGCCACCTCGTGTTCCCCTTCGTCGAGGACCACAAGTTCTACTGCGAGCACTGGTTCACGACGCTGTGGTTCACGAAGCTGCGCGAGTTCGGCGCGCTGCTCGCCCGCTTCGGCGTGATCGCCGACGTCGAGGACTTCTTCCACCTTCACCACACCGAGGCGGACCTCGCCCTGCAGGAAGTGGCGCTCGCCTGGGCCTCGGGCGGCCCGCCCGCCGGGCGCGGCCACTGGAAGCCGATCCTCAAGGAGCGCAAGCGCATCTGGGAGAAGCTCAAGGACTGGTCGCCGCCGCCGGCGCTGGGGCCGATTCCCGAAAACATCGCCGACCCGGCGCTGCAGATGCTGTGGGGCATCACTTCGGAGACCCTCGCCTCGTGGGCGCGCAAGCCCAGCGTCGCCGACGCCAACGAACTGCATGGCTTTGCGGCCTCGCCGGGCGTCGCCGAGGGCGTCGCCCGGGTCTTGAAGAGCGCCAACGACATCGGGCAGATGCGCGATGGCGAGATCCTCGTCTGCCCCGTCACCAACCCGTCCTGGGGCCCGGTATTCGGCAAGATCAAGGCGGCCGTGTCGGACATCGGCGGCACCATGTCGCACGCGGCGATCGTGGCGCGCGAATACGGCATGCCCGCCGTCGTCGGCACCGGCGGCGCGACCAAGCGCATCACCACCGGCCAGCGGGTGCGCGTGGACGGCAACACCGGCGTCGTCACCATTCTCGGCTGACGGAGGCGATCCATGGCCGCTTTCGCTTCGCCCTTCGCCGATCTGAGCGTCGTCGACCGTCCGACGGTCGGCGGCAAGGGCGCCTCGCTTGGGGAGATGACCCGGGCGGGCGTCCGCGTGCCGCCCGGCTTTGTCGTCACCACCGGCGCATTCGAGCGCTTCCTCGCTGGCGTCGACCCGGAGGGGCACATCCGGCGCTCGATCGAGGCGCTGCCGGCGGGCGACTTGATCGCCGTGTCGAAGGCGGCGGAGGCGGCGCGCGCGCGCATCGTCTCCGCGCCGATGCCGGCCGAGATCGGCGAGGCGATCGTCTCCGGTTACGCCGAACTCTGCGGCGCAGGCGGCGACCAGCCGGTCGCGGTGCGCTCGTCGGCGACCAGCGAGGATTCGAGCGAGGCGAGCTTCGCCGGCCTGCAGGAGACCTATCTCTGGATCGTCGGCGCCGATGCGGTGCTGCATGCGGTGCGCGACTGCTGGGCGAGCCTCTACAGCGCCGAGTCGGTCAGCTACCGCCTGCGCTTCAAGCTGCCGGAAGAGGGGCTGGCGATGGGCGTCGTCATCCAGCGCATGGTCGATCCGCGCTGCTCGGGGGTGATGTTCACCCGCAGCCCGCTGACCGGCGACCGCTCGGTGATCGCGATTGAGTCGAGCTGGGGCCTCGGTTCGGCGGTGGTCAGCGGCGTCGTCACGCCGGACAAGTACGTGATCAACAAGGTCACCGGCGAAGTCGTCAAGCGCACCGTGTCGCACAAGACGGTCGCCCACGTGCCCGACGCCGCGGCTGGCGGAGTGCGCGAGATCGCGGTGCCGGACGACCGCCGCGACGCGCCGTGCCTGGACGATGCGCAAATCGCCGAGCTCGCGCGCATCGGCAAGTCGATCGAGGCGCATTACGGCTGTCCGCAGGACATCGAATGGGCTCTGGCGCCGGACGTCGACGGGACGGAGCGGCTGTTCCTGCTGCAGAGCCGGCCCGAAACGATCTGGGCCAACAAGGAGCGTCAGCCGGCGGCGGCGCCCAAGGCGACCGCCTTCGCCCACGTCTTCGACATGTTCGGAGGAAAGCCCAGGACATGACGACGTTGACCCACGAGGACGTCGAGGAGATCGTCCGCATCCTCGACACGTCGCCCTACGCCGAGTTGACGTTGAAAACGGACACGTTCGAACTGAGCCTGAGGCGCGGCGAGGGCGGCTGGACGCAGGAGCGCAAGACCCTTGCCCGCGCGCAGGTCGTCGGGGCGGCGGCGTCCGCCAAGGGAGAAGCCGAGACGCGGCCGGGCGCGGCCGAGCCCGAGGAGGACGGCGTCGTCGCCGTGCGCGCGCCGATGGTCGGGACCTTCTACCGCGCGCCGAAGCCGGGCGCGCCGCCCTTCGTCGAGGTCGGCGCTACCGTCGGCGAGCACGACGTCGTCGGCATCATCGAGACGATGAAGCTGATGAACTCGATCCCCGCCGGCGCCGCCGGCGTCGTGACCCAGATCTGCGTCGCCGACGGCGAACTCGTGCCGGCGGGCGCGACCCTGATGCGGCTGAGACAGGCCGCGCCATGACCATCCGCCGCGTCCTGATCGCCAATCGCGGCGAGATCGCCGCGCGCATCATCCGGACCTGTCGCGACCTCGGCATCGAGGCCGTGCTTGCAGCCTCCGACGCTGACCTCGACAGCGCCCCCGCCCGCCTCGCCGACCGGGTCGTGCGTATCGGCGGCCCGCGCTCGCTCGACAGCTACCTCAACGTCGATGCGGTCGTCAGCGCGGCGAGCGAGGCGAAGGCCGACGCGATTCATCCCGGCTACGGCTTCCTGAGCGAGAACGCCGCGCTCGCCCGCGCCGCGCGCGCGCGCGGCCTGATCTTCATCGGGCCGACCGAGGCCAATCTCGAAGCCGTCGGCGACAAGCTGCGCGCGCGCGAGCATGCGCTCGCGGCCGGCCTGCCGCTTGCGCCGGGCGGTTCGATCGCAACGTCCGAAGACGCCGCCGCGCTCGCCGATCGGATCGGCTGGCCAGTGCTGGTCAAGGCGGTCGGCGGCGGCGGCGGAAAGGGCCTCAAGCGCGTCGACGATCCGGCGAAACTCGCGGCGACCGTCGAACTCGCCACGGCCGAGGCGGGCGCCGCCTTCGGCGATGCGCGCGTCTATCTCGAATGCTTCGTCGCCTCCGGGCGTCACGTCGAGGTGCAGGTCCTAGGCGACGGCGACGACGTCATCCACCTCGGCGACCGCGACTGCTCGGTGCAGCGACGCTATCAGAAGCTGGTCGAGGAGGCGCCTGCGCCCGACCTTCCCGATCGTCTGCGCGCAGACATGCGCGCAGCCGCCGTCCGCTTCGCGAGGCATCTGCGCTACGTCGGCGCGGGCACGGTGGAATTCCTCTACGATCGCGAGCGCGAGGCGTTCTACTTCCTCGAGATGAACGCGCGCATCCAGGTCGAGCATCCGGTGACCGAAGCCGTCACCGGCGTCGACCTGGTCGCCGAGCAGATCGCCATCGCCGAGGGGCGCAAGCTTCGCCTCGCGCAGGCCGACGTGCGCATCGCCGGGCATGCGATCGAGTGTCGGCTCAACGCCGAGGACTGGTTGCGCGACTTCGCCCCGTCGCCGGGCGCGGTCGCCTTCGCCCGCTTCCCCGCGGAGCCGGGCGTGCGGGTCGATACCCACATCGAACCGGGCGCGAGCGTGCCGCCCTTCTACGATTCCCTGCTCGCCAAGATCATCGTGCATGGCGAGACCCGCGCCGACGCGCTCGATCGCTGCCGCCGCGCCATGGCCCTCTGCGCCGTCACAGGCGTCGCGACCAACCGCGACATGCACCTCGCTCTGCTCGCCGATCCGGTATTCGCGGAGGGCGGAGTCGACACGGCGTTCTTCGCCCGGTTCCTCGGCGCGCGCGCGGGAGGCGCCGCATGACCCGCGTCCGTCTTGTCGACGTCTCGATCCGCGACGGCAACCAGAGCACCTGGGGCGCGACCGGTCTCAACACCCCACAGTGCCTCCAGATCGCGCCGGTGATGAACCGGGTCGGCTTCCACGCCATCGACTTCACCGCCTCGACCCACATGGGCGTTGCGGTCAAGTATTACCAGGAAGACCCGTGGGAGCGAATCCGGTTGATGCGCAGGCTCGTTCCCGACGCGCCGCTGCAGTTCATCGGCACCGGCTTCCGCTTCATCTCGTGGGAGACGCTGGCGCCCGACGTGATGCGGCTCGTCTACCGCTGCCTCGTGCGCAACGGCATGTCGCGCTTCATCGTGCTCGATCCGATGCACGACCTCGACGCGATGCTCGAGACGGCTAAGATCATCCGCGAGGAAGGCGGCGCGCACGTCGTCGGCGCCCTCACCTATACCCTGAGCGACGCCCACGACGACGCCTTCTACGCCGACCTTTCGGCGAAGCTCGCCGCCTCGCCCGACTTCACCCGCATCTACATCAAGGATCCGGCCGGGCTGCTCACCGCCGACCGCGCGAAGACGCTGATCCCGGCGATCCAGGCGGCGAAGGGGCGGCTGCCGCTGGAACTGCATTCGCACTGCACGATCGGCCTTGCGCCCTACGTCTACACGGTCGCGGCCGATCTCGGCATTGACGTGCTACATGTCGGGGTTGGGCCGCTCGGCGGCGGCACCTCGTTGCCCGGGGCGCTGCAGACCGTCGAGAACCTGCGCGAACTCGGGCACGAGGTCGATGTCGACGACGACGCCCTCACGCGCATGAACGACTACCTCTGCGCGCTCGCCCGCGCCGAGGGGCTGCCGTTCGGCGGCCCGCGCGACTTCGACGCGCGTTTCTTTCATCATCAGGTCGCCGGCGGGGTGATGACCACGACCAAGCGGCAGCTCGAGGAGGTCAAGCTCGGCCACCTGATGCCCAGGGTGATGGAGGAGGTCGACCGGGTGCGCGCCGAACTCGGCTATCCGATCATGGTGACGCCCTTCCCGCAGATCGTCTGCACCCAGGCGATGTTCAACGTGACGTCGGGCGAGCGCTACGCCCAGACGCCCGATCAGGTGATCCGCTACGTGCTCGGCCGCTTCGGTCGTCCGGCGAGGCCGGTCGACCCGGAGGTGATGGACCGCATCCTGTCGCGCCCGCGCGCCAGGGAGATCGCGGCCGAGCCGCCGCCGCCGCCGCTCGCCGAGTTGCGCAGGCGCTTCTCGCCAAACCTCTCGGACGAGGAGTTCCTGCTGCGCGCGACGCTTCCCGGCGATCAGGTCGACGCGATGGTCGCGGCCGGCCCTGCGCGGCGGCGCTACAATCCGGACGCGGCGCCGATCCTGAAGCTGCTGCGCGCCTGCGCCGCCCGGCCGGACGCGCCGGAAATTGCGGTCGACAAGCCGGGGTTCCGGCTGGAGTTGTCGCGCGCGGCGCCTTTGTAGGGCGCCGTCGCCGACGCCGCCCTACAAAGGGCGCCCGACGGATAGGCGTCTATCTTTCGATAGGTGAGGGGTTGCGGCGGCTGGGTCGTAATGGGATGGTCAGTCGCCAAGACAATGGTCAACATGCTGGCGACGGGCGCGGTTCAGGGCGCGCCCAGAAAGAATGAAGCGGGAGGAGACGGTCGCCCACAGGCGTAAGGCCTGAGGAACGGCTCCGCGGCCTCCCGAACATGACGGGAGGACATGCGTGGATACTTTCGAGACAGTTTTGCGCGCCGGGCGTTTGAACCGCCGCGATCTCATCAAGGCCGCGGGCGGCATGGCGTTCGCCGCGCCCTTCGGCCTCGCCGCCCCGGCGCGCGCCGCCGACGCGACGCTCAAGGTCGGCTTCGTCAGCCCGCGCACCGGGCCGCTCGCGAGCTTCGGCGAGAGCGATCCCTTCATTCTCCAGCAGGTGCGCGCTGCGCTCGCCAAGGGCGTCGAGGTCGGCGGCAAGACCTATGGGATCGAGATTCTCGACCGCGACACCCAGTCTGACCCGGTGCGCGCCGGCCAGCTCGCCAAGGAGTTGATCAACAAGGACAAGGTCGACTTCATGCTGTCGACCTCGACGCCCGAGACGGTCAATCCGGTCGCCGACGCCTGCGAGGCGGCCGGAGTGCCGTCGCTCTCGACGATCATGCCGTGGGAGGCGTTCTACTTCGGCCGCGGCGCCAAGCCCGGCGAGCCGTCGCCGTTCAAGTGGAGCTTCCTGTTCAGCTTCGGCGTCAACGACTTCCTCAAGTGCTACGTGTCGCAGTGGAACGGCCCGGTGCAGACCAACAAGAAGGTCGGCGCGCTGCTGCCCAACGACGCCGACGGCAATGCGATCCGCGCGCACCTGATGCCGGCGCTCGCCAAGGCCGGCTTCACCATCGTCGATCCGGGCGGCTATGAGGACGGCACCACCGACTTCTCGGCCCAGATCGCCAAGTTCAAGTCGGAAGGCGTCGAGATCCTCGTCACCTTCCCGATCCCGCCGGACTTCGCCACCTTCTGGCGCCAGGCCGCCCAGCAGGGCCTGACCAAGCAGCTCAAGATCGTCCAGGTCGCCAAGACCGGCCTGTTCCCCTCGACCATCGAGGCGCTGGGCTCGCTTGGCCCCAACATCGCCTCGGCCTGCTACTGGCACAAGGACTTCCCCTACAAGTCCTCCGTCACCGGCATGTCCTCGAAGGACATCGCCGACTCCTACGAGAAGGCGACGGGCAAGCAGTGGAGCCAGCAGCTCGGCGCGACCCAATCGCTGTTCGACGCCGGAGTCGCGGCGCTGAAGGCCTCTGGAGCGCCGACCGACAAAGCCGCGCTCGCCAAGGCGATCAGCACCCTGAAGGCGGACACGACCGTCGGCGCGATCGACTTCGCCAAGGGGCCGGTGCCCGGCGTCGTCAACACGCCGATCATCGGAACGCAGTGGATCAAGGCGAAGCCGGGCTCGAAGTTCAAGCTGGACTACGTGATCACCGAGAACGCCAACGACCCGAACGTGCCGGTCGGGGCCAAGCTCATTCCGTACAACGGCTGAGCGGCGAACCTCGCATGACCTCGGAAGCGGTCGCGATCCTGGAAGGCGCCGGACTTTCGAAGAGCTTCGGCGCCCTCACGGTGCTCGACAACGTCGACTTCACGCTCCGGTCCGACGAAGCCGTCGGCATCGTCGGACCGAACGGGGCGGGCAAGACGACGCTGCTGACCGTGCTGTCGGGGGGCCTTCGCTCTACCGGCGGCGTCGTGCGCTTCCGCGGCGCGGACGTGACGGCCGTCGGCGCGGCTGAGCGCAGCCGCCTGGGGCTCGTCAAGACGCATCAGGTGCCGCGCCCCTTCAGCGGCATGACCGCGTTCGAAAACGTCTACGTCGCGGCGACCGCGGCTGGCGGCCTGAATGGCCGCGGCGCGCACGCCGCCTGTGTCGAGGCGCTGGAGCTCTGCAACATGCTGCATGTCGCCAACCGCCGCGCCGAGACGCTCGGCCTCCTCGATCGCAAGCGCCTCGAACTCGCCCGGGCGCTTGCGACGAGTCCGTCGGTCGTCCTGCTCGACGAGATCGGCGGCGGGCTCACCGACGAGGAGACGGTGCAGCTTGTCGAGACGATCCGCGAGATGCGCCGGCGCGGCATGGCGATCGTGTGGATCGAGCACATCGTCCATGTGCTGCTGCAGGTGGTCGAGCGGCTTGTCTGCATGGTGTCCGGCCGGGTCATCGCCGACGGCGACCCGAAGGCGGTGATGGCCGATCCGGTGGTGGTCGAGGCCTATCTCGGGAGCGGCGCCACGTGAGCCTCCTCAGCATCGAAAGGCTCGACGTCCGCCACGGCCTGCTGCAGGCGGTGCGCGAGGTGTCGTTCGCGATCGACCAAGGCGAGACGGTGGCGCTCGTCGGGGCCAACGGCGCCGGCAAGTCCACGCTCCTGCGCGCCATCGCCGGGGCGCATGCCCCGGCCTCCGGGCGCATCGTGTTCGACGGCGCGGACGTGACGTCGCTCCGCGCCTACAAGCGCGTCGCGCGCGGCATCGCCCTCGTGCCCGAGGGCCGGCGCCTGTTCGGCGAGATGACGGTCGAGGAGAACCTTCAGGTCGCCGAGCGCGTCGGACGGCGGGGCTACTGGACGATGCAGACCGTGATGCAGCTGTTCCCGATGCTGCAGGCGCGACGCGACGCTCTCACCGGCAACCTCTCCGGCGGCGAACGGCAGGCGGTCGCGATCGGCCGGGCGCTGATGACCAACCCGCGCCTGATCCTGCTCGACGAGGTCTCGCTCGGCCTCGCCCCCGTCGTCATCGAGGGCCTCTACCGCTCGCTGCCGCAGCTCCTGCAGGGCGGCGCGACGCTGGTGCTGGTCGAGCAGGAGCTGTCGCGCGCGCTCTCGGTCGCGACCCGCGTCATGTGCATGCTTGAGGGCCGCATCGTGCTGGACACGCCGGCCGCGAGCGCGACCCGGGAGGCGATTGTCGACGCCTATTTCGGCCTGCATCGCGGCGCCGAAGCCAAGGGGGCCGCATGAGCCTCGTCAACCTGATCGCGCAGGGCGTCCTGCTCGGCGGCTACTACGCCCTGATCGCCTGCGGCCTGTCGCTGATGTTCGGCGTCATGCGCATCGTCAACCTCGCCCACGGCGATCTCGCGGTGCTGGCCGCCTTTCTCGTCCTGACGATTTCGACGACTTTCGACGTCTCGCCGTTCCTCGCGCTCGTCGTCACGGTGCTGATCATGGCGGCCGTCGGGTGGGCGCTGCAGCGCTTCATCCTCGAGCGCAGCCTGCGCTCCGGCCTGCTCGTGCCGCTGCTCGCGACCTTCGGCCTGTCGATCGCGCTGGAGAACATGCTGTTCGAGGCCTTCGGCGCCGACACGCGCTCGCTCGGCGACCTGATCGGCGACCTGGTCTTCGACAGCGTCGAAGTAACGAGCGCCTTCAGTCTCAGTTATCTCGCCATGCTCATATTCGGTCTCGCCGTCGCCCTGCTCGGCGCGCTGTCGCTCTTCCTCAAGAGGACTTCGCTCGGCCGCGCGATCCGCGCCACCGCCGAGGACCCGGACACGGCGGAGCTGGTCGGGATCAACGCCCGCGCCGTCTACGGCGTCGCCGCCGCGATCTCGGTCGCGACCGTCGCCGTCGCCGGCGCGATGCTGGCGATGCGCGCGACCTTCGATCCCTATTCCGGGCCGATGCAGCTCATCTTCGCCTTCGAGGCGATCGTCATCGGCGGCATCGGCTCGCTGTGGGGGACGCTGGTCGGCGGCGTCGTGCTCGGCCTGGCGCAGTCGGTCGGCGCGACCTTGAACCCGAAGTGGTTCCTGCTCGCCGGGCATCTGACGTTCTTCGCCGTCCTCGCGGGCCGGCTCGCCCGCGACTGGGGCCGTGCGCGGGGCGGCCTGCGCGCAGCCCTCGGGTTCTGATGCGATGACCGTCCTGCCCAAATTCGCGGTCGAGCGCTGGACCCGGGCCTCCGCCGTCTCGGGCGGCGTCGCCGTCGCCGTCGTCGCCGCGCTCGCGGTCCTGCCGCTGATCGGCGGCGACAATCTGGTCGACAAGCTGACGACGCTGTTCGTCTACGTGATCCTGGCGGCGATGTGGAACGCGCTCGCAGGCTACGCCGGCCTCGTCTCGGTCGGACAGCAGGCGTTCTTCGGCGTCGGCGCCTATTTCGCCATTCGTTGCTCGGTCGCCGGCGTCCCGCCCTATCCAGCGCTGATCGCGGGAGCGTTGATCGCGACCGCCGTCGCGGTTCCGCTCTCGTACTTCATGCTCCTCCTGCGCGGCGGCGAGTTCTCGATCGGCATGTGGGTGCTGGCCGAGGCGATCCATCTGCTGGTCAATCTCGACCCGCTGATCCAGGGCGAGACCGGCACCTCGATGATCGCCCTCAACGCCTATGCGCACGAGACGCGGCTCGCGGCCAACTACTGGCTCGCGCTCGCCGGCATGGTCGGCCTGCTCGGCGCGATTTTCGTCCTGCTGCGCAGCCCGTTCGGCGCCTCGGTGCAGGCGATCCGCGACGACGAAGAGGCGGCCGCCTCGATCGGCGTCAGCGTGCAGCGCGCCAAGCGCACCATGTTCGTGCTCGCCGCCTTCGGCTGCGCGCTCGCGGGCGTGCTGTGGCTTGCGACCTCCGTCACCTTCCAGCCCAAGACCAACTTCGGCGTGCAGTGGACGGCCTACATGATCCTGATGGCGCTTGTCGGAGGGCTCGGCACCTTCGAAGGGCCGATCCTCGGCGCGGTGCTGTTCTTCCTGGTCCAGGACCAGTTCGCCGAGACCGGCGTCGCCTACATGGCGGGCTTGGGAACGGTCGCGATCCTGTTCGCCCTGTTCGCGCCGCGCGGAATCTGGGGCGAGATCGAGAAGCGCTGGAACCTGAGGCTGCTGCCGGTCGGCTATTTCCTGCGCCCGACCGGGCCGCCGAAGCCGGACCGCCGAAGCAAATGACCGCCACCGCCAACCTGTCGCGAATCTTGGCCCCCTTCCACCACGCTTCGCCGCCCGTTGAGCGGCGGCCGGGGACATGGCGGGCGGCCTTTGGGAAACGCCAATGACCAAAATGCTGGAGGAACGCCCGTGAAGATCGAAGCCGCCGTGACCCGCGCGCCCGCCGCGCCGATGTCGCTCGAGACCCTCGACCTCGCCGAGCCGCGCGACGACGAGATCCTCGTCCGGCTGGTCGCGACCGGCGTCTGCCACACCGACATGGCGATGCGCGACCAGGCCTTCCCGGTGCCGCAGCCGATCGTCCTCGGCCACGAGGGCGCGGGCGTCGTGGTCAAGGCCGGGCGCTTCGTCGCCGAGGTGGCTCCCGGCGATCACGTCGTCATGTCTTACAATTCCTGCGGCCATTGCCCGAGCTGCCGGGACGATCAGGCGACCTATTGCCACGACTTCTTCGGCCGCAACTTCTCCGGCGTGCGGCCCGACGGCACGAGCGCGCTCTCGAAGGGCGACGAGCGCATCCATGGCAATTTCTTCGGCCAGTCGTCGTTCGCGACCTATGCCCTCTGCCATCCGCGCAATATCGTGAAGGTGCGCAAGGACGCGCCGCTCGAACTGCTCGGCCCGCTCGCCTGCGGCGTGCAGACCGGCGCCGGCGCGGTCGTCAACGCCCTCAAGGTCGGCGTCGGCGACTCGCTAGACGTTTTAGTCGCGGGCTCGGTGGGCCTCAGCGCCGTGATGGCGGCGAAGGTCGTCGGGGCGACGACTATCGTCGCGGTCGATCTCAACGCCAAGCGCCTCAACCTCGCGCTCGAACTTGGAGCGACTCACGTGGTCGACGGGGCCGATCCGGACGTGGTCGGCAAGGTGAAGGCCGCGACGGGAGGCGGCGCGAATTTTTCGTTCGAGACGACGGCCCTGCCGGCCGTCGTGCGCAAGGCGGTTGACTGCCTCGCGCCGCGCGGGACCTGCGGCATCGTCGGCGCCGCGCCGATCGGCACCGAGGCCAGCATCGACCTCATGGACCTGATGCCGAACGGCAAGACCTTGCGCGGCATCGTCGAAGGCGACGCGACGCCGCAGGTGTTCATCCCGAAGCTGATCGAACTCTACCTGCAGGGCCGGTTCCCGTTCGACAGGCTCGTAACCTTCTACCCGTTCGAGGCCATCAACGACGCCATTCACGATTCGGAGAGCGGCGCCGCCGTGAAGCCGATCCTGCGCATGCCCAAATAACGGAAGGACCGAATTCGTGAGCGAGATCGATCTTACCGGCAAGGTCGCCCTGATCAGCGGCGGCGCGCGCGGCATCGGCGCGGAGACCGCGCGCTGTTTCGCCGGACACGGCGCGGCGGTGGTGATCGGCGACGTGCTCGACGAAGCCGGCCGCGGGACCGCCGAGGCGATCCGCCACGCCGGCGGCAAGGCCGATTTCATCCACCACGACGTGACGAACGAGTCCGAATGGGAGGCCGCGGTCGATCACGCGATCCGAACCTTCGGCGGCCTCGAGATCCTCGTCAACAACGCCGGCGTCGAGGAGGCCGAGCACCTGGTCGACCTCGACATCGCCCGCGCGCGCCGACTGATCGACGTCAACGTCAACGGCGTGCTGCTCGGTCACAAGCACGCGGCGCGCGCCATGCGCCCTGGCGGCCCGGCGGGGCGCGGCGGCTCGATCATCAACCTGTCGTCGGTCGCCGGCTTGATCGGCACGCCCGGGCTCGGCGCCTATACCGCTTCCAAGGGCGCCGTGCGGCTCCTCTCCAAGACGGCGGCGGTCGAGTTCGGCTTTCTCGGCTACGGCGTCCGGGTCAACTCGATCCATCCCGGCTACGTCGAGACCGACATGGGCCGCAAACTGATCGACCAGTTCGTCGGCTTCGGCATGCTGCCCAACAAACTGACGGCGCATGCCGACATGGCCAGAGCCTATCCCGTCGGCCGGACCGGCGTGCCGCTCGACATCGCCCGCGCGGCGCTGTTCCTCGCCTCCGACCTCTCGAGCTTCGTCACCGGCGCCGAGATCGTCGTCGACGGCGGCATGACCGTCGCATGACCGGCGACGCCATGGACCTTGCGGCGCGCGCGGTGTCAGCCAGCACGGCGGAGGGCGGACGATGACTGTCGCGCGCAAGGGCGTCGTCATCATCTGCAACCTCGATACCCGCGGCGAGGACATCGTCTTCGTGCGCGACCTCATCCGCGCCCGCGGCCACGACGCCATTCTGGTCGACTTCAGCATGGAGGAGGCGCCGGCCGTCGCCGGCGACGTCAGCTGCGACGAGGTCGCGGCGCGCGGCGGGCTCGGCATCGAGACGGTGCGCGCCTATTACCGAACGAACCGCGAGGCCGCGACGAACAACCAGATCGCGGGCGTCAGCGCCATCGTCGAGGATCTCAGGAAGGCCGGGCGCGTCCATGGCGTGCTGGGCATCGGCGGCGCCACCTCGACCCTCGTCTCGACCGCGATCATGCAACGCCTACCGTTCGGCATGCCCAAGGTGATGGCGACGCCGATGGCCGGCCACCCGCGCTACGTCGAAAAGGCCGTCGGCACGCGCGACATCACGATGCACAACACCGTGCTCGACATCGTCAAGATGAACCCGCTGTTGCGCGCGCAGATCGTCAACGCCGTCGGCGCCGTCTGCGGCATGGTCGAGATGACCGAAGGGACGGATTTCCGCTTCGACAGGCCCGTCGTCGCCGTCTCGTCGTTCGGTTTCGCCGAGATGGCCGGGCAGGCCGCCGTCGGCTGTCTGGAAGAAGAGGGCTTCATCCCGGTCGTCTGCCACGCCCAGGGCAAGGGCGACCGCGCGATGGAGGAGATGATCGCCGACGGCGTGTTCGCCGGCGTGCTCGACCTCTGCATCGGCGGGGTGCTCGAGCACCTTCAGGGCGGAAACCGCGATCCGGGGCCTGACCGTCTGAAGGCCGCCGCGGAGCGAGGCGTTCCCGCCGTGCTCGCGCCCTGCGGCCTCGATTTCCTGAGCTACGGCGGGAGGCCCGACAAGTTGAAAGAGACGGAGGGACGCGCCCGCTACGTGCAGGACTCCTTCCGCGTCCAGGTGCGCAGCACGGCGGATGAATTGCGAGAGGCGGCGGACGTGGTCGCGGCGCGGCTGAACGCGTCGAACGGCCCGTTCGTGGTCCTGAACCCTCTTCGCGGCTGGTCGTCGATCGACCGCGAGGGGCGGCCGCTGTGGGACCCCCAGGCCGACGCAGCGTTCTTCCAACGCCTCAGGGACAAGCTCGCGCGCAAGGAGGCGATCGTCGACGTCGACCTCAACCTCTACGACGCCGCTTTCGCCCGGGTCGCGGTGGATCATCTCGCCCGATTGATGCGCGGGGCGACAGGATGACCTCGGCGGCGGTGTCGAGCGACGTCGGCGCTTACAGCGGCTGGAGCGAAGCCGACGTCGTCGTGCGGACGCGTCTGAGCCCGCCCACGCGCGCCGCCGGCGCCGTCTACCGGCATCGGCTCGATCACCATGACGAGGACTTCCGCCGCCGCGCCGTCACCCTCGTCAAGGCGCCGGCGGGCTACGGCAAGTCGAGCCTGCTCGCGCAATGGTTCGAGCAGCTGCGCCAGAGCGACGCCGCCGCCGGCTGGCTGAGCCTCGACCCGACGCCGGACGACCTCATGGGCTTCGTGCGCCATCTCGTCGCCGCGCTGCAGCGCGCCCGCCCCGAGTTCGGGCGGAAGCTCGATCTCTTCTTCGGCGCGGCGGCCCGGCCCTCGGTCGCGGGCGTCACGACGACCCTCGCCAACACCCTGGCCGCGGTCGACGAGGACCTGTTCCTGTTCATCGACGACTTTCATCTTGCGACCGACGCCGACGTCGCCGCCGCAATGCGGGCCCTGCTCGAGAGGCCGCCGGCGAACGTCCATTTCCTCCTGTCCTCGCGCCATTCGCTGCCGTTCTCCCTGTCGCGGCTGCGCGCCAAGGGCGCGGTCGCGGAGATCGACAGCCGCGAGCTGCGCTTCGACAACCAGGAGGCGGCCGAGTTCCTGCGCACCTCGGGCCATGGCGCGCTGTCGCTCAAGGACATCGAGACGCTGGTGTCGCAGACGGAAGGCTGGCCCGCCGGCATCCAGCTCGCGGCGATCCTGCTCGCGCAGGACCGCGACCGCGCGACGCTGTTCTCGCTGCTCGCCGGACGCCACCGCCACCTGTGCGAATATCTCACCGACGACGTGATCGACCGTCTGCCGCCGGATACGGTCGAGTTCCTCGCCCAGACCTCGATCCTGTCGCGGCTGTGCGCCGACCTCTGCGACGCGGTCACCGGCGGCAGGGACGCGCGCCGGCGCATCGACGACCTCGAACGCCAGAGTCTGTTCCTGTTCTCGCTCGACGGGGAGCGGCTCTGGTATCGCTACCACCACCTGTTCGCGAGCATTCTCCGGCGGCGGCTCGCCGAACAGGACCCGGCGATCGAACAGGCGCTGCACCGGCGGGCCTCCGACTGGTTCGGCCGCAACGGCCTGGTCGACGAGGCGTTCGGCCACGCGCTCGACGCGGGAGACACGGCGCGCGCAGCCGGGCTGCTCGACGAATGGTGCGACCGGCTGCTCTACAACGGCCGCCTGCCGACGGTCCTTCGCTGGGCCGACAGGCTGCCCGTCGAGGCGCTCCGGCCTTACCCGCGGGTGCGGCTGCAGGCGGCGTTCTCGCACATCCTCGAATGGCGCTTCGCGGCCGCGGCGCGGATCATCGCCGAGGTCGAGGCCGATCTGGCGCAGGGGCTCGCCCATTCCGGCGCGACCGGGCGCGCGGCCCTCGACGTCCGCCACATCGTCTCGCATCGCAAGCTGATGCTGTTTCACTTCCAGGACGACACGCCGAACACGGAACGCATCATCCACGAGATGATCAGCGACTTCCCGGACATCGACCCCTACCTCCGGGGCAATCTCGAGACCTGCCTCATCTACGCGCGGCGCGAGAAATACCGGTTGAACAACGTCGAGCGCATGGACGTCAACGCGCGCGACTACTACGAGAAGGCCGGCAGCCTGTTCGTCGCGGTGTGGCACGAGGCGGTGCTCGGGCCGACCTACTACCTCAGCGGCGACACGCCGATGGCGGTGCGCTCGCTGGAGACCTCGATGCACACCGCCGCGCGCATCGACGGCGAGGTGTCGTCGCTCGTCGCCATGCCGGCGCTCCTGCTCGCCGATATCCTCACCGAGCGCAACGAGTGCGAGCGCGCGGCCGAGCTGATCCGGATCTATGGGCCGGAGGGCGAGAAGCAGGGCTTCGTCGATCACCTCATCGCCTTCTTCGTCACCCGGGTCCGGCTCGCGCAGCGGGCGGGCGACGCCGAGGCGGCGAACGCGGCGATCCGCGAAGGCGGCCTTTCGGCGACGCGCCACGGCTTCGCGCGCCTCGAGAACCACATGCTGCACGAAGAGATGCGCCGCGCCGTCGCCGATGGCGATCCCGCGTCCGTCAGGCGACTCGAGGCCGCCCTCGCGGAGCGCCGGATCGAGCCGGCGTTGAACCCGGGCCCGCACACGACGACGCGCGACGAGCCGCTGGCGATGGCCCATTGCCGCGCCCAGACGGCGCTCGGCGGGCTCTCCGAGGCGACGCGCGTCGCGCGCCGCTGGATCGCCTTCGCCAACGGCCGCGGCGCGCTGAAGACGGAAGTGCGAATGCTGGTCCTGCTCGCGGTCGCGCTGGCGCAGGACGGGCGCGAGGGCGAAGCCATGCGCTCGCTGCGCGAAGCGGTGAAGAAGGCCGCGCGGCCGCGCTTCATCCGCAGCTTCCTCGACGAGGGGCCCGTCGTCGACCAGCTGTTGCGCAGCCTTTTCGCCGGCGCGGACGCTGAACTCGGGCCGACGACGGCCTTTGGGCTCGAGCTGATCCGCGCCTTCGCCGAGGAAGGCGGCGAGCCGGCGAGCGCGCCGGCGTCCGACGCCGACGCCGGGCTGCCCGAGCCGCTGAACCTGCGCGAGTCGGAGGTCATCAAGCTCGTGTCGATGGGGCTCTCCAACCGCGAGATCGGCGCCCGGCTCGGCATGACCGAGGGTTCGGTGAAATGGTACCTGCAAGGGGTCTTCGCCAAGCTCAACGTGCGCCGCCGCTCGATGGCGGTGTTGAAGGCGCGCAAGTTCGGGCTGGCGTAGGGGGCTTTGCGGGGTCGCCGACCCCGGCCGAGGCGGCGTCAGCGACGCCGCCTACAGGCGGGCGGCGATCCGAGCGGCGCGGCCGCGCGAGCGCCAACCTTTCGATAGGGGACCGACGTCCGGCGATCGTTAGGATGGAGGGAATACAGGATCGCGCCGCGCTCGCTGCGCGCGAAGCGAGGCAATCCACGGGCGCAGGAGGCCGCGGCTTCGTCCCGGCGCGCCTGGCAAAGACGGGAGAAACGCGGCCGATGGTCGAGCAAAGCGAACTGCTCTGGACGCCGAGCCCCGACTGGATCGCGAAGACCGAACTCGCCCGCTTCATGGCCTTCCTGCGCGACACGCGCGGGCTGGGCTTCACCGACTACGCCGGCCTGTGGCGCTGGTCGGTCGACGACCTCGAGGGGTTCTGGGGTGCGGACTTCTTCGCCATCAAGGCGTCCGAGCCTTATACGCGCGTGCTCGCCTCGTCCGGGATGCCGGGCGCCCGGTGGTTTCCGGGCGCGCGACTGAACTACGCCGAACATGTGCTCAGGCGCGAGCGCCCGGGGGCGGACGCGCTGATCGCGGTCTCGGAGGATTCGCCGCCGGCCGGCGTGCCCTGGCCGGAGTTCGCCGCGAAGGTGCGCCTCGTCGCGACGCAGCTTCGCGCGCTCGGCGTCGAACCCGGCGACCGCGTCGCCTCCTACGCCCCGAACATCCCCGAGACCATGATCATGATGCTGGCCGCGACCGCGGTCGGGGCGATCTGGGCGAGCTGTTCGCCGGATTTCGGCGCCAAGGGCGTGCTCGACCGGCTCGCGCAGCTGAAGCCGAAGATCCTGTTCTGCGTCGATGGCTATCGCTACGGCGGCAAGGCGTTCGACCGACGGGCGGAGCTTCGCGGCGTCGTCGCCGGCCTTGAAGGCCTCGACCGGGTGGTGACGCTGAAGCGGCTCGACCCCGACGCGCCCTTCGACCTCGGCGTCGCCGCGACCCGCTTCGAGGATCTGCTGGATCATCCGCCTGTGGCGGCCGAAGACTTCGCCTTCGAGCAGGTCGCCTTCGATCATCCGCTCTGGGTGCTGTTCTCCTCCGGCACGACCGGGCTGCCGAAGGCGATCGTCCACGGCCACGGCGGCATCCTGCTCGAGACCATGAAGACGCTCGCCTTCCACATGGACGTCCATGCCGGCGAGCGCGCCTTCTTCTACACCACGACCGGCTGGATGATGTGGAACGTGGTCGCGAGCATGCTGGCGGTCGGCGCCTGCCCGGTGCTGTACGACGGCAACCCGGCGTATCCGTCGATCGACGCGCTGTGGCGCATGGCGGACGAATGCGGCGTCGCCTTCTTCGGCGCGAGCCCGAGCTATGTCGACATCATGCGCAAGGCCGACGTCGTGCCGAAGGAGCGCTTCGCGCTGAAGGCGCTGCGCGCCATCATGCCGGCGGGCTCGCCGGTCTCGGCCGAATGCACGGGATGGTTCTACGCCAACGTCAAGTCCGACCTCTGGATCGCCACCGGCAGCGGCGGCACCGACGTCTGCTCCGGCCTCGTCGGCGGCGTGCCGATCCTGCCGGTGCGCGCCGGCGAGATCCAGGCGCGCCAGCTCGGCGCGGCGATCGAGGCCTACGACGAGGACGGCGTCGCGGTGATCGGCGAGGTCGGCGAACTGGTCGTGACCAAGCCGCTGCCCTCGATGCCGCTCGGCTTCTGGGGCGACGAGACCGGCGCGCGCTATCGCGAGGCCTATTTCGACGTCTACCCCGGCGTCTGGCGCCACGGCGACCTCCTGCGCATCAACGAACGCGGCGGCTGCTTCGTGCTCGGCCGGTCCGACGCCACTCTCAATCGCCATGGGATCCGGATCGGCACGGCGGAAATCTATCGCACGCTCGACCACATGCCGGCGATCGCCGACGCGCTGATCATCAATCTCGACCTCGCCGACGGCGGCTTCTTCATGCCGCTGTTCGTCAAGCTCAAGCCCGGCTTCGCCCTCGACGCCGCGCTGAAGGCGGAGATCGCCGAGACGCTGAAGCGCGCCTATACGCCGCGCCACATCCCCGACGCGATCGTCGCGGTCAGGGACATCCCCTACACGCTGACCGGCAAGAAGATGGAAGTGCCGGTCCGGCGCATCCTGATGGGGACGTCTCCCGAGGCGGTTCTGAACCGCAACGCCATGTCGGACCCGCACGCGCTCGACGAATACGTCGCCTACGCCGCGGGCCGGCGCAATCGGCAACACGAGCAGGAAGCACGGGCATGAGCGCGCACGACATCTTCGACGTCCGGGGCAGGGCCGCCTTCGTGACCGGCGCCGCCGGCGGCCTAGGCCGCGCCATGGCGGAAGCGATGGCGGAGGGCGGCGCGAAGGTCGCGGCGTTCGACATCGACGCAGCCGGCCTCGCCGAGACGGCCGCCGCCCTGCGCGGCCTCGGCGCCGAGGCGATCACCTTCATCGGCGACGTCGCCGACGAGACGGCCGTCGAGGCGGCGGTCGCGGCGACGATCGACGCCTTCGGGAGTCTCGACATCCTGTTCGCCAACGCCGGCGTCGGCGATCCGGAGCCGGCCCTGCTGCACGAATATTCGACCGCGAACTGGAACCGCGTCGTGGCGATCAACCTTCAGGGCGTGTTTTACGCCGCTCGCGCCGCGCTGCGTCAGATGGTGAAGCAGGGTCACGGCAAGGTCATCGCCACCGCCTCGATGTGGGGCCTCGCCGGCTCCTCGAGCGTCTTCCCGCTGCCGGCCTACAACGCGACCAAGGGCGCGGTGGTCAACCTGACGCGCGAACTCGCCCTGCAATACGCCGAGCGCAACATCCAGGTGAACGCGATCTGCCCCGGCTTCTTCCGCACCAGGCTCGGCCCCTACGACGATCCGGAATTCGTCGCCGCGATCACCGCCTTCACGCCGATGAAGCGGATCGCCGAGCCCGAGGAGATCAAGGGGACCGCGCTCTATCTCGCCTCGTCCGCGTCCGACTTCGTCACCGGCCTCGCTCTCGTCATCGACGGCGGCTGCATGGCGAAATGATCGCGAGGTTGAGCCGGGGCGGCGCGACCGCGCCCGCGCGGCGAAAAACCCGGGCGCGGAATCAACCTTTTCAAGGCGTTGCGCCGGGATTCCCGGGCGAATCGCAACTCGCCGCGACGCGACAGTCGGGCAAATTGCGGACCTCCTGCCGCACGCCGCCCTCATCCTGAGCTTGTCGAAGGATGATCCAGTGGCTTCGACCGTCGGCGCAACTTGGAGCGTCCTCGACAAGCTCAGGACGAGGACGGCGGCAGGGGCGGCTCGGCATGCTGGGCGCGGCATGCCGGACGCGGACCTCATCCTGAGCCTGTCGAAGGATGATCCAGGGGGCTCGACCGTCGCCGCCATCAGGACGAGATTCGGGGACCCTTCCCGGGTTACGGGCGGAGTCGTCGCCTGCGGATTCGGATGTCAAACAGCGGCGCGGGACGCGCAGGGGCGGCGTTTCCACAATCCCGCGATCCTAGCGATGATTTCCGTTTTTCGCAATGAATTGCCAGCCGTTCAGCCGGGCGGTCCGCGCCCTCGCCCGGCCGCTTCACAGCGCGAGGCGCCGCTCGGCTTCGGCGAAAGAATGGGCCGGTCTCGTGACGTCGAACCAGACCGCGTCGAGCCCGGCCGCGCGCGCGCCCTCGACGTTGCGCATCTGGTCGTCGACGAAGACGACCCGCTCCGGCTCGGCGTTGAGCGCCGCGCAGCCGAGCGCATAGGCCCGCGGATCGGGCTTGAGGATCTTGGTGTGCGTGGCGTCGACCAGACAGTCCGTCAGGCGCAGGATGTTCAGCGCCTCCATCTCCTCCCGGCCATGGAAGAGTTCGAGCTCGTTCGACAGGATCCCGACCTTGCGCCCCGCGCGCTTCGCCCGCTCGACCGTCGCCAGCGCCTCCTTGCGGACGTGGGCGTTCGGGTCGTCGCCCGCGGCGCGGCGGGTCAGCGTCAGCATCGTCCAATCCTCGCCGACCATTCGTCCCACTTCGGCGGCGCGCTCGGCCCAGTAGCCGCGTTCGGAAATCCTGCCCTCGATCATGTCGCGCCAGAGCGGGTCGCCGTCCGGATCGAACGGCCCGCGCCAGGTCAGCGCGCCCTCGGCGAGGCCGAGAAGCCTTTCCGTCTGCCGGTGGCGTTCGAAGAGGGTGATCGAGACGACGCCGCCGAAGTCGAGCAGCAGGGCCTTGGCGACGGACGAATCGGGCAAAGCGCGAAATTCCCGGAAAACGATGCGATCAGGCGTCAGCCTCTAGCTTCGCGCCGATTTTCTGGCAATCGTGCAGCGGCGTCAGAACGGAACGGAGGCCGGCGGTGAAGGTTCTCAGACTTGCGAAACCGGGCGGCCTCGACCGGCTGACGCTGCGCGACGAGCCGGACCCGGGGGCTCCCGGTGCGGGCGAGGTCCGCGTCCGCGTCCATGCGAGCTCGCTCAATTTTCATGATCTCGGCGTCGTGTCGGGGCGGGCGGGCGCCGCCGACGGACGGATTCCGATGTCCGACGGCGCGGGCGTCGTCGAAGCGGTCGGCGAGGGCGTTAACGCCTTCGCGCCCGGCGACGCGGTCGTGTCGTGCTTCTTCCCCACCTGGGAGGACGGCGAGCCGACCATCGCCGACTTCTCGCAGACGCCCGGCGACGGCGTCGACGGCTACGCGCGCGAGACCGTCGTCGCGCCGGCGACGGCCTTCACCCGCGCCCCGCGCGGCTGGAGCGCCGCCGAAGCCGCCACGATCACCACCGCCGGCCTGACCGCGTATCGGGCGCTGGTCGTCAACGGCGGCCTGAAGGCGGGCGAGACGGTGCTTGCGCTCGGCACCGGCGGGGTGTCGATCTACGCGCTGCAGATCGCCCGGGCGATGGGCGCGACCGTGATCGTCACCTCGTCGTCGGACGAAAAGCTCGCGCGCGCGATCGGCATGGGCGCCGACCACACGATCAACTATCGGCGCGACGAACATTGGGCCGCCGCGGTCCTCGACGCCACCGGCGGGCGCGGCGTCGATCACGTCGTCGAGGTCGGCGGCTCGGGCACGCTGCCGCAGTCGATCGAGGCCTGCCGCATCGGCGGCCACATCGCGCTGATCGGCGTGCTCACCGGCCGCGGCGGCGAGATCCCGACCGGCCTGCTGATGCGCCGCCAGCAGCGCCTGCACGGCCTGATCGTCGGCAGCCGCAGGCACCAGCAGAGCTTCGTCGAAGCGCTCGAGACGCTGGCGATCCGGCCGGTGATCGACCGGACCTTCGCGCTCGAGGACACCGCGGCGGCGTTCCGCTACGAGGTCGAGCAGCGCCATTTCGGCAAGATCGCGCTGGGGTTCTGAAACGGCGCCCGGGCGCGCGCGAGCGCGAACGGGAGCGGGGAACCCGACAGGGACGCACGCATCAGGAAGCGACGGGAGGAAGCGGGATGTCGACGACGGGCGGGAACTGGGCGGTGGTGGCGGGGGCGACCGGGGCGCTCGGGAGCGCGATCGCGCGCAAGCTCGCGTCGAAGGGCCTCAAGGTGCTCGCGGTCGCCCGGCGCAAGGCGGAGCTCGACGCGCTCTGCGCCGAGACGCCCGGCATCACGCCCTGCGTCGCCGACATGGCGGACAATGCGTCGATCGAGGTCGTGCGCGCCGCGGTCGGCGGGCCGGTCAGGATGGCGGCGCAGGCGGTCGGCCTGCCGATCCGGCCGAAGGATCAGCCGTTCGACCCGGCCTCCATGGGCGCCGCGGTCAACGTGAAGATCGGCGGACTCCTGCGGCTGACGAGCGCGGTCGACGAGCGGCTCGGCCGCGGCTCGCGCATCGTCGCGCTCGGCGGCTACCACGGCTTCGAGCCCGACCCGACCGCGACCGGACCGGGCGTGGTCAATTCCGCCCTCGCCAACCTGATCCGCCAGCTCAGCGTCCGCTACGGCGCCCGCGGGATATCCGTGCATCTGATCTCGCCCGGGCCGGTCGACACGCCGCGCATCCGCAAGCTCGCCGACGACGCGGCCCGGCAGACCGGGGCCTCCCCCGAAAGCATCCTCGACGGGTGGCGGAAGGAGAGTTCGTTCGGCAAGCTCATCACCGTCGACGAGGTCGCCTGGGCCGCGGCGCTGCTGCTCGATCCGGAAGCCGACGCCCTGCACGGCTCGGTGCTGCACTTGGACGGAGGACGACGCAAGGGGATCGTTTGAGGGCGGTCGCCCGGCTCAGACCTCGGCGCCGAGTCGGATCGAGATCTTCCGGGCGATCTCGCGAACGTTCGAGACGATGCTGTTGATCTCGCGCTCGTCGAAATCGCGCTTCGGCAGACTGACGGCGAGGCCGGCGATCGGGCGGTTGCGCGAGTTGAGAACCGGGTATCCGAAGCACACCATCCCTTCCTTCACGCCCTCGTCGTCGATCGAATAGCCGCGCTTCCGGCAGGCCGAGATGTCTTCGAGAAGGTCGTCGACGCTCTTTGCGCTCCGATTGGTGAGCGGCGCCGGAAATCCGTCGGCGAACAGCCGTCTGACCTCGAGTTCGGACATGGCGCCGAGGAACGCCTTGCCGGTCGCGGTGAACGCGGCCGGCAGGCGCATGCCGGCGCGGAACTCGAAGAACGGCAGGGCGTGCGAGTTGCGCGCCGCAATGTAGACGACCTCCGCGCCGTCGAGCACCGAGAGCGTGATCGTCGCGCCGGGAAACTGGGTGCCCTCGTCCCAGATGGTGACGAATTCCGCTGCGACGTCGGAGCGCTCCGAGAAGGCGTTGGCCCAGCGCATGATGTGCGGCCCGAGATGAAAACTCTGGTCGGAGCGGCGGGTGAGCAGGCCGAGATGGGCGAGCGTGGCGCACAGGCTGTGGGCGGTGCTCCGCGCGATCCCCATCTGGCGCGCGAGTTCGGACGCGCTCAGGCCGTGCGGCGCCCGGGCGACGAGGTCCATGATGTGCGAAGCGCGCTCGACCGCGGGCACGCGCTGCGGCGTCCCGGCCTTGGCCCCGGCGTTTCCCGTCCTCACTTTCGCCGCTGACATTTCACTTGCCTGCCGTTTTTCTTTATGAGATGGTATCCAGAATACGGAACGTTGTCCAGCTAAATGGACAAGAGCTGGAGGAGGAAACATGGTCCTTCATGGCGCACGGCGTCGTCGCCCCTCCGCTTCCGCGAGCGCGTGAGCGGACACGATGGACATTCGCGACTGGGCCATTCGCTTCGCCGACGCCTCGGACTCCGACCCGGCGATCGGGGCGATGGCGCGCTACTTCACCTGCACGTACCTGTTCGACATGGGCGAGGCGAAGGTCATCGTCGAGATGGTCGACGGCAAGGTCCATCGCATCAACATCGCTCCCCAGCCGATGGACGCCTACGACTTCGCCCTGCGGGCGAGCGCGCAGACCTGGCGGGAGTTCGCGCGCGCCGTGCCGCGGCCGATGTTTCACGGCATCTGGGCGGCGAGCTTTCGCGAGGACCTGCGCATCGAGGGCAACACGCTCGCGCTGATGCAGAACCTGCGCAACTTCACGCTGCAGTTCGAGCTGCTGCGCAAGGTGGGGGTTCCGGTATGACGCGCTCGGGCATCGCGGCGGGACGGATCGGCGGAGGCGCGCGTGGCTAAGCACTCTCCCGTCATCGGCCGCTACGTGACCATCGACGTCGACGGCTGCGAGTACAAGGTGTTCTACCTGCAGAACGGTCAGGGCGCGCCGCTGGTCTGCCAGCATACCGCGGGCTGTCACAACCACCAGTGGCGCGATCTGCTCGAGGACGAGGAGATCACCCGCCACTACAACGTGATCGCCTACGATCTCGCCCGACACGGCAAGTCCGATCCGCCGCTCAACAAGGAGTGGTGGAAAGAGGAGTACCGGCTGACCGCGGACCATTACGTCAATTTCATCGTCGCCTTCTGCGACGCGCTCGAGCTCAAGGACCCGATCTTCATGGGCTCGTCGTTCGGCGGCAACGTCGCGCTTCAGCTCGCGCTGAGAAAGCCCGATCGGTTCCGCGCCGTGATCCCGGTCGAGGCGGCGGCGCACGCGCCGGGCTTCTTCCTCGACGTCTGGCGCCATCCGCACGCCAACGCCGCGCAGGTGTGCGCGAGCGGCGTCTGGGACCTCATGGCGCCGCAGTCGCCCGATCGCGACCGCTGGCTAACCTGGCACTATTACACCCAAGGGTCCGAGGCTTTTCGCGGCGATCTCTACTTCTACTCGGTCGACCACGACCTGCGCGACCATCTCGCGAAGATCGACACGCGCCGCTGTCCGGTGGTGATGATGACCGGCACGTACGACTACCTCACGCCGCCCGACGCGACGGAGAAGACGGCGAGCGGCATCCCCGGCGGCATCTACATCGAGATGGAGGACATCGGGCACTTCCCGATGAGCGAGAACTATCCCGTGTTTCGCATCTATCTCAAGGAAGCCCTGCGGATCATCAGGGAGCGCACGGGCTGAGGCCCGAGCTTCCGCGAAAGAGAGCTGGAACGGCAGACCATGAAGATCGTCGAGTTCGATGGGCGAGGGCAGAAGGTCGAGACCGACAGCCGGTCGGTCGGCGGCGGGCGGCGGAGTTCGCTCGCGCCGCGGCCGAACCTCTCGATCGGCGGCGGCGGCGTCGGCCGCGCCCGCTCCGACGTCCAGCTCTACATGTTCCAGACCGGGACGCTGAAGACCAAGACCAAGTACATCAAGATGAACCAGGGCGAGGGCGACTTCGAGATCCCCGTGCCGTGGTATCTGATCAAGCATCCCAAGGGGATCGTGGTCATCGACGGCGGCAACGCGGTCGAGGCGGCGCTCGACAAGCGCGCCCACTGGGGCGCCGTGGTCGACGCCTACGATCCCATCATGGATCCGCGCGAGAATTGCGTCGACCAGTGCCGCTCGGTCGGCGTCAGGCCCGAGGACGTGCGCTACGTCGTGCAGTCGCACCTCCACCTCGACCACACCGGCGCGATCGGACGCTTTCCCCGCGCCGAGCACATCGTGCAGCGGCTGGAATACGAATACGCCTACAATCCCGACTGGTTCTCCGCCGGGGCCTACATCCGCGCCGACTTCGACCGCCCGAACCTCAACTGGAAGTTCCTCGGCGGCGAATACACCGACCATTTCGATCTGTTCGGCGACGGCGTCGTGCGCATGATCTTCACCCCCGGGCACTCGCCCGGCCATCAGTCGTTTCTGATCACCCTGCCCAACAGCGGGCCGATCCTGCTCGCCGTCGACGCGGCCTATACGCTCGACCACTGGGAGGACAAGGCGCTGCCGGGGCTCGTCACCTCTTCGGTCGACGCGGTTCATTCCGTCGCCAAGCTGCGCAAGATCGCCGCCGACACCAAGGCGCTCGTCGTCACCGGCCACGATCCCGATCTGTGGCGCACCTTCCGCAAGGCTCCGAGCGCCTTCTACGACTGAGGCGAGGGGCGCAACGAGCGATCGAAGCCTCGCACAACGATCCATGAGGAGGAAACAACGATGAAAGCCCTGAAAGTCCTGCTACTCGCCGCGACCGCCAGCCTGGTAGCGCAGGCGACGATGGCCGCCGGCCTCGACGAACTGCCGCCCGACGTCGTCAAGCGCCTCTACAGCAAGGACATGCTCGACCCGGCGCAGCCGACCGGCGCGAGCGCCTATCGCGACTTCGCCGCCAAGCGCCCGCCGCCGTGGACGATCGGCTACGCCAGCTCCTACGCCGGCAACACCTGGCGCGCCAACGCCATGGACCACCTGCTCAAGGAGGTGGTGCCGAAGTGGAAGCAGCTCGGCCTGGTCAAGGACGTGATCATCACCCAGTCGAACCTCAACGATTCGACGCAGATCCAGCAGATGCGCCAGCTCGTCGACCAAGGCGTCGACGCGATCTTCGTGTGCTGCTCGAACCCGACCGCGCTCAACCAGAGCGTCAAATACGCCTTCGACAAGGGCGTTCCGGTGTTCTCGTTCACCGGCTACCTGACCTCGCCCTACTCGGTCAATTCTTCGGTCAACTATCAGCTCGCCGGCTACGAGATCGGCAAGGCGATGGCCGACGAGCTGAAGGGCAAGGGCAACGTCCTCGTGGTCGAGGGCATTCCCGGCACCTCGGCGTCGGACAGCCAGGACCGCGGCGTCAAGGCGGGGCTCGCGACCGCGCCGGGCGTCAAGATCGTCGGCTCGATCGCCGGCAACTGGACCGACCAGGTCGCGCAGGGCGAAGTGCAGAAGTGGCTCGCCACCCACCCCGGCCAGCTCGACGGCATCGTCGTGCAGTCGGCGGCGGAGATGGGCGTGTTGCGCGCCATCGCCCAGTCGGGCCGCAAGGACGTCAAGATCGCGGTCGGCGGCGAGCTCGGCGCGCTGTGCTCGTGGCGCAAGGATCCGAAGATCATCTCGGCCGCCTATCAGGTCTGGCCGCCCGGCGACGAAATCGAGCTGATCTTCGACATCATGATGCGCACCCTCGAGGGCCAGGGCCCGAAGGTGCAGTCGATCCTGGTCGACCCGATCGTGCTGACGATGGACGACGTCAAGGCCAAGCTCGACGACAAGTGCGACGCGCAGACCGCGTCGTGGTGGGAAGTGGGCCCGAACAAGTGGGGCCAGGATCCGGCTTACCTCAACCAGTTCTTCCTGAGGCCGGCCGACCCGACCGCCTTCAAGCACAACTGATCCCGCCGACCCGGGATGGGGCCGCCTCTCGCGGGCGGCCTCATCCCGCGCGAGCCAGAGACCCCGCCCCGGCAATGACCGAAGCCGCCTCGCCCATCGTCGTCACCGCCGCCGGCGTCCGAAAGTATTTCGGGCCGACGCGGGCGCTCGACGGCTGCAGCTTCTCGGCCCGCGCCGGCGAAATCCACGCCATCATCGGCGGCAACGGCTGCGGCAAGAGCACGCTCGCCAAGGTGATCTCGGGCGTCCTGCCGATCGACGGCGGCAGCTTCTCGGTCCTCGGCGAAGCGCCCTCGACGCCGGCCGAATCGCGCGCCATCGGCATCGCCACCGTCTACCAGGAGGTGCTCGTCGCCGAGGAGAGTTCGGTCGTCGACAATCTCTACATGGGCGTCGACGGCCTGTTCTCGGCCTCGGTCCCCGCCGCGCAGAAGATCCGCGACGCCGCCGCGATCATGGAGGAGCTGGCCGGCCAGCCGGTCGACCCGCTCGCGACCGTGGGCGCGCTGCCGCTCGCGATCAAGCAGTGGATCACCATCGGGCGGGCGCTGCTGTCGCGGCCGAAGGTGCTGATCCTCGACGAATCGTCGGCCGCGCTCGACTTCGACTCGACCCAGCGCCTGTTCGCCAAGATGCGCGAGCTCAGAGCCGCGGGCGCGACGGTGCTGATCGTCACTCACCGGATCGCCGAGCTGATCTCGATCTCCGATCGCGCGACCGTCATGCGCGACGGCCGCGACGTCGGCATCCTCGAGGGGGAGCAACTCACCGAAAAGAACCTGATCGCGTTGATGACGGGCGAGGCGCAGGAGGAGGCGCATCCCGAGCGGCGCGCGCCGCGCCCGGCGGGCCGGGAAGTCGTCATGCGGGCGCACCGGCTGGTCAATGCGCCGGGCTCGGCGCCCTTCGACTTCGAGCTCCTGCGCGGCGAGATCGTCGGCGTCGCCGGCCTCGACGGACAGGGGCAGAGCGAGTTCGTCCGCCACCTCGCCGGCGTCGCCCATCCGCTCGCGGGCGAGATCTCGGTTCTCTCCCGCAGCGGCGGCTTTCGCCGCATCGACCACCTCAAGACCGCGGTCAAGGAGCGCGTCGTCTACGTCTCCGGCGACCGCAAGCGCGAGGGCATCTTCGCGGCGCTGTCGATCTTCGAGAACATGACGATCCCGCTCTACCGCGAGAAGCGGCGGGCGGGCCTCCTCGGCTTCATCGACTGGCCCTCGCTCGCCGCCGTGTTCGCGCGCGAGGCGGCCAATCTCTCGCTCCGCTTCGGCGAGCGCGACGACAAGATCACCTCGCTCAGCGGCGGCAACCAGCAGAAGGTGCTGATCGGCCGCGGCTTCGCGCTCCGGCCCGACATCATCGTGCTCAACGACCCGGCGCGCGGCATCGACATCGGCGCCAAGACCGAGCTCTACCGGCAGTTGCGCGCCTTCGCCGAAGCCGGCAAATCGGTCGTCTACATGTCGAGCGAGCTCGAGGAGTTCATCGGCTTCGCCACCCGGGTGATCGTGTTCCGCGGCGGCCGCCCGTTCGACGCCTTCGCCGGCGACGAGGTCGAGGGCCACGCGATCCTCGCCGCCATGTTCGGCCAGACGAGCGGCTCGGGCCTGCGCCACGTCGCCGCCGGTCCCGAGGGGCCGCGTCCTTCCGCCGCCGTCCCGGATCCCCGGCTCGCGCCGCCGCCTGCGCGCGCCTTCGCGCCCGAGACGCCGGCTGCGCCGCCGCGGCCGACGATCAAGATCGTCGAGTTCGGCGCCCGCGGCGAGGTCGTGCGCAGGAGGAGCGCGTGAGCGCGGTCCCCGCCGGAGGCCGGGCGCCCGCGGCGATCGCCGGCGCCCGCTCGAGCCCGCATCTGCTGATGCCGATGACGCTGCTGTTCGCGCTCCTGATCATCGCGGTGCTGCGTTCGCCGGTGCTCGTCACCAACGCCGGGCTCGGCAGCGCGGTGATCGTGGCCGCGCCGCTGATCCTCGCGACCTACGCTCTGATGTCGACGGTGGTGGCGGGCCGCGGCACCGTCGATCTCGCAATCGGGCCGCTGATCAGCTTCATCAACGTGACGCTGATCCAGCTCGTCGCCGCCGACGTGATCGGCTCGCCGATCATCGTGTTCGTCTACGCCGTCGCCGTCGGCATGGCCTACCAGCTCCTGATGGCGCTGATCGTCATCTTCGTCCGCGTCCAGCCGATCATCGTGTCGCTGTCGGGCTTCCTCGCGCTCTCCGGCATCAACCTCGTCATTCTGCCGAGGCCCGGCGGCGTCGCGCCGGACTGGATGGCGTCGTGGGGCGCGGGGACGTCGGTGTTCTCGCCGGTCATGGCCATCCTCGCGCTCGCCAGCCTCGCCTGGCTGCTCATGACCCGCACCGCCTTCTTCACCCATCTGCGCCTGATGGGCTCGGACGAGCGCGCGGCCTACACGAGCGGCATTCCGATCACCCTCGTGCGCATCGGCGCGCATCTCATGGCCGGGTTTTTCGCCGGGCTCTCGGCGATTTGCTTCACCGCGCTGATCGGGTCGGGCGACCCGGGGCAGGGCACCACCTACACGCTGCTCGCCGTGACCGCGCTGGTGCTCGGCGGCGCCTCGCTCGGCGGCGGCCGGGCGAGTCTCGCGGGCTCGCTCATCGGCGCGGTCGACCTCTATCTCATCACCTACGTGCTCTCGACCTTCTCCTTCGGCGGCATCCAGAGCTTCGTCACCGACCTGTGCTACGGGGCGATCCTGGTCGCCTCGCTCCTCCTCACCCTGACGCTGCCGGTGATCCAGCGGACCATCGGCGCCTTCTCGTCGCTGCTCTATTTCGTCGCGCTCGCCATCGTCGCCCTCGGCGTAATCCTCTACTCGACCTGGACCGGCGACGGGCCGGCTGCGCCGGGCTCGGCCGCCGCGGGCTTCCTCGAGATCGAGGCGCTGCGCGGCGCGGCGAGCGGGGCCGAGCGCGACGGCCGGATCTGGGCGTTCGTCGGCGTCCTGCTCCTGACCCTGCCGCTGATCGCCCGGACGCTGATCATGGGCGCGTCGCGCCGCGGCATCGGGCCGATCGTCACCATCGTGCTGGCCGGCGTCGTCCTGCTCGGCGTCTATCTCGCGACCCACGGCGTCGCCAGCGCGCCGCACGGGTTCGCCCGGCCATGAGCGTCTCGTCCGCCCCGCCGCCGGCCGGCACCCTGCTCTCGCGCGTCGTCGGCCTCCTGATCGCGGTCCTGCTCACCGCCGCGAGCGCGGGCGTCGGCGTCTACCAGAACCTGCCGGCGCAGCAGGTCATCCTCTATTCGGCCGCGACGCTCGCGCTGACCGCCTGGATCTGGCGCTTCTACGTCGTCCAGTTCGGCGTCGGCGCCGGCGGCGAACAGGGGACGGGCGAGCTGCGCCGCGCCTGGCGGCGCTATCGCCCCGGCATCCTCGGCTTCCTCGCGCTGCTCGCCGTGTTCGTCGCGCTGTCGCTGACGATCGACGGCTTCTTCAACGTCTGGACCGTCATTTCGGCGCTGATCCTGCTCATGATCATCATCCTGACCATGAGCGTCGGCCGCTTCATGGCGGAGAACCGCAGCGCCTTCATCGGCCTCATGGTGCTGATGGGCCTGTTCTCGGTCGGCTCGATGAACATCGAGGGCTTCGCCTCGGCGACCAACATCAAGTCGATGCTGCTGTTCGCCTCGTTCCTCGGGCTCGCCTCGATCGGCCAGACGCTCGTGGCGCTGCTCGGCGGCCTCGATCTCTCGATCCCCTACGTGATCGGCGCGGCCAACGTCGGGCTCCTCTATCTCATCAGCCTCGGCGTGCCGCCGTGGCTCACCTTCCTGCTGATCCTGCTTGCGGGCGCCCTGATCGGGATCATCAACGGCGTGCTGAGCCTGCGCTTGCAGGGACAGGCGCTGATCGTCACGCTCGGCGCCGGCTTCGTCGTCTCCGGCGGCACGCAGATCGTGACCTCGATCGGCTCGGCCTACAGCGGCAACGTGTTCGGGACCGTGCCCGAGTGGCTGACCAACCTCTCCTCGATGGCGGGGTCGACCTTCGGCCTGCCGTTCCCGCCGGTGATCGCGATCTGGGGCGCGGCGGCGATCGTGCTCACGATCGGCCTGCGCCACACCGTCTATGGCCGGTTCCTCTACGCCCTCGGGGTGAACCGCACCTCGGCCGAGCGACTGTTCATCTCGGAGCGCGCCTATTGGATCTCGGCCTTCGGCCTCAGCGGCTTCTTCTCCGCCTTCACCGGCTGCCTCCTTCTGGGCTGGAGCGGCGGAGGCTTCATCGGCGTCGGGTCGCAGTACCTCTTCATGACGCTCGCCGCGGTGGTGGTCGGGGGAACCTCGCTGCTCGGCGGGGTCGGCGGCTACGGCTTCACGGTGATCGGCGTCCTCGTCCTGCAGGTGCTGACCTCGTTCCTCGTCGGCATCGGGCTCAAGTTCGAGTGGCAGCAGTTCATCTTCGGGCTCCTGATCCTGCCGATGGTCGCCCTCTACGCGCGCTCGCCGCACATCCGAACCCAGATCTAGAGGAAAGCCCATGACAGCCAGAGACCTTCGGGAGCCGGGCCGGTGAATGCGATGATCGATCCCCAGGACCTGACCGGCGCCAGCTATTCGGCCGTGCTCTATGCGCTCGTCGGCGCGACCGCGTTCCTGCTCCTCGGCGTGAGCTGGGTCGGGCGCGCTTGGAAGCTCGTGGTCGCGCTCGCCGCGGTCGCGACGCTGGTCGGCGCTTGCCAGGCCTGGGATTCGCGCAGCGCGTGGCTCGCGGCGAAGAGCGTCTCGGTCGCCTACCCCTACGCCGGCTGGATCATCTCGATGCCGGTCCAGGTGGTGACCCTGTTCTTCCTCGCCGCGCGCGGCGGCAAGGTCTCGCAGGCGCTGTTCTGGCGGCTCGCCGCCGTGTCGATCCTGATGGTGCTCGTCCGCTATCTCGGCGACGCCAAGCTGATGGTCCCGACCCTCAGCTTCCTGATCGGCGTCGCGCTCTGGCTGTACATCCTCGGCGAGCTCTACTTCGGCCAGATGGACGAGGCGGTCGCGACCAGCAGCGACGACGCCCTGAAGCGCGGCTATTTCTGGCTGCGCACCGTCGTCACCGTCGGCTGGGCGATCTATCCGCTCGGCAGTTTCATCGTGAGCTTCACCAGCGCCGTCGACGACGGCCGGCTGAGCCTCACCTACAATCTCGCCGAGTTCGTCAACCTGATCGCGTTCGGCCTCGCGGTGCTCGCCACCGCAATGGTGAGCGCGGACGGCGACCGCAAGGCCGCGGCCTGAGGACGGCGCCGCCGCCCTCGGAAAGACAAAGTGAATTCTGGAGCTGACGAAATGAACGGCGCCGACATCATCGCGGTCATCATCCTGGCGGCCATCGTCATCGCGATCCTCGCCTATCTCCTGCACTGGCTCTATCGCCGGTCGACCAAGGACGTCTCGTTCGTCCGGACCGGCCTCGGCGGCGAGAAGGTGATCATGGGCGGCGGTGCCTTCATCCTGCCGATCGTCCACGACCTGACCGAAGTCAGCATGAACACTTTGCGGCTGCAGGTGACGCGCGCCCGCGAAAAATCGCTGATCACCAAGGACCGCATGCGCATCGAGCTCGAAGTCGAGTTCTATGTCCGCGTCGTGCCGAACGCGGCCGAGGTCGCGACCGCGGCGCGCACGCTCGGCCGGCGCACCATGGATCCCGAGAAGCTGCGCGAACTGGTGCAGGGCCGCTTCGTCGACGCGATGGGCGCCGTCGCCGCCTCGATGACGCTCGAGGAGATGCACGAGCGGCGCGACCGCTTCATCGCCGGCGTCAAGGCGGAGGTTGTCAAGAACCTCGGGCAGAACGGCCTCGAACTCGAGGCGGTGTCGCTCGTTTCGCTCGACCAGGCCGACATGAAGCTCTTCAACCCGGCCAACGCCTTCGACGCCGAGGGCCTCACCCGCCTCACCGAGGAGATCGAGTCGCGCAAGAAGAAGCGCAACGACATCGAGCAGGACACGATGATCGCGATCCGCAACAAGAATCTCGAGGCCGAGAAGATGGCGCTCGAGATCGCGCGCGAGAGCGAGTACGCGCGCCTCGCGCAGGAGGGCGAGATCGCCGTGCGGCGCGCGCAGCAGGCGGCCGAGGTCGAGCGCGAGCGCGCGGCGCGCGAGCGCGACATCGAGGCGGCCAAGATCGAGGAGCGCGAGCAGGTCGAGCGCATCCGCATCGCCATGGAGCGTCAGCTCGAGGCGCTCGAGATCAGCCGGATCGAGGCGCGCGAGATCGCCGAGCAGGCGCGCGAGATCGCGGTGGCGGAAAAGTCGCAGGAGCGCTCCCGCAGCCAGACCGCGGCGGAAGAGGCGCGCAAGGCGCTGCTCGAGGCGCAGGAAGGCGTCGAGACCGCGCGCGAGACGGCGGTGGCGAACCGCAGGCGCGAGATCGACCTGATCGCGGCGAGGCGTCAGGCCGAGGTCGAGGCGGTCAGGGTCACGATCTCGGCGGAAGCCGAGAAGGCCGCCGCCGCCGACCGCGCCGAGGCCGACCGCATCGCCGTCGCGGCGCTGAAGGAGCGCTCCGCGGTCGAGGCGGAGGCGAAGCGCGCCGTGAACGAGGCGGAGAACCTGCGTTCCGACGCGAGCCGCCGCAGCGCTCTGCACCAGAAGCTCGTCGAGGCGCTGCCGTCGATCATCCGCGAGAGCGTCAAGCCGATGGAGCGCATCGAAGGCATCAAGATTCTCCACGTCGAGGGTCTGCCCGGCCTGTCGAGCCCGGGCGCGGCGGGCGGCGGCGGCGACAGCGGCGGAGGCGCGCCGTCTGCGCCTCGGGACGGCAATCTCGCCGAGGAGGTGGTCAGCTCGGCGCTGCGCTACCGGGCGCAGGCGCCGTTCGTCGACACGCTGCTCGGCGAAATCGGCCTCAACTCGGCCGACATCCATCGCACGCAGCCGCTGCAGAACCTGTCGAAGATCGTCTACTCGCAGACGAACGAACCGGATCGCGGACCCGAGCGCGGCGGCCGGTGACACCGTACGCAAGCGCGCGAACCGCATCGCGATGAGGACATCTCGTGGACACTGACCGGTATGTCGAGCACGGGATCGCCGTCTTCGCCGCCTGGGGCGTGTTCGGCGCGATCGCCGTCGGCTTCCTGATGGAGGGGATTTCGCGCGAAGCCTACCTGCTGTCGCTCGTGGGCGTCGCGGCGGCGATCGCCGGCTTCGTCGCCCACCTGCTCGTCAACGCCTGGTTCGGGCTGACGTTCTCGCGCGCCGAGGGCGGGCTCGGGCTCGCGGCGCTCGGTCTCGTGACGCTGGTGTTCACCGTGTCGTGGCTCGCGAGCGGGCTCGCCCAGACGACGGTCTGGACCGGCCTGACGCTGATCGCCGCGCTGATCGCGACCGCCTTCCTCTATCTCGCCACCCGCTTCGGGGTGAGAGGCGCGTTCTCGCAATATCACGGGCGACGCGAAGGCGGCGGGCGGCGATGAACCTCACCGCGGCCCAGATCTGGCTCATCGCGTTCGGGACGGCCTATGTGGCCGCGACCTCGTTCTGGGCCCGCCAGTGCTCGCTGCGGGAAAAGGGGGCGCGCCGCTACCTCTCGGCGACGGGCGAGCTTCCCGGCTGGATCGTCGCGCTCGCGCTGGCCGCGGTGAGCCTCTCGGCGTGGTTCGCGCTGGGACTGCCGGACGCCGTCGCGCGCGACGGATTTTCCGGCGCGGGGCTTGCGCTCGCCACCATCCCGATGGCGCTGGTCGGGGTCGCGACCTTCAAGCGGCAGTGGCAGACCGCGCGCCGCTTCGGCGCGCGCAGCCAGGCGCAGCTGCTCGCCTTCTACTACCGCTCGCGCGGCTTCGCGTGGCTCTCCGGGGGACTCGCGGCCCTGTTCGCGGTCGCCTTCGCCGCGCTCCAGCTCGCCGTGCTCGGCAGGCTGATGGCGGATCTCTCCGGCGGCGGCATCGCCCCGGAGCCGGCCACGTGGCTCCTCAGCCTCATGACCTTCTCCTACGTGATCGTCGGCGGGTTCTACGCCGCCGGGGCGCTCGGCGCCCTGCAATGCGTCTTGCTCGCGGGCGGCGTCGTCGGACTCGCGATCGCGGCCGGCGAGCTCGGCGGCGGCTTCGCCGCGATCAATTTCGCGCTCGGGAAGCTCGCCGAAGTCCCGGCCAACGCCCATCTCTTCCAGGTGTCGGGCGTCGTCCGCTTCGTCGCCGGCGCCGACGACGGCGGCGGCTGGACCGCCGCGCTGGTGCTCTCGACCGCGCTCGCGCTCGCGGGCGTGCAGGCGAGCCCGATCGCGACCCAGCTCCTGCTCTCGGCGCGCGACGACCGTGCGGTCGCGGCCGGCCAGACTTGGGTGCTCGCGGCCTTCTTCGGCGGCCTGTGCGCGTTCGGCCTCGTGCTCGTCGGCGCCTGGGGCATGGCGTTCGCGTCGAAGGATGCGGTCGGGGACCTGCTCGCCCGGCTCGGCGCCGGCTCGCCATGGTTCATGGCGGCGATTTATTTCGGGCTGGTCGCCGGCTTCCAGGCGCTCGCCGCGGTGAGCGTCCTGACCGCCGCGCGCGGGCTCGTGCGCGACATCTTCGTGCCCGACTTCATGCCCGACCTTTCCGGAGAGACCGCGAACCTGATCGGGCGCGTCGCGGTCGGCCTGCTGATGCTCGTGAGCGTCCTCCTCGCGACGCGCGCGCCCGCCGCCACAGTGTCGCTCGGCGCGCTCGCGCTCCCTTTCGCCGCGCAGATGCTTCCGGCGCTCGTGGGCCTGTGCTGGCTGCGCTGGATCATGCCTCCTGCGGCCCTCGTCGGCGCCGTCGTCGGCCTCGCGGTCGTGGCGCTGACCGACAGTTTCGGCCTGGCGCTCATGGATTTCGTCGGCCTGCACCTGCCCTGGGGCCGCTGGCCGTGGACGATCCACTCCGCCGGCTGGGGTCTCGCCGCCAACGCCGCGACGATCCTGGTCATCACCGCGATCGCCCCGGCGCGCCGGGCGAGCCAGCGGGCGGCGACCCTCGACGAGTTCTTCGCCGGGCTCGGCGCGCCGCGGCCGCCCGCCCGCGGCGTCAGTTCGGCGGCCTGGTCGGCGGCGCTCGCCTGGCTGTTCGCCGGCGTGGGGCCGGGGCTCCTGTTCGGCAATTTCGCCTTCGGGCAGAGCGGCGGCGGCTTCGGCGGGTGGCTGCTCGGCATGCCGCCGTTGTGGGCGTGGTGCCTGCTGATGTGGTCGCTCGGCGTCATTCTCGTCTGGCTCGTCGCCTACCGGCTTCGGCTCGCGACCCCGGCGGGCGTCGAGATCCCGCCGATCGAAAGCGGTCCGGAAGGCCGGAAGCGCGCCGCCGGCCTTCGCGTTGACCATCTTGAGGCGCTTCTTTGGGCCCTCAGCGGCGCCGGGGCGCTGATTACCGCCGCGGCGTGGACCTTCGGACACTGACGGATGAGGAGAGGAAGCGCATGAACCCCTTCACCTTCAACACAAGCGCCGGCATCCAGTTCGGGGCGGGGGCGATCGCCCGGATCGGCGCGCTGGCGCGCGAGCGGCTGGGCCCGCGCGTGCTCCTCGTCACCGACCCCGGCATGGTGGCGACCGGCATGGTCGACCGGGTGATGGGCCTGCTCGCGGAAGCCTGCGTCGCGGCGGAAGTCTTCGCCGACGTCGTCGCCGACCCGCCGGCCCAGATGATCCTGACCGCCGTCGAGAAAGCGACCGCGGCCGGGACGACCGGCGTGCTCGGCTTTGGCGGCGGCTCCTCGCTCGACACGGCGAAGCTCGTCGCCCTGCTCGCGCCGGGCCGCCAACAGCTCGCCGACGTGTTCGGGGTCGGCAACGCCAAAGGGCCCCGGCTGCCGATGATCCTGGTGCCGACGACCTCCGGAACGGGGTCCGAGGTGACGCCGATCTCGATCGTCACCACCGGCGAGAACGAGAAGATGGGCGTCGTCTCGCCGGTCATCCTGCCCGACGTCGCCCTGCTCGACCCGGAGCTGACGCTCGGCCTGCCGCCCCACGTCACCGCCGCGACCGGAATCGACGCGATGGTGCACGCCATCGAGGCCTATGCCTCGCGCAACGCCAACGCCAATCCGGTCTCGCGCGCGCTCGCCAAGGAGGCGCTGGCGCTCCTCGGCGGCGCGATCGAGACTGCGGTCCATGACGGCGCCAACCTCGAGGCGCGCTCGGCCATGCTGCTCGGCTCGATGCTCGCCGGCCAGGCCTTCGCCAATTCGCCGGTCGCCGCGGTGCACGCGCTCGCCTATCCGCTCGGCGGCCATTTCCACATTCCCCACGGCCTCTCGAACGCGCTGGTGCTGCCGCACGTGCTGCGCTTCAACTGCAAGACCGCTCCCGACGCATACGTCGACATCGCGCCGATCGCCTTTCCGGACCTCGCGCGGCTCGAGGGGCAGGCGCGGGCGGAGGCCTTCTGCGACGCGCTCGAGGCCCTGTCGCAGCGCTGCAACCTGCCGCCGCGCCTGCGCGACGCCGGGGTCCCGGAAGCCATCCTGCCGACGCTGGCGCGCGACGCCATGAAGCAGACGCGCCTGTTGCCGAACAATCCGCGCCCCGTGACAGAGCCGGACGCGCTCGAGATCTATCGGCGCGCTTTCTAAGCGAGGAAACGAACATGCTGAACCTCAACGATCCGTCGCTGCTCGTCTCCGACGCGTACATCGACGGCCAGTGGATCAAGGCCGAACGGCGGTCACAAGTCCGCAATCCGGCCAATGGCCAGATCGTCGCCGAAGTCGCCGACGTCGGGGTCGCGGGCGCCCGCGCCGCGATCGACGCGGCCGAGCGCGCGCAGCCGGAATGGGCGGCGCGCACCGCGCGCGACCGGTCGAACATTCTTCTCGAATGGAACCGGCTGATGCTCGCCAATGTCGAGGATCTCGCCCGCATCCTGACCGCGGAAATGGGCAAGCCGCTCGCCGAGGCGAGGGGGGAGATCGCCTATGGCGCGAGCTTCATCGAGTGGTTCGCTCAGGAAGGCCGGCGGGTCTACGGGGACACCATCCCCGGCCACCAGCCCGACAAGCGCATTCTCGTCATGAAGCAGCCGATCGGGGTCGCAGCGTCGATCACGCCATGGAACTTCCCGAACGCGATGATCGCGCGCAAGGTCGGCCCGGCGCTCGCCGCCGGCTGCGCCTTCGTCGCCCGCCCCGCCGAACTGACGCCGCTCTCGGCGCTGGCGATGGCCGTGCTCGGCGAACGCGCGGGAATCCCGAAGGGCGTGCTCAACGTCGTCACCAGTCACGATTCCGCCGGCGTCGGTCTAGAATTCTGCACGAACCCGAAAGTGCGCAAAATTTCGTTCACCGGGTCGACGCGGGTCGGCTCGATCCTGATGCGCCAGAGCGCCGACGGGATCAAGAAGCTGAGCCTCGAACTCGGCGGCAACGCGCCGTTCATCGTGTTCGACGACGCCGACCTCGACAAGGCGGTCGAAGGCGCGATGATCGCCAAATTCCGCAACGCCGGGCAGACCTGCGTGTGCGCCAACCGGATCTACGTGCAGCGCGGCGTCCATGACGCGTTCGCGGCGAAACTCGCCGCCGCCGTCGGACGGCTGAAAGTCGGCGACGGCGCGGAGGCCGGCGTGCAGATCGGCCCGCTGATCGAGAGGGCGGCGCTCGACAAGGTCGAGAGCCATGTCGCCGACGCTCTCGCCAAGGGGGCGAAAGTCGCGACCGGCGGGCGCCGGCACGCGGCGGGCGACCTGTTCTACGAGCCGACCGTTCTGACCAACGCGACCGCCGACATGCTGCTCGCGCGCGAGGAGACGTTCGGTCCCGTCGCGCCGCTGTTTCCCTTCGACACGGTCGAGGAGGCGATCGCGCTCGCCAACGACACGGAGTTCGGCCTCGCCTCCTACTTCTACGCCCGCGATCTCAGCCGGGTGTGGAAGGTCGCGGAGGCGCTCGAATACGGGATGGTCGGCGTCAACACCGGGCTCGTGTCCACGGCGGAGGCGCCGTTCGGCGGCGTCAAGATGTCGGGCCTCGGACGGGAAGGGTCGAAATACGGGATCGACGAGTATCTGACGCTGAAATACGTCTGCCTGTCGATCTGACGTCCGGTCCGGCCGCCGGCGGCCAAGGCGCGGCGTCGCTGTCCGGGCCTCCCGGGCGAGGGTCGCCGTTCGCCGGCTCGATCATCCTGCCCCGGCGGGCAGGATGATGGGATCGTCGCCGGCGGGGGACCACCCCATTGCGCTCGGCGGCTCACCTCCCGAGTTCGTCGAGGATGCGCTTGCGCAGTTTGTATTTCTCGACCTTGTTGGTCAAGGTGCGCGGCAGGTCCTCGACCACCCGGACATGGTGAGGGCGCATGAACTTCGGCATCGTGCGCGCGGCGAATTCGTGCAGCGCCTTCTCGCTGACCGGTTCGCCGGCGGTCGCAACGACGAAGGCCACGACCTGATCCTCGCCGCCCTCGTCGCTCGGAATGGCGACCACCGCGCTCATCTGCACCTGCGGATGCTGATTGATCGCGTCTTCGACCTGGAAAGACGACAGATTCTCCCCGCGCACGCGGATGCGGTCGCCGAGCCGGTCGACATAGTAATATAGGCCGTCGCTTCCGCGCACCGCGGCGTCGCCAGTGTGGAACCAGAGATTGCGGAACGCCTTGGCGGTCGCCTCCGGCTTGCCGAAATAGGCCTCGAAGAACGTCGCGGGCAGGCGAGGTCGCAGCGTCAGATGGCCAACCGTCTCGGCGTCGCATTCGGAGTCGCGCTCGTCCCGGATCGCGATCTCGACGAATGGCGAGGGCGCGCCCATCAGCCCCTTGCGAGAGACCTCGCCGCCCGGCAGCAGCGGCATGCCGCGCCGCGAGGCAATCGAAGCGATCTCCGCGTGAGAATAGCCGCGGTAGAGTTCCGCCGGCGCGCCGTCCCCTTCCTTGGTCTCCTCGATGGCAATGCTGAGGCAGGAGCCGGATTCGGTCTGGCCGAAGCCCGCTGTGACGAAATCGATGCCGAACCGCCGCGCGAAGGCGTTGTGCGTCGGCGGCAACGGCTGCATGTGCACTTTGTTGAGCGAGTTCAGGCGGTCGTCGGGCGAAGGCGGCGCCGCGCTGAGCCAGGGGATCATCACATCGAGCAGGATCGCCGTGGTCGCCCGGCGCGCCTTCACCCGACCCCAGAACGCATCGGGACTGAAGCGGTCCCACACCGCCGTCTCGCAGCCGACCCACAAGGCGCGGCAAACGTTCGCGACCGCCCCGCCGACGTGATAGAGCGGGAGATCGTTGTAGATCACGTCGTCGCTGTTGACGAGGCTGCGCAGATTGAAAGTGTATTGCGCCATCCAGCGATAGGGCTGCAGGACTCCTTTCGACGGTCCGGTGGTGCCGGAGGTGTAAATGAGGTTGGCGGGATCGTCGAAGCCAACGACGATTCCCGGCGCTTCGGCCGCCTGAGTCAGGTCCGTCCAGCGGATCTCCCGGCAATCTCCGCGCACCGTGGCGAGCCCGACGCCGTAATCGTGCGCGCCGGGCGGAGGCGCGTAGACCGCGTCGGCAGGCTTTTCCGCCACGTCGTCGAGCGCCGCGTTGAGCGCCGGCATGAGGCTCGCCTCCGCGACAACGAGCTTCGGCGCCGTGTCGTTGAGTTGATAGGCGAGCAACCGGCCGGCATAGCCGAAGTTGATCGGGGAATAGATCGCCCCGGCGCGCCAGACGCCGAACATCGTCAGCGCGCTCGCCAGCGAATTGCGACAGAACACGCTGACCCGGTCGCCTTTGCCGATCCCGAGCGTTGCGAGATTGCCGGCGATGGCGTCGGCGCGGCGCTTGAACTCGGCGAAGCTCAGCGCGACGTCGTCCTCGCCGTAGTAGAAGAACGTCCGCTCTCCCGCTACCGCCGCCCAGTGGTCCAGGCGCTCCGTGACGATCTCGCCGTCGGCGGCCAGCAGCGCCGCGAGTTCGCGTTCGTTCATTGGGTTTCCTCCCGATTTTCGCCGCCGCTCGCGTTCAGGGCCTCATGCCGAAGGCGGGCGGTCCGATCAGCTCCGGCAACAGCCGATAGGCGTCCTTCACCCAGTCGCACAGCAGCGCCCGGCTCTCGCGCGGGTCGATGATGTCCTGCACGCCGAACCGCTCGGCGGTGCGGAGCGGCGATCCGATCTGTTCGAGCTGGCGCGCGATGCGCGCGATGGCGGCCTCGCGATCCGGCGCCGTGTCGAGCTCGGCGCGGAACGCCGCCTCGATGCCCCCCTGGGCCGGGAGCGAGCCCCAGACTCCCGAGGGCCAGCACCAACTTCGATTGGCCTTGTGGCGGTTGACCGCCCCGGCGCCGCCAACTCCGAACACCCGCCGCAGCACCAGTTCCGCCTGCGGCGCGCGGGCCTGATAGATCGCCGCGATCGCGCGCGCGCCATAGCGGATCGCGCCGGACCTCTCCGCCGTGAGGCCGATCGAGACGCCCGCCTGATCGGTCAGGCTGACGATCGGCAGGTGAAACGTCTCGCACAGGTCGATGAGCCGCGTGACCGCCATCGCGCCCTCGGCGGTCATGGTCGCGCCCTTCATCGGGTCGGACGTGACGATCCCGACGGGATGGCCGTCGAGCCGAGCCAGCGCGGTCACCGTCGCGCCGCCGTATTCCGCGTAGGGGAACACCGAGCCGGCGTCGAATACCGCCTCCAGGATCGGCTGGATCGCGTAAGGCCGCCGCTCGTTGCGGGGGATGGCCGAAACCAGACTCTGCTCAACCCGATCGACCGGATCGGTCGAGGCGGTCACCGGCGGCGTTTCGTAAACGCTCGACGGCAGATAGGAGAAGAAGCGGCGGATCGTCGCGAACGCCTCCGCCTCGCTCGCGACGACCCGCTCGACCACGCCGTTGGCGCGATGGACCGCGGCCCCTCCGAGCTCCTCCTTGGTCAACTTTTCCCGGGTTGCGGAGAGCACGACCGGCGGCCCTGCGGTGAAGACCTGCCCAAGCCCTTCGACCAGGATCGCCAGATGCGACATCGCGAGCCGCGCGGCGCCCAGCCCGACCGTCGGCCCAAGCGCGGCCGCCGCCACGGGCGCGATCGAGAGATTGTCCACGACGGCGTCCCAGCCGGGATTCACCGGCAGGTAGTGGAAGCCATTCTCCTGCGCGATCTTGACGCTGCCGCCGCCGCTCGCGCCGTCGAGCAGACGCACCATGGGCAGCCGCATGCGGCCGGCGTAAAGCTCGCTGAAGATCTGCTTCTGATGGATCGCGGCGTCCCCCGACCCCGCCCTCAGCGTGAAATCGTCGACTCCGACGACCACCTTGCGTCCGTCGATGCGCCCCGTGCCGGCGACGAAATTGGCCGGCGCATGCGCGGCGATTTCGCCCTCGTCGTCATAATCGACGAAGGCCGTCAGCGCCCCGATCTCGTGGAAACTTCCCGCATCCAGCAGCGCCGCAATCCGCTCGCGCGCATTGAGCTTGCCGTCGGCCTTCTGGCGCGCGAGCTTCGCGGGACCGCCCATCGCCAACGCCAGCACCCGCCGGCGATCGACCTCGGCGATCTCGCGGCTCCATCCGGAATCCGCAGGCGCAGCCTGCGCCGACTGCGCCGCGCCCGGATCGACGTGGATGCGCACGAGTCCGTCGCCTTCGCGCGCCTCCTCGCCGACGGCCGCCATCGCCAGGACGACGCCGCCGACCGGCGTGCGCACCGCATGCTCCATCTTCATCGCCTCGAGCACCAGCAACGTATCGCCGGGCGCGACCGCATCGCCGACCTGCGCCATCACGGCGATGACGGCGCCGGCCATCGGCGCGCGCGCCAGCGCGACGCCCTCTTCCTCGGGGCCAAGATCGCCCTCCTCCTCGGCGTCGGCGCCGTCGTCCCCCCCGACCGCGGCGACGAGCGTCTTCTGACGCGCGGCGGCGGCGAGGAGTCCCGCAAGGTTCCCGGCGATCAGCCCGGTGTCGAAGTCGCCCGCCCGCAGCGCCGGCAGCTCCAGCACGCTCAGCAGCAACGGGATGTTGGTGGGCGCGCCGCCGATCTGGAATTCGCGCAGCGCGGAGTCGAGGTTGCGCAGCGCCTGCGCATAGGTGTCGCCGCGAGCAATGACCTTGGCGAGCAGCGAATCGTAGCGCACGCTCGTCGCGTAGCCCGCGTAGCCGTAACCGTCGACGCGCACATGCGGGCCGGAAGGCGGCTGGTAAATGCGGAGCCTCCCCGCGCTTGCAATCGGGTCGCCGTCGGGCGTCAGCGTCTCGAGGTTGACGCGCGCCTCGATCGCGAAGCCGCGGGGCGGCGGCGGGGGGTCGAGGCCGATCTCGTCGAGCCGCGCGCCGAGGGCGATGCGGATCTGCGCCTGGACGAGATCGACGCCGTGCGCCTCCTCGGTGACGGTGTGCTCGACCTGCAGTCGGGGATTGGCCTCCAGGAACCAAAATTCATCGCCGCTGGTCAGGAATTCGAACGTGCCGAGGCCGCGATAGCGAACATGCGCAGCGAGCGCGATCGCCGTCTCCAGCAGCCGATCGCGCAGGGCCGGCGCAAGCGCGGGGGCCGGGGCGATCTCGATCAGCTTCTGGTGGCGGCGTTGCGCCGAGCAGTCGCGCTCGCCGACATGCTGCGCCGAGACGCCGTCGCCCACGATCTGCACTTCGATGTGGCGGGCGGCAGGCAGAAGCTTCTCGACGTAGAGCGCGTCGTCGCCGAACGCGGCGCGCGCTTCGGAAGCGCAGCGCGCATAGGCTTCGTCGAGTTCATCGGGCTCGCGGACCGCGCGCATGCCACGACCGCCTCCGCCCGCGACCGCCTTCAGCATCACCGCCCCGTGTTCGCGCATGAAGGCCCGCGCCTCCTCCAGCGTCGTTGATCCGCTGGTTCCCGGCGCGACCGGGGCGCCGAGATTGCGCGCGAGACGGCGCGCCGCCGCCTTGTCGCCGAAGAGCGCCAACGTCCCCGCCGAAGGCCCGATGAAAATCAGCCCGGCCGCCTCGCAGCGCGCTGCGAAACCCGCGTTTTCGCTCAGGAAGCCGTAACCTGGATGGATGGCCGTCGCGCCTGCGGCCTGCGCGGCCTCCAGCATCGCCGCGACGTCGAGGTAGGCGGCCGGGCCCTGCCCCGGCAGAGTTTGAGCGCTGTCGGCGAAGCGCACGTGCAGCGAAGCGGCGTCGTCGGCGGAATGGACGGCGACGCTCCGAAAGCCGAGCTCTCGCGTCGCGCGCGCGATGCGGATGGCGATCTCGCCGCGGTTGGCGATCAGAATGGTCGTCACGGCGTTCCCTTCCCCGGCTCGCCCTCGGCGGGCCTCAAAACCTCTGGCCCCGGCGTCGCGCCCAGGCTGCGCATCACCATGCCGGCCACGACGTCGGCGACTTCGGCGGCCGAGGCGCCGCCGTCGGGCTTGAACCAGTGCGCCGGCGACAGGCAGGCGCGGATGATCGTGAAGGCGGTGATCTTGAGGTCGCCGACGACGAACGCCTTCGCGGCCGCGCCTTCGCGCAACAGGCCGATCAGCGCCGCTTCGTAGCGTCGCTCGATGACGCGCACCCTGGCGCGGTGGACGGGATCGAGGCCGCTGGCGATCGAGGTCTGGATGACGTGGCGCGACTGTTCCTCGAATCCCGTGGCGACGAGATCGCGCACGGCGCGCTCCATCCGCCGCGCAATATCCCCTGGGCCGGCGGCGATCGCCTCCAGTCGCTCCGCCGCGCCGCCCGATGTCGCCTGCCGCGTCTCGACGATGATGTCCTGCTTGTTGCGGAACTGATAGTAGAGCACGCCCTTGCTGGTCCCGAGCTCGGCGGCGATGTCATCCATCGTCGCGTCCGCGTAGCCCTTGCGCGCGAACACGCGGCTGGCGGCCTCAAGGATCTCGCGGCGTTGCGCGTCTCGCCGCGCGGGATCGCGCACCACGCCGCCACGCAGCCCGATCCGAAGTTTCCGGGAGTCCGTCTGCACCTCGCGCGCCCCCACCAGCCTCAGCCTCGCGCGACGGAATCGAGCGCCTCGCCCCTCGCCTCGCCAAGGGCGTTGCAGGCGAGGGCGGCGGGGCCGTCGGTTCGGGCGCAATCTCCATGGCCGGATCGGCGCGCGCCGGCATGGCGCCCCCGCTCGCATTCGGCGACCGGATGCCCAGGCCAAGAAAACCGAAGCTCGCCTCTGCGAGCGACGCGCCCGCCAGGACCGACGCGACGGTCAGCTGCGCAGTGGGCAGCTTTCTGTCGCTCCCCGCGACGGCGCTCGGTTGGCCGCTCCCCGCTCACCGGCCCGATCCGAAGTCGCTCTCGGCCGACGTCGTTTCCGCTTGTCCCAACTTGGCCTCCGCGATCGCCGTCGATTCCGTCGATCATTTAATTTATACGTTCTCGTATAATTCGACCGATGCGAAGTCAATACGGGCCGTGGCCCGACGATTTGACGCGGAAGCGCCGTCCATGACCCGCCCCTGGGCTCCACGCGCCGAGGCGGCGCGGCCGATGGGTTCGATGATTTCCGAGACAGGCCGTCGCGTGTTCCGCGACGGCGTCACGCCGGAAGTGGGCGTTGACACTGCGCATCGCAGTCTCGTCGAAGAAGGTATCGAGCGCGCCGCAGCGATGCTTGACGGCCTAAGCGATCGCGGTCGTCGTGCTTAGCGATGTCTGCCGGACCCGAGCCGAGAACGACGTCCGGCTGGTATTGTCGGCTCGGAATCCTGGCTTCGGCGTGCACATTGGCGGGCGCCAAACCGATCAAGCATGCTCGCCAGATGACTCCAGCGCTCCGCGGCGGCGGCCCATAACGTCCCGCGCCAGGCGAACGCGACGCGGCGGATCTTGCGGCGTTCGAGCGCAAGTTCTTTCACACGAACGCGGAGCGGCTGTTCAAGATCCGCTCAGCGTGATCGAGGGCTCCGGCGCAGGGATTCCTGCGAGGCGTCGTGGACGAAAGGCTGGCGACCGGCGGCCTGCGCAGAGCGCGCCAGGGGGCTTTGGCGACCGCCTCTGTAGGCCCCCGACCCCGGTTCCGGCGACGAGACCCGGGCCTGGCGGTCGCGGTTTCGCGGTCTCGTGCGGTCGCGTCACCAGCAGGTGTATCCGCCGTCGGCGACCACGATGGAGCCGGTCATGAGACTGGAGGCGTCCGAAGCGAGGAACAGCACGACCGACGCGATCTCGTCGACTTCTCCGACCCGTCCCATCGGCGTTCCGTCAATCCAGGTGTTGAACATGGGCTTGTCCTCCTTGGCGAACGCGAGCAGCGGCGTGTTGATATAGGTCGGCGCGACCGCATTGACCCTGACGCCGCGGGGGGCCCATTCCGCGGCGAGCGACTTGGTCAAATGGTGCACGCCGGCCTTCGAAGCATTGTACTGCGCCTGCGGTTGCGGCTTGTTGACGATGAGGCCGGACATCGAGCCGATGTTGACGATGGAGCCGCGTCCCGCCGCCAGCATCGGGCGGGCGAAGGCGCGGCAGCACCAGAACAGGCCGTTGAGATTGACGTTGACCACGTCAAGCCAATTTTCGTCGCTCAGATCCTCGGCCCGCGTGTCGGACCGCGCGATGCCGGCATTGCAGACGAGCACGTCCACCCGGCCCTTCTCCGCGATCACGCGCGCCGCCGCCGCGTCGACCGCCGCGGAATTGGTCACGTCCATTTCGAGAAACCCGGTCTGGTATCCCTTCTCGGCCAGGCCCGCCTGAGCGGAGGCGCCGGTCGCCGGGTTCTTGTCGGCGATGTAGACGAACGCGCCCGACTCGCACAGCGCCTCGACGCAGGCCAGTCCGATCGCCTGGGCCCCGCCCGTCACGACGGTCACCCGGCCATCCAATTTGAAACGATTGAGATACATGACGTCTCCCTCCGCGCCGCGAATTCGGCGCTACTCCCCGTAGGGCGTCCAGATCGCCTTGACCTGCACCGCGCGGCGCAGGAAGTCGCGTCCCTCGGCGCGCGTCCAGTCGACCTGCCCGGTCTGCGTCCAGGTGGCCTTGAGGTTGCCGGCCGAGGCGGCCTCGACTTTTGCAGCGCCGGCCGCGTCGCCGACGTACCAGAGCGCGTCGACTCCGTCGTGCTCGGCGAGCGTCTGGGCGAGGCCGTTGGCTTCGCCGGTGACGATGTTGACCACCCCGCCGGGAACGTCGGAGGTGTCGAGCACCGAATAGAGGTCGGTCGCGCTCAAGGGATGGCGCGCCGAGGGAACCGCGACGACGCAATTGCCCATCGCGATCGCCGGCATGACCAGCGACACGAACCCCAGCAGCGGCGCTTCGTCCGGGCAGACGATGCCCATCACGCCCCACGGCTCGTTCATCGCCAGCGTCACGAATCTCTTCTGCGTCGCGTGGACCGCGCCGTCGTACTTGTCGGCGAAGCCGGCGTAGAAGAAGGCGCGCCGGATCGAAAGCTCGACCTCGGCCGCGGCGGCGCGGCGCGAGGCCCCGGTCATCGCAGCGAGCCGGGCGGCGAATTCGTCCGCCCGCGCGGAGAGGTTCTCGGCGAGGTAATAGAGCACCTGCGCCCGGTTGTGCGCGGTCGCCGCGCCCCAGGACGCGGCCTTGGCGGCCGCCTCGACGGCGTTGCGGATGTCCTTGCGGCTGCCTTGCCCGGCGAGGGCGATCTCGCGCCCCTTCGGGTCGAGCACGGCGTAGCTCGTCCCGGAATCGGGCCGGGCCTGCTTGCCGCCGACATAGAGCTTTGCCGTGCGATCGATGCCGCCGGCTTCCGCCGGCGCGGTTCCCGGATGCGCGCTCGCGGCCCCGCCCTTGGCCGGGTAGGGCTTGCCCGCGGCGTCGTCGGCGACGCGGTACTCGCCGAG
>CAMFKX010000003.1 GCA_945957375.1 uncultured Roseiarcus sp.
TTTCGGTGTGGTGAAGTCGTATTCCTGCGTGCCTTTGAACGTGGCCGACACCTGGGCAGGTCCCGGAGCGGTCATCGAAACCGACTGCCAATTCCCCCAGACGCCGCTCATCCAATTCGGCGAGCCGTTGTCGCCGTTGAAGTTAGTCACGTCGCCGTCGTGAGTCTTCAACGTGAAGCAATCATACGCGTTGCTCGCCAGGCCGGAGACAAACGTATTCGCTGTTGAAGTAAAACAGGCGGCGTGAGCGGCAGACGACAGAGGAATCAACGTCGCAACGAGAAGACCAAGCATCATGTTGGGCCGTGTTATTCCTGATATGTTCATGGCAGCGTCCCATCGTAAGTTTTCTAACGACAGACTCTTTACATGTCAGACCGAGAGCCAGCGCCCCGCGCGCCGCGCCCGCACGCCGGCGAGGCCGAGGAAGCCGAGGCCGAACAGCACGTAGGTGGCGGGCTCCGGGACCGCCCCGAGGGCGGTGAGCGTGATCACCGAGGGGTCGCTGAAATCGTAGCCGGGGTCCCAGTAGAGGATCTCGAAGGCGTTCAGGCCGAAGTCGAACACGGTTCCGTCGGCGTAGTTGTGGAAGTGGTTGCGCGCGCCAATGGGCCCCTGATCGGCCGAGTAGTCGAACAGCACGAATTTCGTGCCGACGGTCAGAAGCTTGTCGTTGACGATCGAGAGCTCCAGCTCGGAGGAGTCCTTGATGAACAGATCGCCGCCGACCGTGATCGTGTCGCTGGTCTCGGCCGCGACGTCGAGGGTCATGGACAGCGCGGACAGGCCGCCGAAATCGACGCCATTTCCGGTGGTGAGAGACTCGTGTCCCGTGCCGCCGAACGCGAGCTTGCCGTCCTGTGTGATCTGGACGAGGCCGTCCCTGCCGCCCTGGATGGTCTGATGACCGGTGACCTGGAGCGTCCCGCCGTCATGCACGTCGACGGCGCCGTTGTTGGTGAATTGGCCAGAGCCGGCGAGGGCCATCACCGCATTCTGGCTGATGTCCACGCTCGCGAAAACGGTCGGGCTGGTCCGTTCCGTGCTCAAGACCGCGAAGCTGTTGACATCGAGGTCGCCGTTGTTTCCCGCCACCCGCAGGTAGGCCCCGCCGGTCACATGGATCTCGCCCTTGGCGCCGGGGCCGGGCTGGAACTGGACGAGGTCGTCGACGGCGACGTCGCCGTCGCCGGCGATGGTCAGGTTGGCGCCGCGATTGATCGCCACGACGCCCGTCGTGACGCCGTCGGCCTTGCTGATGTTGGTCGCCTGGCTGACCGTAATGGTCGAGGCGCCGGAGACGACCAGCGTGTCGCTCTTGACCTGCCCCGAATCCCCGGTGGTCACGGCGCCCCCGTCGAGGGTCAGCCGATCCCTGAGAACGACCGAGGTGTTGGCGTCCAGCGCGAGCTTGCTGCCGGCGCCGGTGACCGTCATCGAATCCGTCTCGAGCCGCGTGGCGTCGTACAGGTAGTTCTTGACGTTCAGGGCCCCGCCGTTGCTGACCGTGATCGTGCTGTCATTGGTCAGCAGGGCGGGCTGCTTGCCGAACAGGACGTTCGAATCGAGGATGTTCAGCACGCCGCCGTTGACGGTCCCGACGTTCTTCTCCTGACTGAAATAAAGGAGATCGTTCGGGGTGGTGCTGTGGACGTCGCCGGACTTGTTGATCGTCAGCTCCGCTCCGGTATTCACGCCCAGCGCCGTCGCCGAGGAGAGCTGGCCGTGCCAGGACTTGATCTCGGACACGCCGGAGGCGTTCAGGCTGAAGGGGACGGCCGAGGTCAGGGACGGGGGCAATTGCCCGGTGATCGAGCTGTCCTGCAGGGTCAGCGAGGCGCTGCCGGTGGTCGGCTGGAACTTCAGCAGGACGTCGTTGGTGTCCATATCCGTGTTGTTGAGCGTCAGGTTTTGGAGCGTGATTTTTCGGCCCGCTGCCGGGTCGCCGAAGTTGTCCGTTCCCAGCATCGAGGCCGCGCGGCGCACGCCGTCGTTGGGCAGCCAATAGGCCGAAGTCCAGGTGCTGTAGGGCTCGCCCAGGTTGGAATTCATGTCGATATCGACCCAGAGCTGGTTCGTGTCGATGCCCCAGGTCTTCAACTGGACCGAGTCGAAGCCATAGTTCGCCTTCTGGCCGATCAACCCCGTCGCACGCGTTTGGAATGTCTGCGCCTGCGCGGGGCCGGCGGCGGCGAACGGCAACAGGGCGATGGCCGCGATCAGGGGGTTGGGAAGGTGAACCGTCATGGGGATGACCTTTTTCACGGTGGAGCAATGCCGGATCGACCGGCCGAGGGCGGCGCTTACTTGCCGAAGAACTGGGTCACCCGGCCGCGGGCGTTGACCTCGCAGGACCCGTCGGCGTGCTTGCTGGGCACGGTCCAGTTGTAGGAGGCGCCATATTTGCGCAGGTTCTTCAGGCCCATCGAGCCGTCGTCGAGGCTCTGCTGGAACGCAGCGGCCACGGTGACGTGGATGTCCGCCATGCTGACGCCGGGAAATTTCACCGCCACCGTGTTCTTGCACGACGAGCCGAGGCGGCTGAGGGTGGCGTGGATCTTGGCCTGATCGTCGGCGAGCGCCGGAGCGATCGATGCGGCGACGAGGGCGGCGGCGAGGCTGAATGCGAGGGTGGACTGCATAGCGCGGCGTCCCGAAGGGTCCGGCGGAGGCGGACTTTTGACCCGCACAGGGTAAAGTTGACGGAGAGGGCCCGTCTATCCAACCAGCGAAGCGCGTTTGCCCGAAAGCGAAGCGCAGCCGGACTCCGGTCCGGCGCGTCCGGCGCCGGGGCGGCGGTGCGACTGGCGCACGGTCTCGGACGGCCGTTCGCCGAACTCCCGCCGATAGGCGCCGGAGAAGTGGCCCATGTGGAAGAAGCCGAACGTCATGGCGACTTCGGTGACGCTGGCCGCATCCCCCCGCGCCAGAAGCTCCTGCCGGATGCTGTTGAGGCGGGCGCGGCGGACGAACTCCATCGGCGTGCACTGGTGGTAGTGGCGGAAGGCGAGCTGCACCGCGCGCGGCGAGACGCCGGCGATGGTCGCCAGAGCGTCGACCGACAGGGGCTGCTGCAGGTTGGCGAGAATCCAGTCGTCCAGGTCGCTGAGCTTCACCTTGCCGAGCAGCGGGCCCGGCGCGTGGGCCGCGGGGAACGGCTCGGCGAGGCTGTCGAGGAAGAGGCTGAACAGCGTCTGCTCCAGCAGGGCGGCGGTCGGCCCCTCGGTCAGATGGGCGCCGGGCCGGTCCAGCTCGCGCGCCGCCCAGCGGGCGAGCGACAGCAGGGACGCGCCGGCGGGCGAGGTCAGGTCGCGGCTCCGGGCCCATCGCTCGAAGCCGCCGCGCGGCAGACGCCGCACCCTCAGCGCCTGTTCGACCCGGACGGCGGGGAAATCGAGCGCGAGCAGCCGCACCGCCTCGCTGTCCATCCGGACGTCCTGGCCGGGGATGACGATGACCGCGGAGCCGGGCGCGGCGAGCGCGAATTCGGCGTTGATCTGGTGCTGCGCCCGCCCCTCTTGATGCAGGAACACGGTGCAGCGGTCGCCGCCCTGGGTGCAGCGCACCCGCAGCGGCGTCGGACAGCGCACGTAGGTCAGGCCGGTGTCGCCGATCTCGACGTGATTGACCGTGGTCTCGAACGGAATCCGCTCTCTCGTCTCGACCTCGTGCTTGCCCCACATCGCGCCCATGAGCTGGCGCGACTCGTCGAGGTCGCGGGTGTGGAGCACCGGATGGCGGCTGAGATAATCGTCGGGCGGGCCGGCGCTCATGACCGCCGCCCGGCCGTCGGCCGCCTCCCTTGCGGCGAAAAGATCAGATGTCTGCGCCATTTCGGAACGAACCGGATGTTGACGCCATCATTCGCACAGAAGGCGGCCTGCGACAGGCGTCACGACGTCGCACGCGCAGGGCTTTGCGGCGGCGGAGCCGGGAGGGAAACGGCCAGCGTCCCGGGCGGGCGCCCCCTCCACCGCCCTTCGGACGGTCCCCCTCCCCCGCGTCGCTGGCGCGACACGGGGGAGGAGAAGGTTCGGCGCCTCCCCTGGGAGAAGGTTCGGCGCCTCTCCTCCCCCACGCATCGGCGTGGGGGAGGGGGGCCATGCGAAGCATGGTGGCGGGGTCCGCGCGCGTTGGCGTTTCCGCTGGCGTTGTCGTCGCGCAAATTCCAATAAAGAGAAATAAATATATCGTAAAATCAGGTATATTGACCGCCGGACGGACCCAAGCGGCCCCCGTCGGCTGAACCGCCGACCTCGTCCTGAGGAGCGGCGCCGCAAGGCGACGCGTCTCGAAGGACGCTCGTTGGCCGCATCGGCGCCCTCTGGAACGTCCTTCGAGACGCCCGCTCCGCGGGCTCCTCAGGGCGAGGCGCAGCAATGGTCCAGTCCTGGGCGGTTGCGGTGTTGCAGAATTTGGCGCCCAAGCCTTTGGAATCACCCGCGGCCGAAACACTTGCGCGCGAGCCGCCCCATCCGAAAGCCGTCTTGCCGCCCGCGCCCGGCGAGGTTAGGGAAGGCCGGGTTTCGTGGGAGGATCATCCGGTGAAGAAAGTCTACGCCACCGCCGAAGCGGCGCTCGCAGGCGTCGTCAAGGACGGCATGACCATCATGGCTGGCGGCTTCGGCCTGTGCGGCATTCCCGAGACGCTGATCGAGGCGCTGCAGAAGACCGGCGTCAAGGACCTGACCGTCGTCTCCAACAATGCCGGCATCGACGGCGCCGGCCTCGGCGTCCTGCTCGAGACCGGGCAGATCAAGAAGATGATCTCGAGCTATGTCGGCGAGAACAAGATTTTCGCCCAGCTCTACCTGTCGGGCAAGCTCGAGCTCGAGTTCAACCCGCAGGGCACGCTGGCCGAGCGCATCCGCGCCGGCGGCGCCGGCATCCCGGCCTTCTTCACCAAGACCGGCGTCGGCACCATCGTCGCCGAGGGCAAGGAAATCCGCGACTTCAACAACGAAGCCTATGTGATGGAGTTCGGCCTGACCGCCGACGTCTCGCTGGTACACGCCTGGAAGGGCGACACCGAGGGCAACCTCGTCTACCGGAAGACGGCGCGAAACTTCAATCCGAACATGGCGACCGCCGGCAAGATCACCATCGCCGAAGTCGAGCACCTCGTTCAGCCGGGCGAGCTCGACCCCGACCAGATCATGACGCCGGGCATATTCGTGCAGCGCATCGTGCACGTTTCCGATTCCAAGAAACACATCGAGCAGCGCACCGTGCGCAAGCGCGACGCGGCCTGAAGAGAGACGAGAGGAGCGCCACCATGGCCTGGACACGCGACGAAATGGCCGCCCGCGCCGCCAAGGAGCTGAAGGACGGCTTCTACGTCAACCTCGGCATCGGCATCCCGACGCTGGTGTCGAACTACATCCCCGAGGGCATGAGCGTTCAGCTGCAGAGCGAGAACGGCATGCTCGGCATGGGCCCGTTCCCGTTCGAGGGCGAGGAGGATCCCGACCTGATCAACGCCGGCAAGCAGACCGTCACGCAACTGCCGACGACCAGCTTCTTCTCCAGCGCCGATTCCTTCGCCATGATCCGCGGCGGCCACATCGACCTCGCCATCCTCGGCGCGATGCAGGTCAGCGAGACCGGCGACCTCGCCAACTGGATGATCCCGGGCAAAATGGTCAAGGGCATGGGTGGCGCGATGGACCTCGTCGCCGGCGTCAAGAAGATCGTAGTGGTGATGGAGCACTCGGCCAAGGACGGGCCGAAGCTGCTGCATCATTGCGAGTTGCCGCTGACCGGGGCCAAGGTTGTCGACCTGGTGATCACCGACCTCGGCGTGTTCACCATCGACAAGCACGGCTATCGCGGCATGGCGCTGATCGAACTCGCCCCGGGCGTGACGCTCGACGAGATCGCGGCGAAGACCCAGGCGGCCTACCGCGTGGCGCTGTAGGGCGCGGTCGCTGACCGCGCCGGGCCGGCCCGGCCCGGCGCCGGTTATTTCTTGACCAGCGGGCAGGCGGAATCGGCGAGCTTGCCGAACGCCTCCTCGCCGCTCATCGTCTTGAGCAGCTTGTAGTAATCCCATTCTCCCTTCGACTCGGCCGGCGTCTTGACCTGCATGATGTACATGTCGTGCTCGAGCAGTCCGTCGGCGCGGATCTTGCCGTTCTGGGTGAAGACGTCGTCGATCGCCGTCTTGTGCAGTTCGTCCATGACCTTGTCGGAATCGGTCGTGCCGGCGGCCTTGACCGCCTTGAGGTAGGTGAGCGTCGCCGAATAGAAGGCGGCGTCGGGGAAGGTCGGCTCCTTCTTGACCTTGTCGGCGAAGCGCTTGGCGAAGCTGCGGGTGCGGTCGTCGAGATCCCAGTACCAGGCGGTGGTCAGCACCAGCCCCTGCGCGATGTCGAGGCCGACCGCGTGGATGTCGGTCAGGAACACCAGCAGCGCCGCGGGCTTCATGCTCTTGGTCAGACCGAATTCGGCCGCCGCCTTGAGCGAGTTGGAGAAGTCGGTGCCGGCGTTGGCGAGGCCGAGGACCTGCGCGCCCGAGCCCTGCGCCTGCAGCAGGTAGGAGGCGAAGTCGGAGGTGCCGAGCGGCACGCGGACATCGCCCACGACGCTGCCGCCGCCGGCCTTGACCACTTCCGCGGCGCCCTTCTCGAGCTGCGTGCCAAAGGCGTAGTCGGCGGTGAGGAAGAACCACGACTTGCCGCCCTGCGCGAGGATCGTCCGGGCGGTGCCGTTGGCTAGCGCCGTCGTGTCGTAGCCGTAGTGGATCGTCCAGGGGTTGCAGTCCTTGCCGGTGAGCGAGGCGCCCGCCGCGCCGATGGCGAAGAACGAGATGTGCTTCTCCTTGTCGGCGGCCGCGATGGCGAGGCTGACGCCGGTGTTGGAGCCGCCGAGCGTCATGGTCAGGCCGGCCGTGTCGGCCCATTCGCGGAATTTCTGCTGACCGAGGTCGGGCTTGTTCTGGTGGTCGGCGGTGACGATGTCGATCGGCTTGCCGAGCACGGATCCGCCGAAGTCGGCGATGGCCATGCGGATCGCCTCGACCCCGCCCGACCCGAGCACGTCGGCGTAGGGGCCCGACATGTCGTCGATGTCGCCGATCACCACCTTGTCCGACGCGGCCTGCGCCGCCCCGGCGGCGAGCGCGGCGCACAGCGCCGCGGCGCCGAGCGCCATGCGGTTGAACTGCCCCATCGCGTGTCCTCCCTGTCGAGATTCGCAGCGGGTTGCGGCGGCCGTCTTGAGGCCGCGAGCCATGCGTGCATATTGCGTTCGCCGTCGGCGCGACGCAAGGCGCGGCCAAGGTGACGGCCAGGGCGCGGATGGGGGCGATGACGGGACGAATGGCCAGGACCAGGCGCGCCGCCCTGGCCGAAGCGGTTTTCGAGCGGCTGGCGGCCGCCGATCCCGAGCCGAAAGGCGAACTCGACAGCGTCAATCCGTTCACGCTGCTGGTCGCGGTGGTGCTCTCGGCGCAGGCGACCGACGCCGGGGTGAACAAGGCGACGAAGCCGCTGTTCGCGATCGCCGACACGCCGGAAAAGATGGCCGCGCTCGGGGAAGAGGGGCTCGCCGAGCGAATCAAGACGATCGGGCTGTTCCGCTCGAAGGCGCGCCACGTCGTCGCCCTATCGAAGGCGCTGATCGACCGCTATGGCGGCGAAGTCCCGCGCGACCGGGAGGCGCTCGAATCGCTCCCCGGCGTTGGGCGCAAGACCGCGAACGTGGTGCTCAACATCGCCTTCGGCGAACCGACCCTCGCAGTCGACACCCACGTCTTCCGCGTTGCGAACCGGCTCGGGATTGCGCCGGGCCGGACTCCGCGCGAGGTCGAGGACGAGCTGATGAAGGTCGTGCCGCCGCGCTTCCTGGCGCACGCCCACCACTGGCTGATCCTGCATGGACGCTACGTGTGCAAGGCGCGCAAGCCGGCGTGTCCGGTCTGCGTTCTCAGGCAGATCTGCCCTTGGGAGCCGAAGACGGCCGGCGCGCCCGGTTGAGCCGGCGGCTTCCTCCGGTGCGACGGTCCTCGGCGGCGCGCTCCACGAGCCTACGTTTCCGGCCTCGGCGCCGAGGCCCGGAATCCCGCCGCAAACGCCTCCACCTCGACGGCCGAAATCCCGAACAGGAACGCAAGTCTCCTGGGCTCGTAGCCCGCCTCGAGCGCGGCCACGAGCGCTGCGACCTTGGGCGGCAGCTTCCCGCCCGCGCGATGCGCCGCCTGCTCGCCGGCCGAGCGGGCGTCGGCGATCGCGACGTAGTGCCGAAAGCTCTGAAGGTCGTCGAGGACGGCAAGCACGACGCGGCCTGGTTGCGGGTGGGCGAGCCCTGGACGGTAAGCCCCTTTCGTTAAGACTGTCTCAAGCGCCCTGATCGGGGCTGCGCCGGCGGTCGTCGCCCCGCGTCAGGCGGCGCCGCGACCGTCGCCGACGGTTCCATCCTAGCGTTCTGGAGAAAAATGGTACCGCCACCCCGGCTCGAACGGGGGACCTCTAGATCCACAATCTAGCGCTCTAACCAACTGAGCTATGGCGGCCCGGGGCCCTCGGGCGGCGCGGAAACTAGTCGCAACCGCCGCCGCTTGCAAGCCAAATGCAACGCTCGAAAGAGCCCGATCTTGACCTCCGGCCGCGAAGCGGTCGGGGCTCCCTTTCGCCCCGTCCGACCGGGCCGAAACCGGACGGCGCGCGTCGCGCACTGCGTTCCAGCTCGGCGAAGACAGGCGCAATTCGAAAGAAGGACACGACCTGTCCATTGATCAACCCATCGCAGTTGACAGAAGCTCGGGAACCGCCATTCTGCCGCCCTTGAAACGCGAAGGGCGCCGTTGGCATGGCGAACTTCGAATCCGGGAGGGAGCCATGATCGCAGCTCATCCGCGGCGCGCGGGGATCGCGGCCGCAGCGGCCATGATGATTTGGGGAACGGCGGTCGAGGCGGCCGGATATGACGCGGAATACGTCTTCGGCGACAGCCTGTCCGACCGCGGCAACCTTGCCGAGGTCTTGTTTCACCAGAACCTGCCCAACCCGCCGAGCTATCACTCCAGCTTCACCAACGGCGACGTCTCCGCCCAGGTCCTGGCGCAGACTTTCGGAGCCAACGCCAACCCCTCGCTGTGGGTGACGAACTTCCAGGATCCCTACAATCTGTTCGGCGGCGCTTCATTCGTCCCTGGCACGAACTACGCCGTAGCCGGCGCCACCGCGGCCCTTCACGCGACCGGCGGTCCGACGGGCATCAACCTGCCGCAGCAGGTGGCTGCGTTCAGCTTTTACACCAGCGGTGTGGCCGACCCCAACGCGCTCTATTACATCAACATCGGCGGCAACGACGTCCGCAACGCCGTCCTGCAGGGGACCGGCGCGGCGGCGGTCGCGGCCGGCGTCGCGACCGAAGTTGCCGCCATCGCTGCGCTGGCTTCGGAAGGCGCCCGCAACTTCCTTGTCGTCAACGTGGGCGACGTGGGAGCAATTCCGGAGTTCGCGCAACAGAACCCCAGCGACGCCGCGAGCGCGACTCTCTTCAGTCAGCTCTACGACGCTGAACTCGCCGCTGGGCTCGCCGGCCTCGCGGGTCTGCTGCCGACCGGCACCCTCCTCAGCGCTTTCGATCTTTATAGCTACAGCGCCCAGCTCCTGGCCCACGCCGCCGACTATGGGTTCACCAACACGACCGATCCCTGCTTCACCAACACTCCGCTCAGCGCGGCGACGACGCCGGCCTGTGGCGTGAACGGGGCCAACATCGACGAATTCATCTATTGGGACGACATCCATCCCACCGCCAGGGTTCAGGCCCTCTTCGCCGTCGGCATGAGCCAAGCCATTCCGGAACCGTCAACCTGGGCGATGCTGTTCTCCGGCTTCGCCGCGCTCGCCGCCGCCAGGTATCGTCGGAGGCCGGGGGCGCGCCCTTCGGAGGCGTGAACCGGGGCCTTCCGGAGTCGGCGCCGCCACGAGCCGGCGCCGGCCTCTCTCCAGCCCAGCGTATCGTGTTTGACGCCGTCGGCGTTCGCCTCCACCTTCGCTCTCGTTCAAATCCGACGAGATCGGCATGAGTCTGGTTCTGATCACCGGCGGGTCCGGCTTCATCGGCGGGCGGTGCATCCTGCAGGCGCTCGCGGCCGGCCATTCGGTGCGCGCGACCCTGCGCAATCCGGCGCGCGCCGACGAAGTGCGTGGCCAACTCGCGCGCGCCGGCGCGGACGGCCTCGACCGGCTGTCCTTCGCCGCCGCCGACCTCGAGCGCGACGCCGGCTGGCCCGAGGCGGCGGCCGGCTGCGATTTCGTTCTCCACGTCGCCTCGCCCTTCCCGGTCGCCGTGCCTAAGCACGAGGACGACCTAATCCGTCCGGCCCGCGACGGGGCGCTGCGCGTGCTTCGGGCGTCGCGGGCGGCGGGCGTCAGGCGCGTGGTGCTGACCTCGTCGTTCGCAGCCGTCGGCTATGGCCACGCTCCGCAAGCCGCGCCCTTCGACGAGACCAGCTGGACCGACCTCGGCAGCCGGGACCTGACCGCCTACGTCAAGTCCAAGACCATCGCCGAGCGCGCGGCCTGGGATTTCGTCGCAAAGGAGGGCGGCCTTGAACTCGCCGCCGTCAATCCGGTCGGCGTGTTCGGCCCGCTGCTCGGCCCCGACACCTCGACCTCGGTCGTCATCGTCCAGCGCATCCTGAACGGGTCGATGCCCGCCCTGCCGCATCTGCATTTCGGGGTCGTGGACGTGCGCGACGTCGCCGATCTGCACCTGCGCGCGATGACCGATCCGCGCGCCGCCGGCGAAAGGTTCCTCGCCGTCTCGGGCGACTTCGTGACGCTGGCGGAGATCGCGCGCATCCTGAAGGCTCGGCTCGGCGACAAGGCGCGCCGAGCCTCGACCCGCGAGTTGCCAGACTGGCTGGTGAAGCTGGTCTCGCTCGCGGATTCCTCGGCGCGGCAGATCGTGCCGGAACTGGGCAACCGCAAGAACGCCACCTCGGCCAAGGCGCAAAGGCTCCTCGGCTGGTCGCCGCGCTCGCGCGAGGACGCGCTGGTCTCGACCGCCGAGAGCCTGTTCGATCTCGGCCTCGTCAAGCTGTAAGCGGCGGCGCTTTCGGTGGCGCGGCGTCCGTCGCCTTTGCCGTTCGCCCGCGCCTGACTTAAGGACGGAGCGCAGAGCGCGGCCGGGGGGCCTTGGCGGCGGGAAGGACAGCATGAGTTTGGGTCGCGTGGTTTCGACGATCGTCTTGTTGCTTCTGGCGCTTCTGGTGGTCGCTCCGCTCGGGGCATGGAGCGCGGCGGCGCTCTGGTTCCAACTTCCGTGGCCGGACCAGGTCCGCGCCGGCGTCGCCGGCTTCGTCGCCTTCCTCGCGCTCGTGGCGATGATCGGCCTCTTCACCCGTCACCGGTGGCGGGCTCTGTACACCTTCGCCTTCGCCTTCGTCGTCGTCCTGTTCTGGTGGAGCACGATCGCGCCTCCGCACAATGGCGACTGGGCGCCGGACGTCGCCCGGCAAACCACCGGGACGATCAAGGGCGACATCCTGACGCTGACCGACGTGCGCGACTTCCAGTGGCGGACGGACGACGACTTCACCGAGAAATGGGGGACGCGCAGCTACGACCTGTCGAAGCTGAGGGGGCTCGACCTCATCCTGTCCTATTGGGCCGGGCCGCATATCGCCCATCTCATCATGAGCTTCGATTTCGACGACGGACAGGTGCTGGCGTGGTCGCTCGAGGTCCGGCGCGAGAAGGGCGGCGTCTATTCGCCGATCGCCGACGCCTTCAAGGCGCATACGCTGATCTCGCTCGCCACCACCGAGCGTGATTCGGTGCGGCTGCGCGCCAACATCCGCGGCGAGGACGTGCGCCTCTACCGCCTGCGCGCCTCGCCCGAGGCGATGAGAAGCCTGCTGGTCGGCTACGTCGACGAAGCCAATGCGTTGAGCCGCGAGCCGCAATTCTACAACACCTTCACCACCAACTGCACGACCGCCGTGGCGCGCATGATTCGCGGCCTCGGCGGCGCCTTGCCGCTCGATTGGCGGATCCTGGTCAACGGCTATCTTCCGGCGTTTCTCTATGAACACGGCGCGGTGACGAACGACGTGCCGCTCGACGAGTTGATCGCGCTCGCGCGCATCAACGATCGGGCCCGGGCCGCCGACCAGTCGCCGGAGTTTTCCCGCCTGATCCGGGTCGGGATTCCGGGGCCGGACGGCAAGCCGATGATGTAATGTGATGGAGCTTACAGCGCGCGGAACATCACCAGCGCGTCGACGAGCCCGTGGACCGGGTGGGCGAAGGCGGCGGGCAGACGGCCGACGGTCGCGAAGCCGAGCGTTTGCCAGAGCTTGACCGCGCGTGCGTTGCTGCTGACGACGAAGTTGAACTGCATCGCCCGAAAGCCGCACGCCTTGGCGTGCGCCAGCGAATGCTCGCACATCGTCCGAGCGACGCCCTTCCCCTGCGCGGCCGCCGCGGTCATGTAGCCGCAGTTGCAGACGTGGCGTCCGCCGCCCGCTTGGTTCGGGCGGATGTAGTAGGTCCCGACGATCGCCCCGCCATCCTCGGCGACGAAGGTCTCCTTGTCCGGTCCGAACCAGTAGGCCAGCGCCTCGCGCTCGCTCATGTCGGAATCGAGCGTGTAGGTCTCGCCGGCGCGGATCACCGGTTCGAGGATCGACCAGACAGCGGCGGCGTCTTCGGGGCGCGCGGGACGGATCAGCACGCGGTCAGCTCTTCTTCGTCGCGGTCAGGTGCGCGTCGAGCGCGCTCGGGTCGGCGAGCAGCTCGGCGCTCGGCGCTGCGTGGGCGATCGCGCCGCGGTCGAGCACGATGGCGTGGTCGGTGAAGGGCAGGATCGTCTTCGGCTTCTGCTCGACGATGATCATCGACAGACCCTCGCGCGCCAGTTCCCGCAGGGCGGCGAGCAATTCGTCGACGATGATCGGCGCGAGCCCTTCCGTCGGCTCGTCGAGCAGCAGCAGGCGCGGGTTCAGCATCAGCGCGCGGCCGATCGCCAGCATCTGCTGCTCGCCGCCGGAGAGCTGCCGACCGCCGTTGGTGCGCCGCTCCTGCAGGCGGGGAAAGAGTTGATAGACGCGCGCGACCGTCCACGGGCCCGGGACGGCGACGGCGGTCAGGTTCTCCTCCACCGTCAGCGAGCGGAAGATGTTGCGCTCCTGCGGCGTCCAGCCGATCCCCGCATGCGCCCGGGCGTGCGGCGTGAGCGCAGTGACGTCCTTGCCGGCGAGAAGGATCCGCCCGGAGAAGCGGGTGGTGACGCCGACGATGGTGTCGATCAGCGTCGTCTTGCCGACGCCGTTGCGCCCGAGCAGGGCCAGCGAGCGGCCGTCGTCGAGGGCGAAGTCAAGCCCGCTGATGACGCGCGCCTCGCCGTAACCGGCGGACAGGTTCTCGACGCGAAGCAGCTCAGCCATGTCCGTCCTCGCCGAGATAGACCGCGCGCACGCGCTCGTCCTTGGCGATGTCTTCCGGCCTGCCCTCGACGAGCAGCCGCCCGGCGACCAGCACGGAGATGCGGGTCGCGAAGGTGAAGACGAGATCCATGTCGTGTTCGATCAGCAGGATCGCGACATCCTTCGGCAAGGCGGCGAGGGCTGCGAGAATGTCCTGCCGCTCCTCCTCGGGCACGCCTGCGGCCGGTTCGTCGAGAAGAAGCACGCGCGGGCGGGTGGCGAGCGCGAGCGCGATCTCGAGCAGCCGCTGCTTGCCGTAGGCGAGCGTGTGGGTCGGCGCGTCCATTTCGGCTTCGAGGCCGAAGCGGGTGAGCAGCTCCTCGATCTCGGCGACGATCGCGGGCTTCGTGCCGGCGACGCGCCAGAAGTCGGCGCCCGAGCGGTTGCGCTCGGAGATGGCGAGGCCGAGCGACTCGATCGGCGTCAGATGGGGAAAGAGCTGGTTGATCTGGAAGGTGCGCGACAGGCCGAGCCGCACGCGCTCGCTGGCGGAAAAGGCGGTGACGTCGCGCCCTTGAAGGAAAACCTGCCCCTCGCTCGGCCGGATGACGCCGGTCAGCAGGTTGATCAGCGTGGTCTTGCCGGCGCCGTTGGGGCCGATCAGCGCCTGCCGCGCGCCGGGTTCGAGCGCGAACGACACGGCGTCGGTCGCGAGCAGCGCGCCGAAATGCTTGATGAGGCCGCGCGCCTCGAGCGCCGGGTCGGTCATGCGGCGCCTCCGCGGGCGAGCTTCGGCGCAAGGCGCGAGACGGCGCGCCGCGCGAGGTCTTGCAGCCGCTCGCGGCCGACCATCACCAGCACCACCAGCAGGAGCCCGATCCAGAACTCCCAATATTCCGGGGTCGCGGCCGAGATCACGTCGCGCAGCACGATGAACGCCGCCGCGCCGACGATTCCGCCGTAGAGCCAGCCGGCGCCGCCGATGATCAGCATCAGCAGGACGTCGGCCGAGCGGTGGAAATCGAACAGGTCGAGCGAGACGATCTGCGTGGTCTGGGCGAGCAGGGCGCCCGCCGCGCCAGCGTAGGCCGCCGACACGGTATAGACGGCGATGATGCGCCAGTTCGTGGCGATGCCAAGCGCGCCGGCCCGGAGGCGGTTTTCGCGGATCGCGGCGAGCGCCAGCCCGAACGGCGACTGACGCAGCCGGCGCGCAAGCGCGAACAGCACGAACAGGACGCCGAAGCTGTACAGCGCGGCGTTGCGCTGCCCGGTGAAGCCGATCGGGAACAGGTCGAGCACCTTGCCCATGGTGAAGTTGAGCCCGTCCGCGCCGCCGGTCAGCCACGCGTTGCGGTTGGCCAGTTCGCCGAGCATCAGCGACACGCCAAGCGTCACCATGAGACGGGTGAGGTCGGAGCCGCGCAGCAGCAGCGGCGCGGTCGCGAAGCCGACGACGGCCGCGACGAGCGCGCCGACCGCGAGCCCGAGGGTCGGGTCGGCATAGTCCAGGCTCGCGAGGATCGCGGCGGCGTAGGCGCCGACGCCGAGGAAGGCCGCCTGACCGAGCGACACGATCCCGGTGAGCCCGAGGATGAGATCGAGCGACAGGGCGAACAGGCCGGCGACCAGAATCTCGTTGATCAGCGCCGCCCGTGACGGAACCAGCACGATGATCGCGAACAGGGCGAGCCAGAACACGATCTCCGGCCAGCGCCAGCGCGCTCGCCGGCTCAGATGCGCCTCGATCCGGCGCGTTCTGTCGGCCTCGCTCACCGGTCGCCCCGTGCGAACAGGCCCTGCGGGCGGACGATCAGGGTCAGGACCATGACGGCGTAGATGATGAAGGCGCCGATCGAGGGGACGTAGTACTTCCCGGCGACGTCGAGGATTCCGAGCAGCAGCGCGCCGAACAGGGCGCCCAGAATGCCGTTCGAGCCGCCGACGGTGACGACGATCAGAAACGTCACCAAGAACTTGACCGGGAACGACGGGTCGATGCCGCCGACGACATCGGCCGCGAGCGCGCCGCCGAGACCCGCAAGGCCGCTGCCGACCGCGAAGGCGACGGCGAAGATGCGGTCGACGTCGATGCCGAGACCGTTGGCGACGCGGGCGTCGTCGACGGCCGCGCGCAATTGCGCGCCGAACCGGGTCCGGACGAGAAAGAGCTGCAGCGCCGCGGCGATCACGCCGCAGACCGCGACGATGAACAGGCGATAGCGGCTGACGCCGACGCCATACAGGGACAGGCTGCCCGAGAGCCAGGCCGGCAGGTTGACCTGGCGCGCCTCGTTGCCGAGAAAAAAGTCGGCGATCGGCATGGCCATCAGCACGAGGCCGATGGTGAACAGGACCTGATCGAGCGGGCTCGCGCCGTAGAGTTTTCGGTAGAGCGTGCGTTCGAGCACGACGCCGAGGACGGCTGGAACCACGAAGGCGACGGGGAGGGTGAGCAGGAACGGCGCGCCAAGCCGCGCCATCATCAGCGCGGTGACGTAGCCGCCGACCATGGCGAAGGCGCCGTGGGCGAGGTTGATGAAGTTCATCAGGCCGAGTGTGACCGAGAGCCCGCTCGCCAGCACAAACAGCAGCATGCCGTAGGCGATCCCGTCGAACAGGATCGTCAGCATGGGCGGGGAACGCTGCAGTCACCCGCGCGCAAGCGGGGGTCCAGATCGCCGCCGCGCCGGGAGGCTCGGGCTCGCGGCGCCGAATCCCCGCTTGCGCGGGGATGACAGCGTCCGGGAAGAACGCTCGGCTCGGCCAACGGGAGGGTCAGTGCTTGCTCGCCTTGTACGGGTCCTTCACGTCCGGGATCGTCGCGAACTCGACGTTCCAGAGCGCGCCGTCCTTCTTCTCAACCTTGCGGACGTAGATGTTCTGCACGATGTCGCGCGTCTCCGGGTCGATCGACACCGGCCCGCGCGGGCTCGTCCAGCTCATGCCCTTCATGGCGCCGAGCAGCGCGTCGCCGCTCGCGTCGCCCTTGGTCTTTTCCAGCGCCTTATAGACGAGCGCCATGCCGTCATAGGCGGCGACCGCCATGAAGTTCGGGCGCATGCCGTTGTTGGCCTTCTCGAAGGCGGCGACGAACGCCTTGTTCTCGGGCGAATCGTGGGCGGCGGAATAATGGTGGGCCGTCACCGCGCCAAGCGCCGAGTCGCCGATGTCGCCCAGCAGGTCGTCGTCGGTGACGTCGCCGGTGCCGATCAGCTTGATGCCCGACTTGTCGAGGCCGCGCTCGACGAATTGCTTCATGAAGATCGAGCCGAAGCCCGACGGCACGAAGACGAACACGGCGTCGGGCTTGTCGTCGGCCATGCGCTGCAGGAACGGAGCGAAATCGGGGTTTTTCAAGGGCACGCGGATCTTCTGCGAGATGGTCCCGCCGCCCTTCTCGAAGGTCTCGCCGAACCACTTCTCCGCGTCGACGCCCGGGCCGTAGTCGGTGACGATGGTGACGACCTTCTTGACGCCGTTCTTCAGCGCCCAGTCGGCCATCGGCGCCGAAGCCTGCGGCAGGGTGAACGAGGTGCGCACGACATAGGGGGACTTCTCGGTGATCATCGCGGTCGCGGCGGCGGTGACGATTTCGGGAACCTTGGCTTCGGTCGCGATCGGCGCGGCGGCGAGCGCGAGCGGCGTCAGGCCAAAGCCCATCAGCACGGCGGCGTGGTCGTTGGCGACGAGTTCCTGCGCGAGGCGTTTGGTGACGTCGGCCGCGCCGGTGTCGTCCTTGATCGAGAGGACGATCTTCTTGCCGGCGACCGTGTCGCCGTGTTCCTTGAGGTAGAGTTCGGCGCCGGCCCGCTCCTGCTTGCCGGTCGAGGCGGACGGTCCGGTCATCGGCAGGATCATGCCGATCGTCACGGTCGAGTCGTCGGCGAACGCGGGGGCGGCGGCGAGCAGCGCGGCAAGCGCTGCCCCCTGCGTCCAGCGGTTGAGGGCCATGGAAATTCCTCCCTTGCGTGTCGCCTGTTGCGGCGACGTTAGCGAGACAAAGCGGAAAGCGGAAGGGCGTTGCGCCCGGGGAGTTCACCACCAAGGACACCAAGGTCACGAAGGCCTTCGGGTCCTTCGCGGTGCATTTCTTACGGCGCAATCCGCGCCAGAATCTTCGCCGCCAGCACGCGGTAATCCTTCGCTTCGTCCGCCGTCGTCCGGATGCCGAGGTCGCCGATCGTCTGCTGCCAGCCGACCGACGCCGCCGACATGGCGTTGTCGAGGCCGAGCAGCTCGACGGTCAGCGCCACCTCGCGCATTTCCGCCGCGCGGCGCACGCCGTGGGTCATCACCCGCTCGAGCATGTAGGCCGAACGCGCCTTCCAGTCGAAGCCGGGATAGGTGTCGTCGAGCGTGTCGAGCACCGTGTCGATCACTCGGGCCTTGGTTCCGGCGAGCACGCATTCGGCGACCAGCGCTTCGAGGCCCTTCATCATGATCGAGCGGATCATCTTGACCGACGAGGCCGAGCCGACCGGGCCGTCATGGATCTGGGCCGCCATGCCGAGGCCGGCGAGCACAGGGAGCGCCGCTTCGGCGTGCGGGCCGCTGATCAGCAGCGGCGTGCGATGCAGGCGCGGGTGGACCGGCGCCATCACCGCGACGTCGACATAGCGCCCGCCCGCGGCGTCGACCGCCTTCGCGGTCAGGGTCTTGGTCTGCGGCGCGCAGGAATCGCAATCGAAGACCAACGCGCCTTTCGCCAGACCGGGGAGGGCGGCGAGCGCCGCCTCGTGGGCCTGATCGGCGGTGACGACGGAAAATACCGCGTGCGCGTTCGCGACCGCCTCCGGCGCGGTCGAGGCGCCGAACACGCTCGCCCGGGCGTAGTCGGCGCGCTTTTCCTCCCGAACTGCGACGTCGGGCGCATCGGTCTTGATGTCGTAGGCGGTGACGAGCGCGGCGAAGCCGGGCTCCGTGCGCCAGCCGGCGAGGAACGCCTGCGCCGCTTCGCCGAAGCCGATGAAGGCGATCGTCTCCGCCGCCGCGGCCGCGCTCTGGCTCACCCCTGCGTCTCCGGCATGTGGATGACGAGCCCGTCGATCTTGGGCGACGCGTGAATCTGGCAGGCGAGGCGGCTCGTCGGCCGAACTTCGGCGGCGGCCATGTCGAGCATCTCGAGTTCGCCCGCCTCGGCCGGCGGCAAGTCGCCGAGACGCGATTCCTCGACGTAGCAATGGCAGGTGGCGCAGGCCATCGACCCGCCGCACTCGCCGACGATCCCGGAAATGCCGTTGGCCACCGCCGCCTGCATCAGGCTCCAGCCGTCGGGGACGTCCACCGTCTTCGCGGCGCCGCTGTGCTCGACATAGGTGATTTTCGCCATGAACTGCTCCCCGAGGCGCGGCTCTTTGCCGGCGCGAACTGACCAAGTGATGCGCTTCGACCCCTCACCCTGCCGCCCTTCGGGCGGCTGTCCCTCTCCCGGAGGGAGAGGCGGCGCCCCATTCTCCGTGTGGGAGAAGGCGGCCCGAAGGGCCGGATCAGGGCTCTCCACCCGCGACAATCTGCTTTCGTGCTTAGTGGACCGCAAGCTCCAGCACCAGAGGGCTACGGAAGGTCGAGGACGGCATCCAGGCGAGCTGGTCGGCGACGCGGCTGTAGTTGGGCGCGACCTTATGGAACTCCTCGAACGCGATCCGGGTGGCGAGCCTTGCGACCGACGTGCCGAGGCAGGCGTGCACGCCGCCGCCGAAGCCGAGGTGGCCGCGCGGCTTGCGCCCGATGTCGTAGCGGTCCGGATCGGGATATTGCCGCTCGTCGCGGTTGCCGGACCCGTAGGCCAGACAGACGAAGTCGCCCTCGCGCATCGTCTCTCCGTGGAGCGTCACGTCGCGCATCAGCTTGCGCTTGAAGCGCTGCGCCGAGGTGTTGAAGCGCAGGCTCTCCTCCATTGCGTCGGCGATAAGGTCGGGGTTGGCGACCACCGCGGCGCGCGCCTCGGGGAAGGTCGCGAGATTGTAGCCGAACATCATCATGAAGCCGCCGAGCGATTCGACCCCGGCCATGATCAGGGTGGTGGTGGTGAGCAGCACCTCGCGATCGTCGAGCTTGTCGCCGTCGATCTCGGCCGCGGCGAAGTTTGAGATCAGGTCGTTGCGCGGCGCGGCGCGGCGCATCGCGATCACCTGGGCGGCGTAGTCGCGCATCCATTCGAAGGCGGCGAGATGTTCGGGGCCCTTGGCGCGGGTGCGCGGGTCGCTCTGGACCATCAGCACCGCCTTCTCACGCACCGTGTCCTCGTCGACGATCGCCTCGTCGCCCGAAGGCAGGCCGAGCGCGGCCATCAGCACGCGGACGGTGAACTTCGCGGAGAAGTCCTTGAAGTCGAAGACGGCCTCGCCCCTCAGCTCCTCGGCTGCGGCGCGCGCGATGGCGCGGATCGGGTCGGCGAGGCCTTCGAGGTTGCGCTTCAGGAAGGCGGACTGGACGAGCGCGCGCAGGCGGTCGTGGCGCGGCGGGTCGGTGGTGCCGAGCGTCGCGCCGGCGCGGTTGGGCAGCTCGGTCATCATGTTGCCGCTGGCCGAGGAATAGGTCCGCCAGTCCTGCCCGGCGCCGACGATGTCGGCGTAGCGCGACAGGATCCACATCTGCGCTTCTTCGCTCCAGAAGCAGGGAGCCTCGTCGCGCAGGCGCTTGTAATAGGGAAACGGGTCGGCGTCGACGGCCGGCGAATATGGATCGAAATGCAACGGATCCTCCCTTTGTCGTTGCCCGAAGAATAGCCGGGCGGCGTCGCCTCCGCCCGGTGAAACGGCGTGCAAAACTTGCACTTTTCGATCAATCTCCAGCCATTGTAGGCGCGGTCGGCGACCGCGCCTACAGGGCGCCGAACGGGCCGACGACCATGGCGATCGAAAAGAACCGCGCCGCAAGGCGGACCCGCCCCGCGATTCCGAGCTTCGCCCTCTATGGCGAAGCGCCGGCGCCCGAGCGCGAGATTCTGCACATCGAGGCGATCGAGCAGCGCAGCCGGCTCTACCGATGGGAGATCCAGCCGCACCTGCATCACGGCCTCTACCAGGCGTTGTGGCTCGGGAGCGGACGGGCGGAGACCGTGATCGACGAAGCGCGGGCCGAGGTCGAGGGGCCGGCGGCGGTCGTCGTCCCGCCGGGGGTCGTGCACGGCTTCCGCTTCGCGTCGGAGACCGACGGCTTCGTCCTGACCTTCAGCCCGCGCTTCCTGGTCGAGGGCGAGGCGCAGGCCTCGGACGCGTTTCGGGCGCTGTTTCTCGCTCCCGGCGTGCTGCGGCTCGCCGCCGACGATCCGGCCGCGGGGAGGATCGCCGGCCTCCTGCGCCAGCTTGCGGCCGAATTCGCCGCCCCCGACGCCGCGGCGTCGCCGACGCTTCTGTGGCTCGCCCGCGCCGCGGTCTGGCGGCTCGCCCAGGCGCGTGCGCAGGACGGGCTTTCGCCGGACGAACGCGAGCATCGCCATCACGCGCTCTTCGCCCGATTTCTCGCGCTGGTCGAACAGCACATGTTCGACCGCTGGCCGCTCGACCGCTACGCCCGCGTCCTCGGTCTTTCGACCCAGCGCCTGAACCGGCTCGCGCGCGCCGAGCGCGGCCGCCCGGCGCTGGAGATCGTACATGAACGGCTGACCCGCGAGGCCTGCCGGCGGCTCTACTGGATCGCCGCGCCGGCCGAGACGCTCGCGGCCGAACTCGGTTTCGAGGACCCGGCCTATTTCAACCGCTTCTTCAAGCGCCGCACCGGCCTCACGCCGCGGGCCTGGCGGGAGCAGCGGCGCGCGGCGCCGTAACCGTCGAGCCCGGCTACTTCCTCGAAAAGAGGTGGTCGATCTCGTCGGTGTGATAGTTCTCGTTGACGCTCCCGAGCAGCCGGCAGCCGTCTTTCACGCCGCTCTTCGGATCGTCGCACTGGTAGATGAACCCGACCGCCTGATCGACGACGAAGAGCTCGCCGTTCGGCGCCACCGTCGCGGTGTAGCGGCCGTAAGTCTCCACGGCGGCGGTCTTCTGTGGATTGTCGTTGCAGCCCGACAAGGTCAGGACGAGGAGCGCGCCGCCCGCCGCCCAACAGAAATAGTCCGTTCCCGACATCCACGCGTCCCCGACGACCGTCCCCGCGCAGGTCTTCGCCGACGCTCTCGTTCATTGGCCGATGCGCGCCATGGTCGCGCCGCCGCGGCGAGATTTCAAGAGAGCTCCGCGCGCCATTGCGCTTCGGACGAAAAACCGCTTCGATGCCGGCGAAGATCGTTCGGCGTCCCAGCGGCGCCCGTCGCAAGTCGAGCGGGCGCGGGGCGCGCTGATGAGGAGAACGGACATGAAATCTGCCATGATCGCGGGGGTCGCGATGGCGGCGCTCGCCGCGGGCGCAGCTTCGGCCAAGACCCTGGTCTATTGCTCCGAGGGCAGTCCCGAGAACTTCACCCCGGCGATCAACACGACGGGCACCAGCTTCGACGCCGCCCGGCCGGTCTACAACCGCCTGACCGAATTCAAGCGCGGAACGACCGAGGTCGTCCCCGGCCTCGCCGAAAGCTGGGAGATCAGCGACGGCGGCCAGACGATCACCTTCCATCTGCGCAAGGGCGTCAAGTTCCATTCGCTCAAGGACTTCAAGCCGACGCGCGACTTCAACGCCGACGACGTGATCTGGTCGTTCGACCGGCAGTGGAAGCCCGAGCATCCCTATTTCAAAGTCTCCGGCGGCAAGTACGACTATTTCAACGACATGGACATGCCGAGCCTGCTCGATACCGTCACCAAGACCGACGACCACTCGGTGGTGATGAAGCTCAAGGAGCCGAACGTCGCTATCCTCGCCAATCTGGCGATGGACTTCATGGCGATCGGCTCGAAGGAATACGCCGACTTCCTGCTCAAGAAAGGGACGCCCGAGCAGTTCGACCAGGCGCCGGTCGGCACCGGCCCGTTCTCCTTCGTCGCCTATCAGAAGGATTCGGTTATCCGCTACAAGGCGAACAAGGATTTCTATGGCGAGAAGCCGCTGGTCGACGACCTCGTCTACGCGATTACGCCCGACGCGACCGCGCGCTACGCCAAGCTCAAGGCCGGCGAGTGCCACGTCAACGCCTACCCGCGTCCGGCCGACCTCGAGGAAATGAAGAAGGATCCGGCGCTCAAGGTGATCAACGCCCCCGGGCTCAACATCGCCTTCTGGGCGTTCAACGTGACCAAGCCGCCGCTCGACAACAAGGAGGTGCGGCAGGCGCTGTCGATGGCGATCGACCGCGACGCGATCATCAAGGACGTCTATCTCGGCGCCGGCGAGAAGGCCAAGACCCTGATCCCGGCGACGATGTGGTCCTACAACGACAAGATCGTCGACTATCCCTACGACCCCGAGAAGGCCAAGAAGATGCTGGCCGACGCGGGCGTCAAGACGCCGCTCGAGATCGATCTCTGGTATCAGCCGGTGCAGCGCCCCTACAACCCGAACGGCAAGCGCATCGGCGAGATGATGCAGGCGGACCTCGCCAAGGTCGGCGTCAACGCCAAGCTCGTGACCTACGAGTGGGGCGAATATCGCAAGCGCGCCCAGGCCGGCGAGGACATGACCGCGCAGCTCGGCTGGACCGGAGACAACGGCGATCCGGACAACTTCTTCTTCCTCGACGGCTGCACGGCGGGGAAGCCGGCCTCCAACAATATCCCCAAGTGGTGCAACGCCGAATACAATGACCTTCTGGTCAAGGCGCGAGTGATCCCGAGCCAGGCCGACCGCGCCAAGCTCTACGAGCGGATGCAGGAGATCGAACACGACGAGGCGCCCGAACTGCTCCTCGCCCATTCGATCGTCTCGGAGGCGATGCGCGCCAACGTCGAGGGCTACAAGCAGAGCCCGCTCGGCACGCACACCTTCGAAGGCGTCGACGTCAAATAGCATCGGCCGGGCCCGGCTTCCGCCGGCCGGGCCCGACCTTTCGGACCGTCATGCTCGCCTATTTCCTGCGCCGCGTCGCGCTGACGATCCCGACCTTCGTCGCGCTGATGTTCCTGACCTTCATCGCGATCCGCCTCGTGCCCGGCGATCCTGTCGAGGTGCGGGTCGGCGAACATGCGATCTCGCCGGAACGGCTCGCCTATTTCCGCCACGAACTCGGTCTTGACCAGCCGGTGTGGCGGCAGTTCCTCGACTATGTCTGGAAGCTCCTGCACGGCGACTTCGGCGTGTCGCTCGCCACCCAGCAGAAGGTGCTGACCGAGTTCCTGACGCTGTTCCCGGCGACCCTCGAACTGTCGTTCTTCGCCATGCTGTTCGCCATGGTCGTCGGCGTGCCGGCCGGCGTGATCGCGGCGGTGAAGCGCGGCAGCATCTTCGACCAGACGCTGATGACGATCTCGCTGTTCGGCTATTCGATGCCGATCTTCTGGTGGGGCCTCCTGCTGATCATGTTCGTCTCGGTCCGGCTCGGGCTCCTGCCGGTGTCCGGCCGCATCGACCTCATCACCTACTACTTCGACCAGCCGACCGGGTTCATGACCGTCGACGCGCTGCTCTCCGATCAGCCCGGCGCCTTCCTCGACGCGCTCAGACACCTTGTCCTGCCGGCGATCGTGCTCGGCACGGTGCCGCTCGGCGTGGTCGCGCGCATGACGCGCTCCGCGATGCTCGAGGTGCTCGGCGAGGACTACGTGCGCACGGCGCGCGCCAAGGGCCTGTCGCCGGCGCGCGTCATCGGCGTGCATGCGCTGCGCAACGCCCTGCTTCCGGTCGTGACCGTGGTCGGGCTTTCCGTTTCGGGCCTGATGGCGGGGGCGGTGCTGACCGAGACCATCTTCTCCTGGCCCGGGGTCGGCAAATGGCTGATCGAATCGATCGGCCGGCGCGACTATCCGGCGCTTCAGGGCGGCGTGCTGCTCGTCTCGGCGGTGGTGATCCTGGTCAATCTCATCGTCGACGTGATCTACGGCGCGATCGACCCGAGGATCCGCCATGGCCGCTGACGTGACCATCGCCGAGCCGAACGGAGGCGAGACCGGAACGGTCCTCGCGCAGCCCTCGCCGCTCGCGGCCTTCTGGTCGGCGTTCCGCGAGAACAAGGGCGCCGTGTTCGGCGTCGTCGTTTTCGCAATCGTGCTCTTGCTGGCGCTGGCGGCGGAGGTCGTGGCGCCGCATTCGCCCACCGAGCAGTTTCGCGACGCGGTGCGGGCGCCGCCGGTGTGGGAGGCGGGCGGAACCTGGCGCTTCGTCCTCGGCACCGACGGCTCCGGCCACGACATGCTGTCGCGCCTGATCTACGGCGCGCGGGTGTCGCTGTTCATTGGCTTCTCGGTGATGTGCGTCTCCTTCGTGATCGGCGCGGCGCTCGGGCTGCTCGCCGCCATGACCGGGCCGCTGGTGGACACCGCGGTGACCCGGCTCATGGACCTGATCATGGCGGTGCCGAGCCTCGTGCTCGCGATCCTCGTCGTCGCGGTGCTCGGCCCGAGCCTCACCAACACCATCGTCGCGGTGACGATCGTCTATCTGCCGCGCTACGTGCGCCTGGTGCGCGCTTCGGCGCTCGGCGAACTCAACAAGGACTACGTCACCGCGGCCAAGGTCGCGGGCGTCGGCCCGTTCCGCCTCGCCTGGTCGACCGTGCTGCCGAACTGCCTCGCGCCGCTGATCGTGATGGCGGCGCTCGGCGTCTCGGACGCGATCCTCGAGGCCGCCGGCCTCGGCTTCCTCGGCCTCGGCGCCCAGCCGCCGACCCCGGAATGGGGCTCGATGCTCGCCGATTCGCGCGAGTTCATCCGCTCCGACCCCTGGATCGTGACCCTGCCGGGCCTCGCGATCCTGATCACCGTGGTCGCGATCAACCTCGCCGGCGACGGCCTGCGCGACGCGCTCGATCCGAAGATGCGGCGGGGGTAGGCGGCGGGCCGGCGCCCTTGGTTTGGATTGACTCGACTCTCCGCGGCCCGACCGCGGGGATCCGCAAAAACCCGGTCCGCGGCGTTTGGATTTCCTTGGATTCTCTCGTTCGAAATGAGCCTTTTCAATGGGTTGCGCCCGACCTGCGGCGTTTTATGCTTGCGCCCGGCATCCCTTCCCGCGCCAATCCCTCCCTGGTCGTCGCGAGGGCGGCGCGACGCCGCTTCGCGGCTCGCGACGACCCGCGCCTAAACTTTCACGTATCGAAAGTCTCGCATGTTTTCGGATTTTCTGCAAGTGTCGACATGCCGGTCGAGCTTTTCGGCGACCCGCCGGGGCCAACACAATCTTGAGGCGGCGAATATTCGGTGCTAGGTCCGCCCGAAGTTTTCCGACATGAGGGGCGATATGTTTCGACTGGAGCGGCGCGCGGGGCGCAATTTCGTGAGCGCCTTGGGCCTCAGTCTGCTGGCTTTTTCTGTCGCGACGCCGCAGCCGGTCGACGCGGCGGTGATCGCCGGCCCGACTTTGGACCAGGCTCCGGCCGGCGAGGGCTACCCTTACGTCGCGATCGCCTTTCGGGCGCTCAGGAACACGACGCTCGTCAGCTTCGTCTTTCAAAATCGCGGCAACGCCGACACGATCGTTCTGGTCGCCGACCCCTTCCCCGGCCTCTCGATCCAGACGCCGGCCAATACGCCGTCCTACAAGGCGACCGTGAACTGGCAGCTGACGGCGGGACAGACCTACTGGCTCGTCGATGAATACGCGTCGAAATATTACTCGAACGCGCGTTATGCGGCCTGGGACCAGCCGCTGCCTTCCAACAGCGACATCGCCTTGGTCGCGAGCAGCCTGTTCGGCTACGATCTGCCCGAAGTCCTCAACAACACCTGGGGCTTCGGCCCAAATTCGTACTGGGTCGCCTTCAACGCCATCACGACCAGCCCGCTCACCGGGTTTTCCGGTTCGGCGCCCGAGGCCTCGACCTGGGCCGCCCTGCTGCTCGGATTCGCCGCTCTGGCCGGGTTGCGGGCGAGACGCTTCCGCGTCGGGAGAGGCCGCGCCGCCGTCTCGCGTCACGAACCGGCCGGATAGCCGAGCGTTCCGCCGGGCAAGAGCACGGCCGCTGGCGTGAGGCGCGCGGGCTCGATCCGCCCGCCGCCCATGATGTGGAGGACGGTCTCGCCCTCGACGAGCAGGTAGTCCGCGATGATGCGGCGGTGGCAGCGCCACCAGACCGCCTCGGCGCACATGATCGCGCAGACCCGCTCCCGGCCCAACGCGCGCAATTCGGCGAGGCCCTCGCCGAAGGAGGGCGTGGCGGCGTAGTCGGCGTAGTTGTGGAAGCTCGCGTTCTCCCAGAAGGCGTTGCGGGCCGGGTCCGCGTCCTTGAGGCGGGCCCGCAGGCCGCCGAGTTTTGCAATCCGTCGATATCCGATTCCGAGCGTGGCGAGCGCATCCGGCAGGGCGTCGCCGTTGAACTGCGGATTGGCGCGGGAACGCGGGACGGTGCGCACGTCCACGACGCAATCGACCCCGGCCGCGCCTAGGAGGCCGGCGAGCTCTTCGACCGAGCGGGTGGAGTGGCCGATCGTGGTGAAGTGATGGTCGCCAGCGCCCCCGTGCTGTCGCGCCTCGAGAGATTCACGCTCCGCCGCACGCGCTCGAAAAGGCGGCGGGGTCAACGCGAAGCCGCCGTCATTGCGAGCAAGCGAAGCAATCTCCCCTCATAGGGCGCGTCGGCGGCGTGGATGGCTTCATCGCTGCGCTGCTCGCAATGACGGCGTGACCGCTTGACCGGCGCAATCGCCAGAGTCGGCGTCGTCACTTCTCCTGCAAAATCTGCTGCCAAACCTCCGGCGTCGATCCGCGCTTCAGCACGCCGTCCGCGTCGCGAGAGACGACGCCGAGATCGAAAATCGTGTTCAGCTGACCCTTGTTCGCGGAAAAATACGCGATCTTCGTCTGAGGTGCGAGGCCGTCGTTGAAGGGATCAGCTTTGCCCTTGTAGTGGATTCCGATAACGTACGGGAAGCTCGCCTTGTCCGCGCGATCGGGATCGGTAACCTCCGCGGAGAACGGAGTCGCGTAGTGGTAGAGGCTGCGCCCCTGATCGGCGACAAAACTGTTGATGCCGTTGTAGAAATCGAGATCGCCCGCCCCCTGGACAAACTCGTAATCTTCGGCGAAAGCCCCGACCGACGCGGCGAAGTAGAATTTGTCTACGTCAGCCTCTTGGTAACTAGCCGGAAGGATCGTCGCGTTGATGTCCGGCCCCCAAAGGTCAGAGGACTTCAACAGATAGTTGTGAACGATGGCCTTCCGACCGGCGGGCGTCTCGACCGACGCATCCCAATAAATGTATCCATGATCGTCGCGCCTTAGACCGTGAGAAGCTTCGAGGCCCTTGAGCTCTCCGGCGAGCTTTTCGTCGGCTCCGCCGTAAGCAACCGGTCCGCTGGTCCGGCCGTCGGTAAAGAGCATATCGGATTTCGCCTTGCCCGCGATATTGACGAGGTTGGCGCCGCTCGCGTTCGACCCGTCCCAGTTCAACACGGCCCAACCCGGCAACGAGCTGCGATGGCGCGTTCCGGACTCGGCCGTCCAGATCCGCTTGACGTAACTGCTCTTGAGGACTTTGAGGCCAGACGAAATGTCATTCGATGTGTAACCGATCGGACCGTAGATCGGGAAACTGTCGATCGCAAAGCCAATGCGTTTCGATGGCGCCAACTCCCCGAGCGAAAACGGGTCCTTCACTTCCCGTAAGAATATCTGTGACGTCCTGTGATTATGGAGTATGCCGCGGCTCTGCGGAAAACCCTTCACGTTGCTCGGCGTCGCGTGGGCGATATCCGAATTGACGATTGGCGCCTCGGCCACGTTGGCGTCGTAGGTCCACGCGCCCCGGTCTTGGTAGCTGAAGGTATCCGTGTAGTTGAAAATCGAGACGCCATTTAGAAAAATGCCGACCGCGCCTGCGTTTGACGCGCCGTGGACAGGCTGATCGTCGGCGGCGGGTTGGGCCGCGATTCGATAGATCGCGTAGATGTTGCCAGGCTTGAAGCTCGCGAACAGTTGCGGAGTTTCTACAGAGTAGTCCGGAATTCCGGCGACATAAATCAGCGCGTCCTGCCGGTCCTTCGTCGTTTGAATGCCGACGACGTCGGAGGGAATGCTGAAAAGCGCCTTCTGCCACAGTTTCGTGTCCGACGTCGAAAAGCACGGATTCCCCTTGTTTCGATTGACCCAGAGGTAGGACACGACGTTCGTCCATACCGGCGTGTTCTGCAGCGCCTTGAACGCGTCGGGTTGGTCAAACGGGGCGCTGAGCTCGGCGACGTGGGCGGGATCGAGTGGACCCGCCGTCGCGCAGAACGCGGGTTCCGGCGTCGTTACGTCGGAATGCGCGTAGGCCAGATGCGGCGCGCCCTGGATGCCGATTGCGACGACAGCGGCCAGCAGCCCGCCGCCGCTTCGTGTGTCGAGAACAAGTCGACCGATTCGCCGCCCGTTGAATAAGCCGTCCATATTGTTTCCTCCGAGTCCCGCCCCATGGCGAAGCGCGCGGCATCGCGCGGTCGGACGAGCCGCCCGCCAGCGATCACGGGCATGGCGATCGCCCGCGCCCCCGCCGGCTTTGCTTGCGCCGCCGCGGCCGTGCGCCTGCGGTCTTGCCCGCGATTGGGTTCGCACGACACCATTCACCAAGCAAGCCGAGGCTGGAAAATCGAAACGCCACCCGGCTTGGGGCTCCTCACGCAATCACCGGCCTCGGCGCCGGGACGGCGCCGCGACCGACAGCCACGTGATCGCATCCGCCGGACGTCGTACGCGACGCCAAGGTCGACGGGGCGCGGCCGGGACGGTCCCGTCTTGCCGCCAGCCCTCCGCCAACCCATAGTGCCGTCTCCGCCAAGCGGACGGGCCAGCGCCGGCCTCGGCCGGTGGAGATCAGCCCCCGTTTCCGGAGCGTAACCCGCGCGCGCCCATGCCCCTCCTCGACATCCGCAACCTCACCGTCGCCTTCGCCACCCGCCACGGCGCCTTCACCGCCGTCGACGGCCTCGACGTGACCGTCGACCGCAACGAGGTGCTGGCGATCGTCGGCGAATCGGGCTCGGGCAAGTCGGTGGCGATGCTGGCGGCGATGGGCCTGCTGCCCAAGACGGCGCGGGTGACCGCCGACCGGATGGCGTTCGACGGGGTCGAGCTCACGACGCTCGCGCCCGATCAGCGCCGCCGCCTCGCCGGCAAAGACATGGCGATGATCTTTCAGGAGCCGATGTCGTCGCTGAACCCGTGCTTCACCGTCGGCTTCCAGATCGGCGAGTCGCTGAAAGCGCACCTCGGACTCTCCGGCCGGGCGCGCGACGCCCGGGTGGTCGAGCTGCTCGCCGAGGTCGGCATTTCCGACCCGGCCCGCCGGGCGCGCGCTTTCCCCCATCAGCTCTCCGGCGGCATGAGCCAGCGGGTGATGATCGCCATGGCGCTCGCCTGCCGGCCGAAGCTGCTGATCGCCGACGAGCCGACCACCGCGCTCGACGTCACCATCCAGGCGCAGATCCTCGACCTGCTCATTCGCCTCCGGCGCGAGAACGGCATGGGCCTCGTGCTTATCACCCACGACATGGGGGTGGTCGCCGAGACCGCCGACCGGGTGATCGTGCAATACGCCGGCCAGCAGGTTGAGGCCAACACGACCGCCGCGCTGTTCGCCGACCCGCACCATCCCTATACCGCGGCCCTGCTCGCCGCCCTGCCGGAGCGGGCGACCGAGCGGCTGCTGCCGGCGATCCCGGGCGTCGTTCCGGGGCAGTTCGACCGGCCGCAGGGCTGCCTGTTCTCGCCGCGCTGCGCCTTCGTCTTCGACGCCTGCCACCGCATCGCGCCGCGCCGAGCCGCTGTGGAACTCGGCGCCGCGCTCTGCCACACGCCGCTCGCGGCGGGCGTTCCGGCTCCATCCGCGTTGCAGGACGCGACGCCGTGACCGCGGTCCTCGAAGCGCAAAACCTCGCGCGCGACTATGCGGTCGGGCGGGGCGTGTTCCGGGCGCCGGCGACGGTCAAGGCGCTGGCCGGCGTGTCGTTCACGCTCGACGCCGGGCGGACGCTGGCGGTGGTCGGCGAATCCGGCTCCGGCAAGTCGACGCTCGCGCGCCTCCTCACCCTGATCGAGCCGCCGAGCGCGGGCGCGCTGCTCATTGAAGGCGAGGACGTCGCCCACGCCAGTCCAGCCACGCGCAAGCGTCTGCGGCGCGAAATCCAGATGGTGTTCCAGAACCCTTACGGCTCGCTCAATCCGCGCCAGACGATCGGCAAAGCGCTGGAGGAGCCGTTGCTGGTCAACACCGCCATGAGCGCCGCCGAGCGGCGCGCCGCGGCGCTGGCGATCATGGCCAGGGTGGGCCTCCGGCCGGAGTACCATCACCGCTATCCGCACATGTTCTCCGGCGGCCAGCGCCAGCGCATCGCCATCGCCCGCGCGCTGGTGCTGCGCCCGAGAATCCTGGTGCTCGACGAGCCGGTGTCGGCGCTCGACGTGTCGATCCGCGCCCAGGTGCTGAACCTGCTCGCCGCTCTCAAGGACGAGTTCGGCCTCGCCTATGTGTTCGTCTCGCACGACCTGTCGGTGGTGCGCCACATCGCCGACGAGGTCATGGTGGTCTACCTCGGCCATGCGGTCGAGACCGGCTCGCGCGACGCGATCTTCGCGACGCCGCAGCACCCCTATACCCGCGCGCTGCTGTCGGCGACGCCGGTCGCCGACCCGACCGCCAGGCGCGAGCGCATCCTGCTCGCCGGCGAGCCGCCCTCGCCGATCGCGCCGCCGCCCGGCTGCCCGTTCCATCCCCGCTGCCCGCTGGCCTTCGACCGCTGCCGGGTCGACAAGCCGCCGGTCGAGACGAAACGCGGCCGAGCGGTCGCCTGCTGGGCCGTGACCCCATGAGCGAACGCGAAATCTACGATTACATCGTCGTCGGGGCCGGCTCCGCCGGCTGCGTGCTGGCGAACCGGCTCTCCGCCGATCCGGGCAATCGCGTGCTGCTGATCGAGGCCGGCGGCAAGGACGACTGGATCTGGTTCCACATTCCCGTCGGCTACCTGTTCGCGATCGGCAATCCGCGCGCCGACTGGATGTTCCGCACCGAGGCCGAGCCCGGCCTCAACGGCCGCTCGATCGCCTATCCGCGCGGCAAGGTGCTCGGCGGCTGCTCGGCGATCAACGCCATGATCTATATGCGCGGCCAGGCGGCCGATTACGACGGCTGGCGCCAGCTCGGCCTCGAGGGCTGGGGCTGGGACGACGTGCTGCCCTGGTTCCTGCGCCACGAGGACCATCATGCCGGCGCCTCCGATCGGCACGGGGCGGGCGGCGAGTGGCGCGTCGAGCAGCCGCGCATCTCCTGGCCGATCCTCGACGCGGTGCGCGAGGCCGGGGTCGAGATCGGCATCCCCAAGACCGCCGACTTCAACCGCGGCGACAACGAGGGCTCGGGCTATTTCGAGGTCAACCAGCGCCGCGGCCGGCGCTGGAGCGCGGCGACCGCGTTTCTGAAGCCCGTTCTCCACCGCCCCAACCTGCATGTGGTCGACCGCGCGCATGCCGAGTCGATCCTGTTCGAGGGACCGCGCGCCGTCGGCCTCGCCTATGTCCGCGAAGACGGAACGCCGTTCGAGGTTCGGGCGCGCGGCGAGGTGCTGCTGTCGGCGGGCGCGATCGGAACGCCGCGGCTCCTGGAAATCTCCGGCCTTGGACGGCCCGGCGCGGTGCAGGGGATCGGCGCCCGCCTGCGCCGCGCCCTGCCGGGCGTCGGCGAGAACCTGCAGGATCACCTGCAATTGCGCACCATCTTCCGCATCGAGGGCGCGCGCACGCTCAATGTCGACTACCAGTCGTATCTCAAGCGCGCGCTCATGGGGGTCGACTACGCGCTGCGCCGGCGCGGACCGCTGACCATGGCGCCCTCGCAGCTCGGCCTGTTTGCGAAGTCCTCGCCGGAATACGCCACCGCCAACATCGAGTTCCATGTCCAGCCGCTGTCGCTCGACCGGTTCGGCGAGCCGCTGCACGACTATCCGGCGATCACCGTCAGCGTCTGCAACCTGAGGCCGACCAGCACGGGCTCGACCCACGCGACCAGCGCCGACCCGCACGCCGAGCCGGCAATCCGGCCCAACTATCTTTCGACGCCGGAAGACCGGCGGGTGGCGATCGATTCGATCCGCCTCGCGCGCAAGCTCGTCGCCGCGCCGGCGCTTTCGCGATACCGGCCGAACGAGGTGCTGCCGGGCGCGCAGGCGCAGGACGAGGCGGCGCTCGCGGAAGCCGCCGGGGCGATCGGCACGACCATCTTCCATCCGGTCGGCACCGCGAAGATGGGCCGGCCCGACGATCCGTTGGCGGTGGTCGATTCGCAGTTGCGGGTGATCGGCGTCCCGGGCCTGCGCGTGGTCGACGCCTCCGTCATGCCGCGGATCGTCTCGGGCAACACCGCCTCGCCGACGATGATGATCGCCGAGCGGGCGGCCGCGTTCATCCTCGCGGACACGAAGGCGCGCTGACATGGCCGCTGACATGGCCGATGCCGGCCGCGCGCTTCCGCCCGATCGCCGCCAGTCCGAGACGGCGCTGATGATCGCCCGCGGGGTGCGCCGGCTGTTGAGAGGGCACGGCTACTTCAGCGTGACCGAGTTGCCGCTGGTCGACGGGCGGCGGGCCGACGTGGTCGCGGTCAACGGCGACGGCGAGGTCGTGATCGTCGAGATCAAATCGTCGCCGGCCGACTTTCGCGCCGACCGGAAGTGGCGCGACTATCTGCCCGCCTGCGACCGGCTGTATTTCGCGATTTCCGAGCACACGCCGGCGGCGCTGATGCCGGAGGAGGCCGGCCTGATCCTGGCCGATTCCTACGGCGCCGAGATCCTGCGCGAGGCCGACCCGCGGCGCATCGCCCCGGCGACCCGCCGCGCCGTGCTGCTGCGCTTCGCCCAGGCGGCGGCCGACCGGCTGCACCGACTCGCCGATCCCGCCGGCGTCTGGGAGACCTGAGCCGCACGAGCCGCCTGGACCGACGGGAGAACGACCAACGACCTCAGTGTGGCGATGACGACCAGCCCCTCTGTCGCTATCTGCCCGCGCGCGGGCCGCAACGACGACCCTATCATTCCGTGCGAACAACAGAGGCGACACGACGCGCTCGGCGTGCGGCGTTTTTCCGTTGGCTGCGCTATGCAAAAGATATTTGCATAAGTCCCGCCGTTTGAGTATGATTGCACATGTCGATTTACGGATATGCGCGGGTCGGTACGGACGGGCAGACGCTCGACGCTCAGGTTGCGGCGCTGACGGCGGCCGGAGCCGCGCGTGTGTTCCGCGAGACGGCGAGCGGAGCCAAAGCCGATCGACGCGAGTTGGCGAGGGCGCTGGGCGCCCTGGAGGCTGGCGACACGTTGTGTGTTACGCGCCTCGACCGGTTGGCGCGATCCACGCGCGACCTCCTGAACATCCTCGACACGATCGCGAAGGCCGGAGCCGGATTCCGTTCGCTTGGCGATGCATGGGCCGACACATCGACGCCGCACGGGCGCTTGATGTTGCCCGTGGTCGGCGGGCTTGCTGAGTTCGAGCGCGAGCTGATCCGCGCCCGCACCGGCGAAGGCCGTGAGCGAGCCAAGGCGCGCGGCGTCCATATGGGACGCCCGCCGAAACTCACCGCTCACCAGAAGCGCGAGGCGCTGAAAGCTCTCGCCGATGGCGCGGCCACGCAGGCTGACCTGGCGCGCCGGTTCGCCATCAGTCAGAGCACGATTTCACGGCTCGCGGAGAAGACCGCGCCCGCGCCCTTACCCGTGGTGTCTCGACCGGCGCTCGACGCCGAGACGGACCACGCGGCGCGCGTCTTCATGCAGCGGCTTGAGGGCAAGTTTCCGGCGATTGAAGGCCTCGTGTTTGGCAGCCGCGCGCGCGGCGACAACACGCCTGACAGCGACGCCGACCTTGCCGTGATCCTCAAAGGCGAGCGCGGCGACCGCTACAAAGTCTCCGGCGATATGGCGGGCATCGCCTTTGACGTGATGATGGAAACGGGAATCCTCGTCGATCCGTTGCCCTTGTGGGAAGATGAACTGAAGCGCCCCGAACGGTTTAGCAACCCTGCGCTCATCGACAACATCAAGCGCGAAGGGTTGCGGTTATGAACAGCCCTGTCACCGCAGCCAGTTATATGCAGAAGGCGCGCCGCACTCTTGAGGCCGCGCGACTCTTGCTCGCCAATAACAATACCGAGGGCGCATGCAATCGCGCCTATTACGCAATGTTCGATGCCGCTCACGCCGCTTTATGGGCGGCGGGCGGTCAACCCACTGGAGATATTATCAAGACGCATGGCGGACTGGCGTCTGTCTTCGCACGGGAACTTGTGAAAACGGGCATGATCGGCGCCGAACACGGGCGCGCCCTTGCCCGTGTCCAGAAAACGCGGCTGCTTGCCGATTATACCGCCGATCCTCCTGCCGCTGTTGATGCTCAAGAGGCGATTACGCTTGCCGACGCTTTTCTTGCCACGGTGCGAGCGCGCTTCAATCTGTGACGCAATGGAATTCGCTGATGGATAGTCTCTCGGCAATGGGGCGCCAACAAACAGCGTGGGGCGAGCCTGTTCCCGTTTCCGTCATAATCGGTGAAGCGACTTAAGCCGAGCCTACCAGGATGTTTGCTGCGCCGGTCCTTGAGAACCAACCCCTTTGCGCGATGCGGCATACGGGCAAACCGAGTTTTCTCGATTTGCCGCTACGCAAGCATGACGAGCCAGCTCAGAAGTCGATCTCGAGACGCAATTTCGCCATCTGCCGGGGAAAGTCGTCGAGGTCGCTCCGGCCGACCGACGCCTGGACCAGAAAGGCGGCCGACAGGTCGACCTTGGGGCTGAACTGATAATGGAACGTCGGCCCGAGATAGAGCGCCTGTCCGTCGAAGATCTGGAGCCCGACATTGCCGTAGGCGCGGGCGTAGTCGGCCTCGAGGCCGAGCATCAGCGGCTCGGTCAGGCGATAGGACAGCGCCGCCGCCGCGCTCACGGCCGCCGAATTCCGCCACGCCTGTCCGAGGATCCGACCGCCTTCCGGCGCGAAGACCAGGTTGACCGCGCCGTAGAGCCGCCGGTCGGCCGAGGCGACGTCGGCGATGGCGCGAAAGGTGGCGGCGAATCCCGCGGAGCGCTGACCCGAATCCGTCGCCGTGCTCCATTCCGGCTCGACCGTCGCGGTGATCTGGATCGGCTGTCCGGCCGAGCGATGCAGGAGCACATAGCGGAGTTCGGCCGACAAGCCCTTGAAGCTCACGCCGCGGAAGTCGGGCAGGCCGTCGACATTGCGCACGTCCTGGCCGACGACATGGGCGCCGAGCTCGAGCCCGAGCGAATCGGTCAGGGTGTTTTCGAAAATGACCTCCTGCTCGGCCTAGCGGTAGACGCCCTCGGGCTTGCCGAGCCCGCCGGTGGTCTCGAATTCGACCGACCGGTCGCCCTTCTCGCCGACGTCGGCGCCTTCCAGGAAGCCGAACAGGTTCTTGGTGTCGAGCGCGCCGAACTGTCCCGGGACGAGCGAGGGCGCCGCCGGCTTGTCGTCGTCGTCGGCCTGCGCGGCCGGCGCGGCGGCCGCGAGCGCGAGCGCCAGGATCGCCGCTTGTCGCCGGCGCCGGTTTCCTCGCGCCCTGACCATGCCCCCTCCGGCTGCATGACGGAAATCGAAATCCCGGCGAGCATGCCGCAGACTCGCACGCGGCGCGTCCGTCGGGAATCCCTGCCAGGATTCAAATGTCAGACGCGATCTACCCGGCGCGCTCAGCGAGCGCGCCTACAGCGCGCGCGGCCATCTGACCGGTTCAGTGCGACATCAGCACCGGCAGGGACTGCTGGCGCATCAGGTCGAGGCTCACGCCGCCGAACAGACCTTCGTACAGGCGCGAGTGGCCGAAGGCGCCGGCGACGATCAGGTCGGCGTCCTGGGTGTCGAGGCTGGCGAACAGCGCCTCGATCGCGGAAAGGTCGCCGGTGTTGGTCCAGTCGGAGATGCTCGCCGCGACGCCGTGCGTGGCGAGGTGGTCGACCAGCAGCGCCGCCGAGGCGCGCAGATCGCTCGGGCGCGACGAGAAGCAGAACACGGCGACCTTTTTCGCCTTGGCGAGGAACGGCATCGCGTCATGCACGGCGCGCAGCGCCTCGCGCCCGCCGTTCCAGGCGATGACGATATTCGCGCCGACCGTTCCGCCGGTCCAGTCCGGCGGCAGGATCAGCATCGGCGCGCCCGACTCCACCAGCGCGCGGTCGAGCGCGGCGCGCCGGATCGCCTCGCGCGACGCGCCGGCCGGGGCGGGCGCGACGATCAGGTCGACGCAATGGGTGAAGGCGTCGCCCTGACCCGGCTTGTCGGACGGCACGAACAGGGTCTTCACCCCGGAGCCGGCGACCACGCCGTCGAAGGCGTTGCGCACCACGATCGCGTTGTCCGCCTCCTCGGCGCCGACGCCGGCGCTGGCGTCGACCGCGATCAGGCGGGCGCCCTGGTCCCGCGCGAGCGAGACCGCGAATTTCAGCCGCTCGACGGATTCGGCGGTCGGATCAAGGTAGACGAGAAGGTCCTTGTAAGCCATCGGTCGCCTCTCCCTTTATCGTTGTTCCGGCGCCGGCCCGAGGTTGTCCAACCGCCGCGGCCGACCACGCTGTCATCGGCGGACCCGAATCTGAAGAAGTCGGCCGCCCATATCTACCCCGTTATCCACCTTCACGTCGATCCTGTCGGCAACGACGCCCGGCGGCGCTTCGACGACGATCTTGCTCGGATAGGGCGGGATCACCGTCGTCTTTTCCATGGTCACGGCGTCGCCGGAACGGGCGCGCACCACGACCTTGAGCGGAAGCCGGGTCGAGGCGAGCCGCAGGAAGGATCCCGGCGTGCTCACGATCTCGACGGCGGAGACCGTCTTGGGGGACCCGCCCAGAGTGAGCGTCGCCACGCCGTCGGGCGCGGCTTGCAAGAGCCGGCCGTCGAAACACGCCTCCAGAGCCCCGGCGTCTTCGGGCCTTCCCGACTCGGAAGGCGCTCGGTTCGGACCGAGCGGCAGGTATTGGCGCTCGAGCGCGGCGGCGAAAGCCTTGCTTGCATAGAGCCGGGGGCACGTCGACGCGGACGATGTGGCCGAAATCAGCCGGTAGCCGGCGGACAGAAACGCGGCGAGGTCGGGGAAGCTGGCGACGCTCTCGGTCGCCGGGTCGTCAAGAGCGAAACTCCCTTCGGCGACGGTATCGACGACAAGCTCCGGAGGGTCGGCGCGCAGTTCCTGCATCAGATGCGACCGGTAGTAGTCGCGCAGCGACGAGGGAACGGCATGGATATAGGTGTTGAGATCGCGCGACGCCGGGGTCCACCCGGACCAGACCAGAACCTCCGGGGCCCAGCCCCAAACCAGCGCGCGGCCGCGTTCGCCGTCCGCCTCGGGCAATAAAGTCGCGGCGTGAAACGTCCTGGCCGGGTCGGTCAGGCTGAGAGGAAGCCAGGGCATGCCGTCCTTCGCCTTGAGCCCCGCGACGACCGCATTGGCGCCCACGAGAACGATCCCCAACGTCCGGGTCAGTCGCGGGTCGACGTTTTCCCCAGCATAGGCGGATGCGGCCGACCACAGCGCGCCGGCGAACAGGGTCGCCGGCCAGACGACGAAATAGGCGTAGTGGTCAAATGCGCGGGCGGGCGAAGCGGCCGCCGCGACGCCCGCAGCCAGGATCAGACCCGCCAGAATGACCCGCAGGGGATCGGGCGCGGAGAGAAACTCGAACCCCCCGCTCTGGCGCAGCCGCGACTCCGGACGCGAAAGCATCGCGACGATCAGGACCAGGCTGATGAGCGCGAGGCTGGACAGATACGTCATGGTCCCGGCCCTGCGCACGATCGTCGCCAGCGCCCGGACCTGTTCGAAGGCCTGGTGGCCCTGCGGATCCCGGCCCCAACCGCCGCCTGCGTAGGCGACGCCGGCGACGATGTACCGATCCCAGAAGTCGGAGAATCCTCCCGCCGCCGCCAAAGGTCCGAGAACGAGGACCGAGGGCAGAGCGGCGCACGCCGCCAGCATGAGCGCCGCCCGCAGAGGCCGCGGCTGCGAACGAATCGTCACGGCCAGCAGCATCAGCCCGACCGGCAGCGCGATCACCACGCCTTGCAGCTTGGCCATCGGCACGGCGCCGAGACAGACGCCGGCGGCGAGGATCATCGCCAGCGGCGCACGTTTCTCGATCGCGTGGAAGACCGTCATCGTCGCGAACATCACCAGCGCGGTGGGAAGGAGTTCGGCCGCGAAGGTGAGAAAATCCGGCTTCCACGCTCCGCCGAACAGCAGGATCACGGCGCCGCCGAGGAAGGCCCGCACGCTGGGCGGCGCATATCGAAGCGTCCCCAGAAGCAGCAGCCAGCTTATGGCGAGGAGCGCGGCCGCGGTGATGTGAGCGACGGCGAAGCCGGTGTCGAGCCCCGCCACAAACGGCCACATCAGCGCGTAGCCGTTCAGCGGACCGCTCGAGCCGAGATCGGCCGACAGCCAGGAATTCATGTTGACCCGGAAGCTCATCGCCGCGTCGAGAAACTGGGCCTCATCCGGATTGAACGGCGCGTTGACGAAGACCGACGGCAGTCTGAGCGCGATCAGGACGACCAGGGATATGGCGATAAAGCCGAGGGGAAGCCGCTTTTCCTCGCCGCGGCCGCCGCGTAACCAAAACGCTCCAATGAAAATTGTATAGATCGCGTATGAGGCAAGTATCCAGACGTGCATAACCAAACAGAATTCACTGATTGTGGTCAATGCTGATCCCCATGGAAGCGTTCCACGCGCGGGCGGCTCGTCAATCTGCGTTCGAAACTGGCGAAGCTTGGGCGCTTGGTCACACGCAACGTCTCGACGCCGCGAGCGCAGCCATTCCGCTGGCGTGATGTATATTTGCGTTGTATCTTACGCTCCGGTCGCCAGCAAGGCTGCGAGCAGGGGCGCAAGATTCCTGACCGGACGCTGGACCCAACGGATAGCGAAGTCTCGCTGTGTCTATCGATGACAGCGGCCGGGGAATTCGGGACGATGCCACAAGACGCTGCGAGCGCAGCCGCGACCTCCAGTCCGCTCGTGTCGGTGTGCATTCCCGCCTACCTCGCCGAAGCGGATATCGCTGAGGCCATCCGGTCGGTCTTGGCCCAGACGCTCGACGACTTCGAACTGGTCATCGTGGACAATCATTCGCCAGACCGCACGGCCAGCATCGTCGAAGCCTTCACCGATCCGCGCATCCGGTTTTTCCGCAATGCAACCAACATCGGCCCGGAAGGGAACTGGAATCGGTGTCTCGCCGAGGCGAGAGGCCGATATTTCAAGCTCTTGCCGCACGACGACTTGCTCCACCCCGACTGCCTGCGTCGACAGGTGGAGGTGCTCGAATCCGACGCCGAACAGTCGATCGCGCTTGTGTTCAGCGCGCGCACCATCATCAACGCCGCCGGGAAAGCGCAGACCACACGCCGCTATCCCGGGCGCCGTAGCGGCCGCATTGCCGGGATGCAGGTGATCCGTCAATGCATGCGGTATGGCACCCACCTGCTTGGAGAACCGGGCGTCGTGCTGATGCGTCGCGCCCTCGCCGCACGGGTGGGGACGTTCAACAGGGAGAACTTCTTCGTCATCGACCTTGATTACTGGTATCGTTTGCTTCTGCACGGAGACGCCTGGTACCTGGATGACGCCCTGGCCTCGTTCCGCGTGTCGCGCACCCAATGGAGCGTCGCGATCGGCAGCCGGCAGAGCCGGGAATTTTCGCGATTCATCAAACACGTCTCCGCCCGTCCGGAATACCGCCTGGGCATGCTCGACGCGGTTCGCGGCCACGGGATGGCCAAGGTCAACAATATCCTGCGACTTTTGTTCTATCGGTTCGTCCTGGATGACGTCCGCGGTGCGCCCAGGCGATCCCGATCCATTCCCCCATGACTGCAAATAACAGCGCCGCCTCAACGCCGAACATGTCCCATCAGCATTCGGGATCGCGCTGTGAACGACCGATGCCCCTTGACGCAGATCGTGTCTGGACGCCGCTTCGCGGCGCTTTCTGCGTGAAATTGTTATTTGCGACTTTCGTATTGGTCGAGGACTGGCAAATCGAGCGATGAAGAGATTGACCGTCCTTTTCGAGCGAAGCGTGCCGTTACGTTTTGTCGTGATCGGTGTGATCAATACGGCGTTCAGCTATTCGATTTTCGCGGTGATGGTCTCGCTGAACCTCAGCGTGGCGCTCGCCAGCCTGCTGGCGTTGATCGCCGGCGTCCTTTTCAGCTTCTTCACCCAGGGTGCGATTGTTTTCGGGCACTTGTCGCAGGCGGCTTTCCTTCGCTTCGTTGCGACCTGGGCGGTGCTCTATCTGCTGAACCTGACCTTCATCTACGCGTTGATGGCTCTCGGAGCCAACGCCTACCTGGCTGCGGCGATCGCCACGGCGCCGACCACGGTCATTTCCTTTGTCATTCAGAAACGGGCGGTGTTCCGTCCGGCCAGGGCCGCTTCCCGCCGCTCGCCATGAGGTCGCTTCGTCATCGTTGCGCCTGCGGCGACGAGAAGGTCTCGCCAAGAGCGCGTAGGCGATGACGGTCGCCGCGGCGATCGCCGGAGATCGTTTGACTCTGGAGGCGCGCCTTCAGCGCTTCTCAGCACAATACATTAAAAATCGTATAATGAATGCGGCGTCAAATCTCATTGAAAAATTCGACAAAGAGACAAAGGAATTTTTATGAAAACGAAGGCTCCGGCAACTCGTCCGCGCGCAACAGAACTGTCATAAACCTGAGGGCTGACGTTACACCCATCCCAACTTCAGAAGATTTACGAGCCTATTGCCGACTGCTCCCCTGGAGTATATGGTCATTCCACCATTAAAGCCAGCGTATACTAGGCCGCAGCGCCGGCGCTCCGTGGCGGGCGGTCCGTCATGAGGTCGCGGAACGGTAAACGCAGCCGAGCGCCTTGAGGGCCTCGGGCGCGTTTCGTCCCGGCCGCCGGTTCCCTCGCACATTGGAAGGCCGTGATGGACGAAGGCATTCGAGTGGCGCGGAAGCGTCTGTTGCAGATGCATTTCGAGAGCGGCGTCGGTCACATCGGCGGCAACTTGTCGTGCCTGGACGCGCTGGTTCTCTTGCACCGCGAGCGGCTCGCCGAGAGCGATCGCTTCATTCTGTCGAAAGGCCACGCCGCAGGCGCGCTCTATGTCGCCCTTTGGAGCGTCGGAAAACTGCGCGACTCCGATCTTTCCCAGTTCCATCGCGACGACACGTTGCTGCCGGGGCACCCTCCGCCCAGCGGGGTCGACGGCGTGCTGTTCGCCACCGGCAGCCTCGGACACGGGCTGTCGCTCGCCGCCGGCACGGCGCTCGCGCTGAAACTGCAGAAGGCGAAAGGGCAGGTCTATTGCCTGACTTCGGACGGCGAGTGGCAGGAAGGCTCGACCTGGGAGGCGCTGATCTTCGCCGCTCATCGCCGCCTCGCCAATTTGACGGTTCTGATCGACCACAACCAGCTCCAGGGCTTCGGCCGAACCGACGCGGTCGCCTCGATGTCGCCGTTGTGGTCGAAGCTCGCCGGGTTCGACGTCGACCTGTCGATCGTCGACGGGCATGACCTCTCGGCCATCCGGACCGCGCTCGACCGGGAGTCCTCGACGCTCAGGATCATCGTGCTCGAGACGCGCAAGGGCAACGGCGTCAGCTTCATGCAGGACCGAATGGAGTGGCACTATCTGCCGATGCAGGCTGACCAGTATCGGCAGGCGGTCGAGGACATCGACAATCTGTGGAGCGACGGAGACGCGCAGTCATGAGGAAGCAGTTTTGCGACGCGCTCGTGGCCCGCTCGCGGTCGTCCAATATGGTCTTCCTGACCGGCGATCTGGGCTTCATGGCGCTCGAAACCTTGCAGGAAGCCTTGGGAGACCGCTTCATCAACGCCGGCGTGTCCGAACAGAACATGGTGTCGGTGAGCGCGGCGCTGGCGCGCGAGGGCTTCGAGGTCTGGGTCTACAGCATCGCCCCGTTCTGCTACGCGCGCCCGTTCGAACAGATCCGCAATGACGTCGCCTTTCACGGCTTGCCGGTGAAGCTGGTCGGCAACGGCGGCGGCTACGGCTACGGCGTCATGGGTCCGACGCACCACGCCATCGAGGACTACGGGGTCCTGTTGACGCTGCCGGGCATGTCGGCGGTGGTTCCGGTCTTCGACGAGGACGTCGAGGAGGCGATCCAGGCGGTCGGCGACCGCGGCTCCCCCGTCTATCTGCGGCTCGGCCGCGGGGCCGGACCCAAGGGCTACGCGCCGCCGCGCTACGCCGCGTGGCGCCAGCTGGTTCGCGGCGCGGGGCCGACGGTGGTGGTCGCGGGGCCGCTCGCCGGCGCCTATGTCGAGGCCTTCGCCGCTCTTGCCGAGGAGCGACGCCCCAATCTCTGGGCCGTCGCCGAACTGCCGGTGAGCGCCGAGGCTCTGCCGCCGGAGCTGCTCGAACAGATCGCCGAATCCGGGCGTCTGTGCGTGTTCGAAGAGCATGTCCGCCAGGGCGGGCTCGGCTCGCAGCTCGCCATGGCGCTGGCGGACGCCGGGGTCGCGTTCCCGAAGTGGCGGCAAGGGGTCGCGCGCGAGCATCACTACGAGCGATCCGGCTCCCAGGACTATCTCCGCCGTCAATCCGGCCTCGACGCCCAAAGCGCGCTCGCGGTGGTGGCCGAAATGATGAACGGAAGCCGATGACGATCGAGAGTCATATCGACGCGCTCAAGGGTCCGATCGTCGTCGCCGGCGCCTCGGGTTTCGTCGGCGCCAACCTCTTGAAGCTGCTGCTGACCCGCCGCAAGGACGTGTTCGGCGCGGTCCGCAGGGAAAAGGGCTGGAGGCTCGCCGACGTCCCCGACGACCAGATCGTCACCGTCGATCTCAACGACCACGGCGAGACGCGCAACTTCATCGAGAAGATGGCGCCGCGAACGATCTTCGATCTCGTGTCCTACGGCGCCTATTCCTTCGAGTCGGACTCCGACCTGATCTACAAGACGAATTTCGAGGCCTTGACCTACCGCATCGGACTGCTCCAGGGCGGTCCGATCGCGGCCTATGTCCACGCAGGCTCGTCCTCCGAGTACGGCGCGAATTCCGCCGCGCCCGACGAAACCGACCGCTGCTTTCCCAACAGCCACTACTCGGTCTCGAAAGTCTGCGCGGCCACCTATCTCACCTATATGGGAAAGACGTTCGCCTTCCCGGCCGTCAATCTCCGCCTCTATTCCGCCTATGGTCCGCTCGAGGATTCGTCCCGCCTGATCCCGAATCTGGTGCGCAAGGGGCTCGCGGGTTCGTTCCCCCCGTTCGTCGACCGGGAGACGTCGCGGGACTTCGTCTACATCGACGACGTCAGCGCCGCATTCATCCAGGCCGCCACCCGCATGCAGCCGGACATCTACGGCGAAGACTTCAATATCGGGTCGGGCCGGAAGACCACCGTGGCCGAACTCGCCGAGATCGCCAGGGCGACCTTCGCGATCGCCGAAGAGCCGCGTTTCGGCGCCATGCCGGGGCGCAGGTGGGACCTGCCCGACTGGTACGCCAAGCCGGACAAGGCGAAGGCGCTGCTCGGCTGGGAGGCGACCACGGACCTCGCAACCGGCCTGCGCGCGACTGCGAAATGGGTCGCCGCGCTCGACGACCAGGCTTTCTCCACGATCACCAAACGGACGATCGGCTCGCGCTCCCGCAGCATCTCGGCGATCATCGCCTGCTACAAGGATGCGCAGGCGGTGCCTCACATGCATCGCAGGCTGACCGAGGTCTTCACCCGCCTTGGCGTGGATTACGAGATCATTTTCGTCAACGACTGCAGCCCCGACGATTGCGAGGAGGTCATCCTCGAACTGACCAAGCGCGACAGCCGCGTGCTCGGAATTACGCATTCCCGCAATTTCGGTTCGCAGATGGCGTTCCGTAGCGGCATGGAGTTGGCGAGCATGCAGGCCGTCGTCCTGCTCGACGGCGACCTGCAGGACCCGCCGGAATTGATCGAGCAGTTCTACGCCCGTTGGGTCGAAGGCTACGACGTCGTTTACGGCCGCAGGATCAAGCGCGACATGCCGATCGTCTGGGGCTTGCTCTACAAGGCGTTCTACCGCGTGTTCGCGGCTTTCAGTTACGTCTCCATTCCGCTCGACGCGGGCGACTTCTCGCTCATCGATCGCCGGGTGATGCGCTGGATGCTGCAGTGCCGCGAGCGCGACCTGTTCATGCGCGGCATCCGCGCCTATGTCGGCTTCCGCCAGACAGGCGTGGACTACGTCCGTCCCGAACGCATGTTCGGGCGTTCGACCAACAATCTGCTGAAGAACATCGAGTGGGCGAAGAAGGGCATCTTCTCGTTCAGCAACACCCCGCTGACCATGCTGACCTCGGTCGGCGTCGCGCTGCTCGGCCTGTCGTTCCTGATCGGGATCGCTTCGGTGCTGTTGAAGATCTTTTTCCCTGACCTTGCGGCGCAGGGGGCGACCACGCTGGAGGTCACGATCCTGGCGTTCGGGTCGCTGAACCTGTTCGCCATCGGCCTGGTCGGCGAATATGTCGCCAAGATCATGACCGAGGTGAAACATCGCCCCGACCTCATTCGCAGCGCCCTGGTCAGGGAGGGCGTCGTCGCCGAGATCCTGCCCGACGATCGCAAGGCGCCGACGCTGCCCGCCGGACGCAGTCGATGACGTTCACGCTCGACAAGCGCGCGCGCTCGCTCGCGGCGCGCCGGGAGGTTCGCTTCCTGTTCGCCGGGGCGCTGAACACGGCTTTCGGTTTTGCCGTCTATACCGCGTTCGCCTTGACCCCGCTGCCGACATGGCTGGTCGTGCTCTCGACCCAGGTCTTCGCCATCGCGTTCAGCTTCGTCACCAATGGCGGGCTGGTGTTCCGCAGCCTGAGCTCGCGCGCTTTGCCCCGATTCGTCCTGGTCTATCTGTTCATCGCGGCGCTGTACGCGATTCTGATCGACGCGCTGTCGCCAAGCGTCGGCGGTCGCATCGCCGCCATGGCGATCGTGATGATTCCGGTCGTCGCCCTGACCTATGCGCTCCAGGCGCGGTTCGTCTTCCGGAAATCGGGTCTGGCTCCCGCGGCGGCGTCGCGGCTTTGACTTGAGAGTCTCGGCTGTCGCCGGGCGAAGCAGAAAGGCCGGCGCGTGAAGATCACGATCGAGGACGAACGCGGCTTCAACCAGGTGTTCCGTCCCGTCGGCACCACGGTGCGGCGGGCGGCGCGCCGCTATGACTGGGTGGCCGCGGAAGCCAGGAAGGTCGGCGCGCGGACGATTCTCGAGCTCGGTTGCGGCACGGGCGAGGCCGCAGCCAGCGTCGCCGCCCGGGTCGAGGCGGATGTCGTCGCCGTCGACATCAGCGATTCGTTCCTCTCGCTCGCTCGCGAGCGTCATCAGCTGCCGAACCTGCGCTTCGAGCGTTTCGATCTGCTCGGCGGCGACCTCGATCGGCTTGGCCGCTTCGACCTCGTGTTCGGCAACGGAATTCTGCACCACCTGGTTCTTCAGCTCGGCCCTGTGCTGAGCGCGTTGCGCGCCGTGACCAAGCCCGGCGGCGGCTTCGCTTTCGTCGAACCGAATTTTCTCAATCCTTATTGCGCCTTCATTTTCGGCACCGGCATCGGCCGCCGCTTCGCAAAACTGGAGCCGGACGAAATGGCCTTCACGCCATCCGAACTGCGCAAGGCTGTCGAGGGCGCCGGTTGGCGCGACGTCGTGGTCGCCACCCGGGATTTTCTGCTGCCCGGCCTTCCGGAAGGATTGGAGCGACCGATCCTCGCCGTCGAGCCGGCGCTCGAGGCGACGGCTGCGACGCGTTGGCTCGCGCAATCGCATTTCGTCACCGCGCGGGCATGACCCCTCGTCAGCCCGGCTTCAGGATTTGCGCGCGACGACGCCGTAGCCGAGCGGGTCGGATTTCGATCCGAATCCGAACCGGATCGACAGGTGGGCGATCGCCAACGCGCAGGCTGTCGCCGGGGCGAGCGCGAGCAAGACCGGAATGCGCCAGATCAACGCCCGCCGCGGCGCCAGCAGGCGCGCGCAGATGACGATCAGCTTGTTGGCGACCACGGCGATGTCGTCGCCGCGTTCTTCGATCACCACGTCGCGAAAATCGCGAAACATTCGCTCCAGCCGGAAGCGCGTGTAACGGAAATGATCGTGCGGCGCGTGGTGCACGCGGGCCGAGAACGGCACGGTCGCCATGATCGCGCCGTCCGGCTTCAGCACGCGGCGCATTTCCGCGATCAACGCAACGGGGTCGTCCGCGTGTTCGAGCACCTCGGTGCACAGGACGGCGTCGAAGCTGTCGTCGGGAAAGGGTATGTGGACCCCGTCGAAGGTCCTGACGTCGGCGTCGCGACGCATCCCGAACGCGTCGGCCTCCGCGATGTCGATGCCGGTGTAGGCGACCCGCGGCGGCAGGAATCCGCGGAACGGCATTTCTCCGCAGCCGACGTCCAGCAGCGCGCCCTCGACGTTCGCAAGCCTCGGTTCGAGAAATCGGACGCAGGTGAGGAGCTGCAAGTCGCCCATAAGGCGCGCCTGGAACCACGCCCGCGAGGAAAAACTGTCGTCGCGCCGGATCGGGATCGGCTTGAACTCTTCGTCTGTCCGGAAGGCCATCATCGGCGCTCTCCTAAACAACGATGATCGTGCAAGCTGTCACGTTTTCTCCAAGGCTGCGGCCACTCTTATCACCGAAGCCCGACCGGTAGCCAGAGGAGCCGAGGTTTTCATCCCGCATGCGGTCGCCGGCTACTCTTCGCTCAAGACCCTGTTCAAACCTGCCGAAGCGTGTCGCGACGGCCTTCGGTCATGGGAGTCGCTCTCCGGCTCGCCGCCGGCCCCCAGGAACGCTTCGGCGACAAAATAGAGCGGGCGCTGCTTGGTCTCGGTCGAAATACGTCCGATGTACTCGCCAATGATTCCCAGGGTCACCAGCTGGATCCCGCCAAGAAAAAGCACGGCGACCATCAAGGACGGATAGCCGGGAACGCTGATGCCGAACACGGTTGTGTAAATGATGATGAAAATTCCATATAGAGCGGCGAAGATTGCGATCAGGAAGCCAAAATACGATGAAAATTGTAAAGGTCTCATCGAAAAACTGGTAATCCCCTCGATCGAGAAGTTCCAAAGCTTCCAATAATTCCACTTGGTGTCGCCCGCCGCACGCGCCGAGCGTTCGTATAAGATTTCCGTTTGCCGGAACCCGATCCAGGAGAACAGGCCCTTCATGAATCGATGCCGTTCGCGCAGCTGCAGCAGCGCGTCGACGGCCCGCCTGCTCATCAGCCGAAAGTCTCCGACGTCGGCGGGGATCGGCCGATCGGCGAGGCCATTGATGACGCGGTAGAAATAGCGCGCGGTGGCGCGTTTGAGGATCGTCTCGCCATTGCGGATGGTGCGTCGGGCGTAGACGACATCGTAGCCCTCGCGCCAGAGCTTGACCATGTCGGGGATGAGTTCCGGAGGGTCCTGGAGGTCGGTGTCGATAACGACGACCGCGCGGCCGCGCGAATGGTCGAGCCCCGCCGTCATGGCGATTTCCTTGCCGAAATTCCGCGACAGCGAAACCAGCCCGATCCGGGCGTCGTCTTGACGCACGCGAAGCGCCAGGTCTCTCGTGCCGTCGGTGCTCCCGTCGTCGGCGAGAATGATCTCCCAGGTTAGTCCAGTTCTTTCGAGGACAGCCTTTGTCCGGTCCAGGAATTGCGGCAACACAGACGCTTCGTTATACGCGGGCGCCACCACAGAGATGTCGGGCCTGTCGCCCATGGCGAATTTGTCCAGTGTCAACTTATAGTCGTGGCGATACCGCGGATGACTGGGGCGAGGCAAGGGTCGTGGACGTCAAGGAACTGAGTCAGCTTTCGGCGCCTCCGGAGAAACACTGGTATTATTCCGCCAAGTTCGCGCTTCTCGCCGATGCGGTCGCCGGTATGCGGGCCAGGACGATTACCGATATCGGGGCCGGCTCCGGCGTATTCGCCCGCCTCCTTCTGGAGCGCACGGATTGCCGCGAGGCGACGTGCGTCGATCCTGCGTACGAGATGGACCAGGACGAAGACGTTCACGGCAAGTTGCTGAAATTCCGCCGGAGCCCCGCGGGCGACAAGTGCGATCTTGCCCTGCTGATGGACGTGCTGGAGCATGTCGATGACGACGTCGCCTTGCTTTCCGACGTATCGTCGAACCTCGCGTCGGGCACGCCGTTTTTCGTGACGGTGCCGGCCTTCCAGTTCCTCTGGTCGGCGCATGACGAGTTCCTCGAGCATCGCCGTCGCTACACGGCGCAGAGTCTTCGGCGAACCCTCGAGGGCGCAAACCTGAAGATCGAGAGCATCCGGTACTATTATGCGGCGATCCTCCCGGCGGTCGCGCTGGTTCGCCTGGTGTCGCGCGCCCGCCCGCCGAAAGAGGGCAGCGATCTGCGCGACACCCCGGCGCCGGTCGCTTGGTTGCTGGCAAAGACCCTGCAGGCGGAACGGCGTTTTCTCTATCCGTGGAATCGGTTTGGGGGCCTATCGGTCGTGGCGATAGCTCGCAAGAAATAGATTTCTTTCCATGAATTTAATTCTTTGGTCAGAAGGCTGGCGCGTCCCGATCATCGGTCTCTACGTCTTGTATGTCCTGTGGACGGGGTTCCGGAGTTCTCGCGTTGAATTTGACAATCGAAAGCGAGTTTCTTTTGATTTTGTTCTGATATCGATCGTTGTCCTTGGGCTGCTTCGTCTGCCGACGATTTTTATCGATGCCCCGTTCAATCCCGACGAGGCTCAGTACCTCGCGGCGGCGATCAAGTTCAAACAGAACATGAACACCTGGTTGGCCGTCGACCTCATGACGAGCGGCCCGTTGAACGCTTATCCTTTGATGTGGCCGTTCCTGTTCGGGCTGCCCGCCAGCTTCGCGGCGGCTCACCTCTCGGCGCTCGCGTTCCTGGCTTTGACCTGGATCTTTCTCCTGTCCGCGCTGCGCTCGACGCCCGCCGACCTTCGGGTTTACCTCGCCGGCGCCACGATTGTTCTGCTTGGCGGCGTGACCCTGCCGGACTATCTGGAATTCACCAGCGAGTTGACGCCTTGCTGCCTGCTGATGTTCGCCGCGTCGGTCGTCTTCGCCGCCGTCGACAATCGCGCCAGCTTCGTCCGGGTCTTGCTCGCCGGAGCCGCGTTGGGCCTCGTTCCGTTCGCGAAGTTGCAAGCGGTTCCGATTGCGCTGACGATCGGAACGATCCTGCTCGTCGTGACCGTCCGCACGCAGCGGCGGCCATGGCTGTCCGCGACGGCCCTCGCGGCGGCCGGCGCGTTGCCCTCGGCGCTCATTCTGACGCCCCTGTTGGCCGCCGGCGGGTTCTCCGATTTTTGGATGAGCTATATCCAGGGAGGCGCGTCATACACGAGCGGCGGTTGGGGCAAGATGGAGAGCAGCGGATTGACGCCGCGCCTCAAAGTCCTGAACTTCATCATTCGCGCCGATCCGGCGTTGAAATATGACGTCCTGCTGCTCGCCGGAATCTGCGTCATCGCGTTATGGCTGTTTCTCAGGGCGGGCCGACCGTCGCGCGGCCTGCTGAAAGCGCGCCTTCGGGTGGCGATCGCCGCCCTGATTCTCGCCGCGAGCGTCGCAGCGGCGGTCATTCCTGTCCGGCCGTTTCCCCACTACGCATATTTCGTCGTCTGGCCGGCGACTCTGTTCACGGGATTCGTCTGGGCGCTCGCCCGGTCGACGGACGGCGCGCTCGGCGCGCGCGGGAGCAGGGTCCTCGGGGTCGTGCTGGCGGCGGTCGTGGCGACGGCCGCCGTCGCCGAGGATCGCAGCGCCCTGAAGGCGATCCGGGTCTTGACCGACCCCGTCGGCCCCTTTGATCGAGCCGGCTCGCCGCCAGGCGACCCGGAAAGAGCGCTCGTCTGGGGATGGATGTCGGAACTCTATGTCTGGTTCGGCTGGACGCCGGCGACCCGCGACCAGCACACCTACGCTCAGATCTGGCCCACGCCGATGCGCGACTATTTTCGGGCGCGCATGATGGCGGAGTTGCGCAGCGACCCGCCGGACTACGTGGTCGACGCCGTCGCCTCCGGAAGCTTCGGGTTCACGGATTCGAAGCTCGAGGGCATCGCAAGTTTTGCCGACCTGGCCGAGTTCGTGGCGAAGAGCTACACGCTCGTCTCACGCGCGGCCTGGGGAGATTCCTGCCCGCGGTTCTATGCGCGCCGCGACGCGGTCGCCGAAATCGGCAAGACCTATGTTCCCGCTGTTTCCGCGCTTCAGCCGCTTGCCCCCGCGGCCTCGGAGACGGCGGAGGCCGCACGCGAGGGCGTCGACTTTCTCACCTGCGTCGACTTCTCGCACCGGCCGGATGACCGACCTGCCGCAGTCGAACTCGATCTCGGCCGGAAGATCGAAATCGCCTCGGTCGAATTGCTTGATATTCCGCTCGCCTTCCGGCCCCTGGGGCCGGGAGCGCGCGCGGAAAAGCTGACAGGCGTGCTGCGCGCCTACTCCGATCAGGCGGTGACGGCAGAGCAGGATTTCACGGCCGAGGCGTTCCCGCGGTGGGCCGTCGTCGAAATGCCGCGTCCGATGGTCGCGGACCGGATCGTGATCGCCGCGAAATCCGCGCCGCCAGGCCTGACCTTGATACGCGTGCGCCGCCCGCCGGACGCGGCGGGCGCGGTCGGCAAGGATCTCCGGGGCCGATCCTTGCTCAGCCTGCCCTCGGGGCGTCCCGCAATTTTCTGAGACGCGGTCAGGCGGCGCGAGGTCGCGCTCGACGCCCGATCGGGGGGCGGGGTCGCGCATCGCCTGAACATGTCGTAATGGGACCGGCCGACTCGCAATACCATGGGGCAGCGCGAAACGGCGACGTGCGGGGGGCCTATGGGTCGGCCGGATTCCCTGGTTCATCGGACGTTTCTCTCCCTCGCGCCGCTCCAGGCCGTGGATCTGGCGCGCTGGTATCTCGTGCTTGCGCTCGTGGGCGTCTTGCCGCTGATTTTGCTGACCCCGCCCCTGCAGGTCCCTGACGAGCAGCAGCACTTCTTCCGCGCCTACCAAGTGTCGGAGGGAACCATCCTCGCGTCCGTCCGCGATCACATTCCCGGCGGCGACCTGCCGTCGTCGCTCGCCGAGTTTTCCGACCGGTTTATTGGATCTCACCGGTTCCTGCCGACGGCGGAGAATTTTCGAACGCATTACGAGCCGCTGCGCCTGACGCTTGGCGCGCGGGACGCGCCGCTCGATCCGGGTCGAAGGGAATTCGTGGAGTTCTTCGGCGCGGCGTCGTATTCGCCCCTCGGCTATCTTCCGCAGGCTGCCGGAATTCTGGTTGGACGGGCGTTCGGAGCGGGGCCCCTGGTTCTCCTGTATCTCGCCCGGCTCGCCAACGGGCTCGCCGCGATTGTCGCCGTCACGGCTGCTCTTCGCATTCTGCCGCTTGGCGGCATGCTGGCGCTGGCTGCCGCGCTGATGCCGATGGCGATCTACATGTTCGCGTCGGCGTCTCCGGACGCATCCGTCATTTCGATGGCGTTCCTGTTCACGGCGGTCGCGATGCGGGCGAGATTTCGCGGACGTTGGACCGCGCGGGATTTGATCGTCGCCGGCGTCGCCGGGGCGGTGTTCTGTTCGGTCAAGCCGTTCTACCTGCCGCTCCTCGCGATGGCTCTGCCGGCATCGTTCAAAGGTCGCATCGACGTTCGCTTCTTGGCTGGGCAAGTCGCGTTGATGGTCATCGTGTTCGGCGTGACGGCGCTGTGGCTCACGGCGACCTCGGCGACGATCGCCCCCTTTCGGGAGGGGCGCGTGGACCTGACGCTGGCCGCGCCTCAAGGCATCAACTCGTCTCTGCAATTGGCCGGAATTCTCGCGCATCCAGGGCCCTACGTCATGACGGTCCTGCGGACCGTCAAATACAACGGCATGCACTGGAGCCGGAACATGATCGGATTGTTGGGATGGGCCAATATCCGACTCTTCATGATCATGTACCCAATCGGACAACTGGCCGCCCTGGCGTGCGCGATCTTGCCGCGGGCCCGAGGGCCGCGAATCGGAGCCGCCGAAGCGGCTTTTCAGGCTGTCTTGATCGGCGCGTGCGGCGTGCTCGCTCTCACGGCGATCTACCTGACCTTCACCCCGGTCGGCTTGAATGAAATCGTCGGCGTCCAGGGTCGCTATTTCATACCGCTGGCGCCGCTCGCCGCCGTGACCCTCGACGGCGTCCTGCCGCATTTCCCCGTGACGCTGCCGACAGCGGCGCAAGTTGCATTGCCGTTGCTTGCCGTCAACATCCTGCTGACGTTGGTCCTCGTCGCCGATTATTTCTCTGTTTTCTGAGTTCGGCGCCAGAGTTCGCGCGAGGTATAGAGATCATGACCCCGATCGATGCGCTCAGTCTCTCTGTATTCACTCTGATGCTGGCGTTTGGACAGGTCATGTTCAAGCGTGTTGGGTTGACCCTGCAGGGTCACGGCGGCGCCGAGGCGCTGCTGCTGGTCGTCCGTGAACCCATGCTCTATCTGGCGCTCGTCTTCTACGGGGGCGCGACGCTTCTCTGGATCTGGATCCTTTCGCGCGTCACCCTTAGCCAGGCCTATCCATGGGTTGCGTTGGGCATGGTGGTGGTGCCGTTGCTCGGCTGGCTGATGTTTGGAGAGCGGGTCGCTCCCTTGTTCTGGCTGGGGGTCCTCTTGATCATCGCCGGCTTCGGCCTCACCCAATATGGCGCGTCGCCGTCGGGTCACTCGGCTCCCGTCGCCGATCCCTCGTCGCGCTTGGACGGGAAGGACTAGTCCAGTCCGCGTTTGTCATAGTCCGCAGCTGCTCTGGCGTGTTGGGGCGGTGAGCTGGGCGTCCCCCGTTTCGCTCCCGGTCGCCCGATCTGTCCGCGGATCAATCAGAGGGTTTGCGTGGTCGAATTCGGTCGGGACGCCCCGCCGCCGAAATCGGGGCTGACGCTGCCCCGTCCGGACCATCCGGATCCGAGCCGGGGTAAAGCGGATTTTGGAGCGCGTTCGCGCGGGCGAGGTCGGTGATCATCCGGATGGTCGATTCGATTCGCAAGTGCAGATAGAGGCCGACAAACCCCATCACGGCGATGAAGACATAGAAGACGAGGTCCGCTCCGCGCCCGACGCCGACGATGTTGGCGATCTCGGTGCTCAACTCGGGGTTCCAGACCAACACGAGACCGGAAATACAGAAAAAGGTCGACAGCCCGCCGACCAAGCGCGACGTCCGCCTCTGCAGAAGGCCGTAGGCGGCGAACGCAAGCAGCGCGAGCGTCAGTATGATCTTGAACAGCATGCACTACCGCCCGAACCGGCCGACGATCAAGTCCATTAAAATATAGAAAGAACTTGAAATCCTCTGACCTTTCTGAATTGAGTATTCAGAATAGGAGATGGTCACCGGAGCCTCGACATATTTCAGGTTGGCCGATCTCACTTGATCGAGAATCTCCGACGCATGGGCCATTCTGTTCTGCTTCAGACTTAGGCTGGCGGCCGCTTTGCGCGTCAGCAGCCGCAATCCGTTGTGCGCGTCAGTCAGCGCCATGCCGGTGGTCAGACGCGTGAAGAGAACCGCGGCCCTCAAGGTCAGCGCCTTGCTCCTAGGCATGTCGACGGCCCGGCCAAGAAACCGGGAACCGAGCACGACATCGACCCCGGCCTTGCGCTGCGCCTCGATGAGAACGGCGACGTCCGAGACCATATGCTGACCGTCGGCGTCGAAGGTCACGATGAGGCTCGCATCCTGGCTGAGCGCGAACCTGATCGCCGTCTGCAAAGCTGCGCCCTGACCCAGATTGAGCGGATGCCGAAGCACGACCGCGCCCGCGGCGAGCGCCTCACTTGCGGTCCCGTCCTTCGAGCCGTCGTCGACCACGACGATGTTCGGATAGATTCGCCGCACGTCGGCGACGACGCGACCAATCACCTTGGCTTCGTCGAAAGCCGCGATCACCACCCAGAGAACGTTCTTGTCGCCGTTGAAAGACTCCGCCATGAACGCCAAATCCGCGATATCCACCGATGCGCCAAGCGCGTGGCGGCGCTGCAATTGCCATTCTTGAACGGAATGTGCAACATGCTGACGCCGTAAACGCGTCGCAATCGGGGAGCCGGCCCGCAAGCGCAAGAAGCGCCCTCCCCCGGCAACTCGGTCCCAAAGTGGCGGCCTTTGCGCCTCCTGGACGTCACGTGTTCCCTATCGGGGACCTTGCAAGAAATAGGACCCTGCGATCATGACCAGCGGGATCGAAGCCTTGTTGTCGACCTACCCCAGGACGCGGAAACCACTGCCCGATTCACACAAGGCGATCTACGAAGCCCAATATCGGATCAACCGCGACGGGGCTCAGCCCGTCGAGGCCCTGGCGCAGCGCCTCGAGCGCTGGATGCATCGCCGCGTCGCCTCACAACGCGGGGGGCCGGTTCTCGAACTCGGCGCCGGAACTCTGAATCACGTGAAGTTCGAAAGCGAAAGCGCCCCCTACGATATCGTGGAGCCGTTCCGGGCTCTTTTTGAGGGACGGCCGGAACGCAGCCGGATCCGCAATGTCTTCAGTGACATCAGCGAGATCCCTCCTGGCGATCGCTACAAGCGGTGCATTTCGATCGCGGTCCTGGAGCATTTGACCAATTTGCCGTCGGACGTCGCGGTTTCCGCTCTTCATCTGGAGGACGACGGGATCTTTCAAGCCGGGATTCCGAGCGAAGGCGGATGGCTATGGTGGCTGGGATGGCGAGGCGCCACAGGCGTCAGCTACAGGCTGCGGACGGGGCTCGACTATGGCTACGTCATGCGTCACGAACACGTAAATACTGCGAACGAGATCGTCGCAGTTGTCCGGCATTTCTTCCGCGAGGTGCGATTGTCCCGCTTCCCGGCGCCGGGACATCACGCGAGCTTCTATACCTACATCGAAGCGCGGGCGCCGGACGTCGTCAAAGCGCGGAATTTCGCCTCCCGGCGGACCGGTGTCGCACAGGCCTGATCGTCTGACGAAAAAACGGGCGCTGGGGCCCGTTTCGCATCGCGCTTAATTGTCCAGAAAGCTCCGCAGCTTCCGGCTGCGGCTCGGGTGCTTCAGCTTGCGCAGCGCCTTGGCCTCGATCTGGCGGATGCGCTCGCGGGTGACCGAGAACTGCTGGCCGACTTCCTCGAGCGTGTGGTCGGTGTTCATGCCGATGCCGAAGCGCATGCGCAGCACTCTTTCCTCGCGCGGGGTCAGCGAGGCCAGCACCCGGGTCGTCGTCTCGCGCAAGTTCGACTGGATCGCCGCGTCGATCGGCAGCACCGCGTTCTTGTCCTCGATGAAGTCGCCGAGGTGCGAATCCTCCTCGTCGCCGATCGGGGTCTCGAGGCTGATCGGCTCCTTGGCGATCTTGAGCACCTTGCGCACCTTCTCGAGCGGCATGGCGAGCTTCTCGGAGAGCTCCTCGGGCGTCGGTTCGCGGCCGATCTCGTGCAGCATCTGGCGCGAGGTGCGCACGATCTTGTTGATCGTCTCGATCATGTGCACCGGAATGCGGATGGTGCGCGCCTGGTCGGCGATCGAGCGGGTGATCGCCTGGCGAATCCACCAGGTGGCGTAGGTCGAGAACTTGTAGCCGCGCCGGTACTCGAACTTGTCGACCGCCTTCATCAGGCCGATGTTGCCTTCCTGGATGAGATCCAGGAACTGCAGCCCGCGGTTGGTGTATTTCTTGGCGATCGAGATCACCAGCCTCAGGTTCGCCTCGACCATCTCCTTCTTGGCCTGGCGCGCCTCACGCTCGCCCTTCTGCACCATCTGGACGAGATTGCGGAACTCCAGGATCTCGAGGCCGGTCTCCTGCGCCAGCGACTGGATCTCGGCGCGGATGTCGCGGATCGCGTTCTTGTCGTTGGCGACGAAGTCCTTCCAGCCGCGGGTCGTCAGCTTCGAGACGCGCAGCAGCCACTTCGGGTCGAGCTCGGAGTTCTGATAGTTGCGGAGAAAGTCCTCGCGGCCGACGCGATGCGCTTCCGCCATGCGCATCAGGCGCACGTCGAGCGTGATCAGGCGCTTGTTGATGTCGTAGAGCTGCTCGACCAGCGCGTCGATGCGGTTCTGGTTCAAGGACAGCGACTTGACGTCGGTGACGATCTCCTTCTTCAGCGCCTTGTACTTGCGCTCCTGCGCCGGCGACAGCGATTCGCTGCGCAGCTTGTTCTCGACGTTCTGGTCCTGCAGGCGGCGCAGCTTCTTGTAGGCGTCGGCGATGCGGTCGAAGGTCGCGAGCACGCGCGGCTTGAGGTCGGCCTCCATCGCGGAGAGCGACATCGAGTTTTCCAGGTCGTCCTCGTCCTCGAAGCTTTCCGGCATCGCGCCGCCTTCGCCCTCGAACCCTTCCGGAGGCGCGGCGGGCGCGGTCGCGGGCGCGAGCCGGTCGCGCACCGGGTTCGGCGCGGGCGGAGCCCCGGGGGCGGTGTAGTCGACCTTCGGCGGCTTCTTGCCGTCCGGCCCGGTGTACGACGCCTCGAGGTCGATGATGTCGCGCAGCAGAATCTTGCCCTCGTTGAGCTCGTCCCGCCAGATGATGATCGCCTGGAAGGTCAGCGGGCTTTCGCACAGGCCGGCGATCATCGCCTCGCGGCCGGCCTCGATGCGCTTGGCGATGGCGATTTCGCCCTCGCGCGACAGGAGTTCGACCGAGCCCATCTCGCGCAGGTACATGCGCACCGGATCGTCGGTCCGTTCGCCCGGTTCGGAGGTGCGGGTGACGACGGCGGTGGTGCGGGCGGTCTCGACGATTTCGCCGCCTTCGCTCTCTTCCTCTTCCGTGTCGGCGGATTCCTTCTCCGCCTCTTCCGTGTCCTCGCTCTCGACGACGTTGATGCCCATTTCGCTGAGCATCGAGTTCATGTCCTCGATCTGGTCGGAGGAGATTTCCTCCGACGGCAGCACCGCGTTCAGTTCGTCCTGGGTGACCCAGCCGCGCTTCTTGGCGAGCTTGAGGAGCCGCTTGACGGCGGCGTCGGTGAGATCGAGAAGGGGGCTGTCGGTGGTTTCGACGGCTGCGGCTTCGCCTTCAACCTTCGCCTCGTCCTTCTTGGCCATAGACAATCTCCGTCGCCCGCGCCGCGGGGTTACACCGGTTCAGGGTTCAAGAACCCTGGACAACGCATCCAACGCCCCCGGATCCAGGGCCCCGGATCCGACGGCGTCGTAAAGACCTGGCGCCCTTGCGCCCCCCTGACCCGACGGCGTGCGCCCGTCAGATCGATGTCGAAGGCCGTCCGGACATCTCGCCAAAGCCGTCTATAGCCGCCTCGGCATGCGCGAGATCGGCCAGATTGGCCTTGATGTCCAGAAGTCGGGCGAAATTTTGCTCGTTAGGCTCGTCAGCCAGCGACCGCTCCGCGATCTTCAGCTCCCTATTTAGCGCGCCCGTCCGCCGATGCAAGGCCAGGCTCTGCCGGAGCACGTGCTCGGCGTCGGTCGGCGCCGCTTCGGCGCGCATGCACCACCACGTCGGCATCCGGGCCGCGATCCCGAGGATGCGCTCGCGCTCGGTCCCATGGCCGGCCGCAGCCAGCGCCTGCGCGAGCGCCGCCGCCGAATCGAGCGCGTCCGGCGGCGCGCCGAGCAGGGCGTCGCGAAAGGCCGCGAGCTTCGGCCCGGCGAATTCGAGCGTCGCGAGGTCCTCCCAATGGGCCTCGAGCAGCGCGGGATGGCCTAGCGCGACCGCCAGGATCATGATCTCCCGCGCCGGTTCCGGCGCCCGGCGCCCGAGGCGCTCGTGCGGCAGGAGGGGCTGCTCGGCCACGCCGACGCGCGGCCCCTGGGGCGGGTATTGGCGACCGCGCCGGCCGGCGCCCGGGGCCCGCGGCTCTCGCGGC
>CAMFKX010000004.1 GCA_945957375.1 uncultured Roseiarcus sp.
TCGGCATCCCGACTTTCTTCGTCGGCGCCGAGATGTTCTTCGGCAAGGAGCGCCTCGGCCAGGTCGAGGAAGCGGTCGAGGCGGCGAAGGCGGCGGCGTAGCGGCGCGCTATTTCGGCTTCCGATGCAGGATGCAGAACCCGTTGCCGAACGGATCGGAGCAGAACGCCGCCGACCCGTGATCGGGATGATCGAAGACCTGCTCCTGGACCGCTCCGGCCGCGACCGCCCGGTCGAGCGCGGCGCGAAAATCGTCGACGTGGAAATCGACATGGACCGGCGTCCAGTGACGTTGGTAGCGCCGCACGTCCGTCGCGCCCGGCGAGGGGCTGCTCCCCTCGCGCTTTTGCAGCAGGGTGATCTTGACACCGTCCGCCGCGATCACCGCGACGCCGGGGTAGGGCTGCAAGACCGGCGCGAACCCGAAGGCCTCGCCATAGAAGCGAAGGCCCTCGTCGAGGTCGGGAACATCGACGCAGATTTCGACTTCGAGCATGGGGCTCCTCCCTCGACGCCGAAACTCCGCGCCGCGACGGCGGCGAATGTGAGGCGATCCGCTATCCGCGAAGCGTCTCGTGCGCCGCGGCCGCGCGCAGAAAGTAATAGAGCCCCGTCAGCGCCAGGAGGACGAGAGCGCCTTCGAGCGCGTGGGTGAGCGGCCCGCCGAGGCCGAACAGTCCGCCGATCGCCCAGCCGGCCGCGGCGCCGGCGCCGATCAATTCAGTGCCGACGAGGATGGCGACGCTGACGAGCGTCGAGACGTTGAGCCAGTTGATCGGCTTCACCGACGCCGTTGCGGCCAAAATCCTGTCTCCTCGGGTTCGGATCGCCGGGCCGTAGACCATGCCGCCCCTGAGCGCAAGTGTCGCAGCCGCCGGCGTTGCCGCCCCGGGCTTCCCATTGCAGACTGACCCTGTAAAGGCTTGCGTCGATGTTGCTCGTCGCCGAACCCAGACATCACGCCCGCGCCGCCCCGGCCGAGCGCGACCACGGCCGCCAAGGGGCGATCCCGCCCCTTGCGCTCGGGGCGCTCGGCGTGGTTTTCGGGTCGATCGGCACGTCGCCGCTCTACGCCATGGACCTGATCGCCCGGGTCGCGCGTTTCCGGACTCCCGAAGACGCCATCGGCGCCGCGTCGCTGGCGATCTGGTCGCTCGCGATCGTCGTCGCGATCCAGTATCCGCTGCTGGTCCTGCGCGCCCAGAACGACGGCGAGGGGGGGCTGTTCGCGCTCTACGGGCTCCTGCACGACCGCCGGGACCGGCGCGCGCGTTTGCTCCTGTGGATCCTGATCGCCGGCGCCGGCCTACTGATCGGCGACGGGATGATCACCCCCGCGATCAGCGTTCTGTCGGCGGTCGAGGGCCTCGGGGTCGCGGCGCCGGGTCTGGCGCCGGCGGTGATCCCGATCACGCTCGGGCTGCTGATCGCGCTATTCTGCGTGCAGTATCAGGGCTCGTCCAACGTCGGCTCGGTGTTCGGGCCGATCGTTCTGGTCTGGTTCTTCGTAATCGCCGCGCTCGGCGTCGCCGCCATCGCCGCGTCGCCGAAGATCCTGATCGCCGTCAACCCTGTCCACGCCCTCGATTTTCTCGATCGCGCCGGTCCTTACGGCGTGCTCGTGCTGCTCGGCGCGCTGATGCTGGTGGTCGCCGGCGGCGAGGCCATGTACGCGGACGTCGGCCACTTCGGCGACGCGCCGATCCGCCTCGCGTGGTTCGCTGTCGTCTTTCCCGCGCTGCTTCTCAATTATCTCGGTCAGAGCGCGGTGCTGTTGAGCGGCGCCCCGGTCGCGGGCGACAAGCTCTTCTTCGCGCTCGGTCCGGGGTGGCTTCTGATGCCGCTCGTCGCGCTCGCGACCGCCGCCACCATTATCGCCTCGCAGTCGTTGATCACCGGCGCCTTTTCGCTGGTGTCGCAGGCGATCCGTCTGGGCCTCTTTCCGCGGATCGACATTCAGCACACGCATCATGCGCACGAGGGACAGGTCTATGTCCCGGTCGTCAATTGGGCGCTGCTGCTCGGCTGCGTCGCGCTGGTGCTCGGCTTCCGCACCAGTTCGGCGCTCGCCGCCGCCTACGGCCTCGCGGTCGCGGGCGTGATGGTCATCACCTCGATCGCCATGATCCCGATCGCCCGCCGCCACTGGCGCTGGAGCGTCGCTTTGATCGCGCTGGTGTGGGGGCCGCTGGTCACGGTGAACGCGGCTTTCTTCGCCGCGAGCCTGCTCAAGCTCATGGAGGGCGGCTTCGTGCCGGTCGCCGTCGGCGCCGCCGCCTTCGCGTTGATGGCGACCTGGCGCTGGGGCCGCAAGGCGACCTACGCCGCCCACAACGCCAAGGCGACTCTGACCATGTCGGAGGTCGTGACGCTGCACCGAGCCAGCCGCGTCTTCCTGGAGCGCAGCGCGGTGATCATGTCGCCGCGCCCGCTTCGGACGCTGGCCGACCGTGCGCCGTCGCTGATCCGTTTGATCGCCGAGCGCACCGGCATGCTGCCGCGCAACCTCCTGTTCGTCGAAGTCCGCCACACGAAGGCCCCCTATATCCACGGGAGCCGCTATCAGGTCACCGTCTTCGACCGCTCCGACCAGCGCGGCAGCGTGATCGCCGTCGAGATCGCGTTCGGCTTCCTCGAGGAGCCCGACGTCGAGAAAGCGCTGGAGGATCTCGCGCGCCACAAGGAGATCGATCTGCCGACCGATCCGCACCACTGGATCGTCCATGTGATGCACGACCACCTCCTGCCGGCACGGCGCAGCAACGTTCTCAAGCGCATGCGGCTCCGCCTGTTCCTGTTCCTGCGGGCGGTATCGAGACCGGCCTATTCGTACTACGGCCTGGGCGACGCGGTGCAACTCACCATCGAGGTCATCCCCGTACGCCTGCGCTGATCGCGCAGGCGCTGGACCGCGCTGCCCGGCCGGTGTTTGTTAGGGACATGGCCCCGCCGAAGCTTTCGATCGCCGCCCTCGACCCGCAATCTTTCGCCGTTCGCCTCGACCGGCTCGCCGAGATTTTGCGCGCCTGCGTGCACGAGGGGGCGAGCGTGGGATTCGTGACGCCGTTTCCGCTCGACACGGCGCGCTCCTGGTGGCGGGAGAAGGTCGAGCCGGCGATGCGCGGCGGGTGCCGGATCGTGCTCGTCGCCACGGCCGACGACGAGGTCCTGGGTACGGCGCAACTCGATCTCGACGCGATGCCGAGCAAACGCCATCACGCCGAGGTCTCCAAGGTGCTGGTCGACCCGCGCTTTCGCCGAGCCGGCGTGGCGCGCGCGCTGATGGCCGAGATCGAACGGCTGGCGGCGCAGAACGACCGATGGCTGCTGACGCTGGACACGGCCGGCGACGAGGCGTTCGCGCTCTATCGCTCGCTCGGCTACACGCTCGCCGGCGCGATTCCCTGCTATGCCCGCGACGCGGTCGACGCCGGGAAATTCGACGCCACCCGGATCATGTACAAAGACTTGCGCGGGCCGCCGGCCGGCGCAGAACGGGTGCCCTGACGACGGCGCGGTCGAGCGCGACGCGCGCCCGCCTGTCGAAATCGGCGTCTTCGGCTTCGCCGATCATCCGCTTTCTCACCCGGTAGAGCGCGCGGCTCGCCGCCACCCGCCGCGCCGCCGGACTGCCGCGGAGCCGGGTCACGGCGGCGACCCAACTCGCCGTCGTGGTCTCGACGGCGATCGCGCCCAGCGCGCACAGGCCGTCGCGCCAGGGTCCGGCGTCGCTGATCAGGGTCGCAAGACCCGCCGCCATGAAGCGGACGGGATCGGGATCGCCCGGATCGGCGTCCGCCCGGCGGGCGGAGACGCCGATATCGAAGCCTCGGCTCAAGGCCAGGAACCAGGCGACCAGCGCCGGATAGTCCGACAGGTCGGCTGGCCATGCGACGGCCTCGAACCACGTCGCCTCGACCGGGTCGCCGCCGAGGACGTGAAGCGCGCAGACGCCGGTCGCAGCCAGTTCCTGGAAGGCGGGACGAATCAGCTCGAGGTTTCGATCCCGTCGCCCCGACGAGAAACATAGCGCGCGCAGGCGGTCGGATTCGCCGGGCGCAGCGGCGTCGGGTGGATCCTCGGGGTCGAGACCCCAGAATCGTCTCGGCAGGCCGAAGGGATCAGGCTCGGGAAGCGCGAGGGATCGAAACGCTTTTCGGCCCTTTGCGCAGCTTTCGATCATGGAGGCGGCGCTGAATTCCTCCGGCAGGCGCTCCGGACGACATTCCGGGTCGATCGCGCAATAGACGATGGGCCGTTCGACCCGGTTGCGGACGGGTTCCGAGATCCGTTCCGCCTCGGCCATGGCGGCCGCCCCGTTTTCGGCCGGCGAGGCGGCAGGAACGAGGACGGTGCGCGGATGAAGATGCGCCTCGCGCCCGTCGGGGCTGCGGAAGGCCCGCCGCGCCTCGAACGCCTCGCGGTAGAGCTGATCGTAAGCGGCGGCCATCGCCGCCGTCCCGTAACGGCGGCCGTAGCCGACCTGCCAGGCGAGCGCTTCACGGGTCTTCGCCTTCAGCTCGCCGGGCCGGTGGCGCAGGTCAAGCAGGAACTCCAGCAGGGCCTCCGGCTCGATCCAGCGGTCGAGCAGCCAGCCGGCCCCGTGGCGGGCGATCCGTTCGCCCACCGCGCCGAGGTCGAAGCCGACCACCGGCAATCCGCAGGCCCACATCTCCGTCAGCGTGTGGCAGTAGGTCTCCGGCCAGATCGAAAACACGGCGCCGATATGGGGGCGAATGCCCGCGACATGCCCGGCGAAGGCTTCGCGCCGGTAAGGACCGTGCAGGACCAGCCCGGGAGACGGCGTGAGCGTGCCGGGCTCGCCTAGCACATGGATCTCGACGCGCCCGCGGCCGAGCGTCGCCAGGGCCTGAAAGACTTGCGCCCCCTTGTGAAAATCCATGTTGCCCGGCGCCAGGACGCGCAGCGGCTCGCCGTCCTCAACAGGCGCCGCTAGGCGGCTGCAAGTCGCGAAGTCGCGGCCGTGGGGAATGACGCGAAAGACTGCTGCGCGCGACGAGGGAAAATTGCTTGCAATCGTCGCGCGCGCCGCCTCCGAAGTGGTGACGAACGCGTCGCAATGCGCGAGCGCCTCCGCCATTATGTCGCGCCAGCGATGGACGAAGCGGCGCTTGAGCGGAGGGACGCGCTCGGACGGCCAGAGCGAAACCACGCACTCGCCCTCGGCTTCCGTACAGGCGCCGCCGCACCACGCGGCCCGCTCGTCGAGCAGCGTGGTCGTCGGGCAGACGCAGTAGTAATCATGGAACGACCAGACGACGGGTATGCCCAGCCTGCGGCAGACTGCCGGGAGGCCGAGGCTGTGCCATGCGATGTGGCGCACGTGCACGAGCTCTATGGCTTGGCGGAGCAGTAGGTCGGCGACGCAGTCGTCATAAGGCTCCGACCGATGCCGGACGAGCGAGACGGGTCGCTCGAGGCGATGGGTTTCGACGGTCAGATCGCCTTCTTCGCGATAGCGCGCGAGCGTCAGGGTCGTGGCGTCGCAATGCAGCACCCAGGGCTCGTATCGGTCGGCGAGGGCGCGCATGAGGTCGCGGTTCGTCTGCGGCGTTCCTCCGGTCTGCGTCGAAATCACGTATAGCACGCGAGGACGCGGGGGATCGCTGCGGCGACGGGCCTCGGCCGCGGCGCGGCGAATGCGCCAGCGCATGATGGTCATGTCGAGGTCGCAGCCGAAATCTGCGACGCTCGCCGCGTAGTCCGGATAGCGCTGGTCGAGCGCGCGGGCGGCGTTTTCGATCAGCGGCGTCCGTTCGCTGCCAAAGCTCGCCGAGCGGCGATGGGAGACGAGCGTGCGGTCGTCGACGACGTGGACGAAACCTTTTCCGGCCGCCCGCATGCAAAAGTCGTTCTCTTCGCCATAGCCTCTGGGAAAGGCGGATTCGTCGAACGCGCCCGTCGCCTCGAGGCAGTTTCGTCGAATGTAGAGGCAGAACCCGTTCCCCGTCGGCGTCTGAGGATAAAGCGCGAGCGCGATCTGACGAACCCGACGGGCCCATTCGTCGCCCGACAGCGCCGGCGGACAGGGATTGGCGCGTTCGACTTCCGGGACGCTGAAGGCGCCGGCGTTGTTCGAGATCGCGGTCGCCGTGCCGACCGTTCGTCCGGAGTAGGCGGCGGCGCGCAGACCGTCGAGCCACCCCGGATGGACGATCGTGTCGGCGTTGAGCAGCACGACGTCATCGCGCTCGATGCGTCCGAGGGCGAGATTGACCGTGCGCGTATAGCCGAGGTTCCGCCGGTTGCGCAGGATCGTCACGCCAGGCCGATCGCGGTAGCTGGACAGCACCACGCCGACGCGCGGGTCGGGACTCGCGTCGTCGATCAGGAGGAGTCTCGCCGGCGCGCTCGTGTGCCGGACCAGCCATTCGAGGCATTCCGCAAGCTCACGGGGCGCGTTGTAGATCGGCGTCACGATGGTCACCGGCGGCGGCTCGGGAGCGAGCGTGTCGAGCAGGCGGGACCATGATCGGGCGCGCGCCGGCACGCCCGTCGCCGCGAACTCGCCGGCAGGCAGGAAAGTCCTGGCGGCGCCGGCCCTCACGCCGATCCGCAGCGGGTCGACCGCGGCGGGCGCCCATCTTGGCAATGGGATGCGAAACCCGCCGCCCTTCGAAGTCTTGCCGGCCGCGGCGAGATCGGGCCTGTCGATCGCCGCAGCGCAGACTTCGAACGGAATTCCCTCGACCGTCAGATTGAGGGTGACGGGTTCGTCGCACGCGCTTGCGTCGCAGGCCCAGCCCTCAACCCTGTCGTTGGAAGCGTGCTCGATCCAGCCTTCGCACGCGTCGCCGAAGAAAAGCGCGCGGTGGTCGAGTTCGGTCTCCCCGGCGAGGAGCGCGACCGCATGCCAGCGATTGTCGGCCAGGGGTCGGCTGGGCAAGGCCAGGCGCGCCGCCAGTGTGGCAAGGTTCAGCTCGAAGCGAGCGCCGCGGCGCTCGGGAACAAGTTCCGCTGGGTCGAGGACGACCGCCTCGACGCCGTCCACGACGATGGAGACCGGATCGGCGAACCCCGAGGGCAGGGCCACCCATCCGGTCAGGCGGCCTGGGTCCAGGCATTCGAATTGTCCGGAAGGACAACGATCGGACATTTTCGAAAATTCGTTTTTCACGAAGGCTACCCCGCCAATTGGACAAGGCCGCACGAAAAGCTCTTGTCACTAACGTAAATTGTGTTTTAGGTTTATGCAAGTCTGCAACGTATTAATTGACTGCCGAGCGGCGTCAGCCGACCGGCGCGGAAAGGGAGTCGCCATGACCTACCGCGGCAATCTCGAGCACGTTCGCCGGGGGTGGGTTCGCGGCTGGGTCGCGGACTCCGCCCGCCCGGAGGCGCGCCTAACGGTCGTGGTGACGCTGGGCGGCCGCGAGCTGGCGCGGCAGGTCGCGGATCAGTTCCGGCAGGATCTGGCTGACGCCGGCATCGGCGACGGACGCCATGCGTTCACGGTCGCTTTCGGCTGCGACCGCGGGATGGCGGACGGCGAAGCGCTTCGGGTCTATCTCGCCGATGCCGATTTCGAGCTGCCCGGCAGTCCAAGACCCTACGGACCCATTCGCCCTTTCAACGTCTTCGGAGACGACTGGCTGGCGCTGAGCGCCCAGAAGCGCCCGTTGGGCATGGACCTGACCGAGCCGGAATGCGCGAGGCTCGCGTTCGAGGCGCTGCGTGGGGTCGACGGGCCGGCGCTGCGCGTTTGGCTTACCCGTCCGTTGGCGGCTTCGGACGGGCGGCCGGCGGAAACTGCCTTGATTCGCTGCAGGCTGCCGGCGGTCGCCCCCGACATGACGCCCCACCTGACCGCGGGAATCGCGGCGCGGGCGCCCTTCGGCCGCGCGCCGGTCGTGCTGAGGCTCACAAGCGTGCAAAACGGCCGCGAGATCGGCCGGCAGGAACGGCCGGCCGTGCTCGACGCGACCTGGTTCGATCTGTCCATCGACGTCATGACGACAGCGCCCGTCGGGGGACACGGCGACTGGATCTTCGAGGTTCTCACCACGTCGGCCGACGTCATGAACGGCGTCGAATTTCGCAACCCGCTGTTCGGCGCGGCCGACCCGGAACGCAAACTCGAAAGTCCGCCTCCCGAAACCACCCCGTTTTACAGGGCGACCAAGGCCGGATACTCCGAAAGCTCCTTGCTGTCTTCAATCAACCTGCTCAACCTGAACTCCGAGGGCAAGTGCGGACTGTCGCACGGGTGGTCGATCATCAAGGGGCGCAACGGCGAATTCGACGCGGATCTGGCGCGTGTCCCGTGGCGGCCGACTGCGGACGCGCTTGTCCAGCCGAGGGCTCTGTCGAGGTTCGAGATCCGGACCAACACGTACTACGTCCGCTTCGCCCATCCCGTCCGCGGCGCGGATGTCGCCCGGCTCGGAAGTCTCGCAGCCGAACTCGTGCTCGGCGCCGACTGTCCTGCAGATTGTCGCAGCGGGCTCGCAGTTCAGGTCTTCCTGCGCATCGTCCAGAGCGCCGGGACCGAAGTCGTCATGCCGCTCGTCCCGCGTCGCGAAATCAGGTCGGAATTGACGCTGGCGTCCGGCGTTCTGGACGTCGATTCCCGCGTGCTCGCGGCGCTGAAGGACAGCCGGCAGATTCAATTTGTCATCGAAGCGACGGGAACCGGAGCCTTGCTGGTGGGACCGGCCTGGCTCGGCGACGCCTTGTTGGCGGCGGCGAGGCCGGCGAGGCGCTCAGCCGCAGCCGACGCCTCCGTGCGCGAATGGTGCTACCAGCGCTTCCTCGAGACGACCGAGGGGGTTCTCGGCCCGGACCGTCAACGCGCCCCTCTTGCGGTTTTCGTGCTCCATGTCCCCGACAGGAGCGGCGCTTCGCCGCCCGACGCGGCGGCGGCGTCGGTTCGCAGTTTCGTCCGCCAAGGCGCGCGCGTCTCCCTGGCGGTGATGACCGCCCGCACCGAGGCCGAGGCGGCCGTTGAGGCGGTGCAGCGGGAACTCGCCAGGTCCCTGCCGCTACGCGATCTCATGCAGGTCGGCTTCGAGATCGTGAACGACGCCGAGAGAGCGGCGTCGGCCTTCGCAACATTCTTGCGAAAGTGTCGCAGCGATACTCTGACGCTCGCCGTCGACGCCGGCGCGATTGCGCGATCGGATCTCTCGGCGGCGCTGCGACGCGCGCAGGAGGACGCGGGCGAGGTCAACTATCTAGTGTTCGACCACGACCACTGGGCGTCTGGCCGCCGATGCGATCCGGTTCTGAAGCCGGGACTGAGCAGCCACCTCCTGCTGGAGACCGACTATGTCGGGCCGGGCGTCGCGTTCCGCGCCGGCGCCCTGTGCGCGGCGCTGGAGGAGGGGGCGATCTCGCCGGTTCTCCCGTTCGGCAGGCGCGACGTGCTGCTCCGGCTCATGGAGCGCGGCCGGCCCGGCGCAAAGATCGATCACGTCTTGCTGCACGTCGGCGACCGCGGGCCGATTCCCAAGCCGGCGGAAGAGAAGGCTTTCATCGAGAGCGTGCTCGCGAGAAGAAGGGCGAACGCGACGGTCCGTCGCTGGGGCCGCGAATTGACCGTGCGCTACGCTGCAGCCGGGCGGCCGCTGGTTTCGATCGTCATCCTTTTCCGCGACAAGGCGGACTATCTGCGACGTTGCCTCGAAAGCATCTGCAAGCGCAGCGCCTATCCGAATTACGAGTGCATCCTGGTCGACAATGCGAGCAGCGAGGAGGAAACGCTCCGCTACCTGCATGACATCGGCAAGGACCCGCGCGTGAAGATCGTGCCGTTCAATCGCCCCTTCAATTATTCGGCGGCCAACAACGTCGGGGCGCGCGCCGCGCGCGGCGAATTTCTCATCTTCATGAACAACGACACCGAGGCGCTCTCGGTCGACTGGATCGAGACGCTCGTCGGCGTCGCGGACTTGCCGGACACGGGCTTTGTCGGACCGCGGCTGCACTTCGACAACGGCGCCGTCCAGCATGCCGGCGTCGTGGTTGGGCTCGCGGGCATGGCCGGCCACGTTCTCGCTGGACAGCACGACGTGACGATGCCGGCCATGCTGACGGTCCATACCCGCGACGTCTCCGCCGTCACCGGGGCGGTCATGTGCGTGAAGGCCGAGCGGTACTGGGCCCTCGGCGGTTTCGACGAGCGGTTCCTGCTCACCGGCAACGATGTCGAACTGTGTCTGCGGGCGCGACGGCGCAATCTTCGCAACGTCTACGTCGGAGCGGCGCAACTGTTTCATTTCGAAAAGGCGTCGCGCGAGTCGATCCCGGTCTATCTGCGCGACCTGCAACTCTCGATCGAGACCTACGAGCCGGAGTTGTCCCGGGGAGACCCGTTCTGGAACCGCCTGCTCAGCCGGACGCGCGTAGATTACCTGCCGCGCGGCCCGCTCGAGCCAAGCGGAGGCGACATCCGTCGACAGGCGATCGAGAAGCGTATGCGGACCATGCAGGGGCGCAAGCTGGGGCCGGACGCCGCGTTCCTGGCCTTGTACGACGCCGATCAGGCGACGATCGAGGCCAATCGGGAGACGAACCGGCGCTTCCTCAGCGGCGACGGCGCGTCGGTTCGCACCGCGGCGTTCTTCGTTCCGCTCGTCAGTCATATTTACAGGGGCGGCGTCTTCACCGGCTTGCGCTTCGCCGCGGCGCTCTATCGCGATCGCGGGGTGGCGCCGACCCTCGTCGTCTGCAGCGAGCGCCCGCCGGACGCGGCCGCTCTCGAGGGTCAACTTCGCGAGACCTTTCCGGACGTCTCTTTCCGGATCGCGCATCTGCATCCGCTTCGGGATTCGCCGGCTTCCCTTCCCCCGGCCGACATCGCGGTCGCGACGCTCTGGACGACGGCGTACGTCATGTCGCGCTACCCGGCGCGGGGCAAGTTCTACCTGATCCAGGACTACGAGCCGCTGTTCGAATCGGCGGGCGCTGGCTACGGACTGATCGAAGCCAGCTACCGGTTCGGCTATTTTCCGATCTGCAACTCGCCCGGAGTCGCCGACGCCGTCGCCCCTTACGCCAAGACCGCGATGCTCGCCTTCGAACCGGCGGTCGATCGCACGGTCTTCTTTCCCGCCCCGATCGCCAGGTCGAAGGACCGGCCGGTGCGGATCGTCTTCTACGGCCGGCCGAACAATTCGCGCAATCTGTTCGGCCTCGGCGTTCACGCCCTGATCGAAGCCAAGGACATCCTGCGCGATCGGATCGAGATCGTTTCCGCCGGCGCGGCGTTCGACCCGAAGGATCACGGCGCCGACGGCAAGATCATAAATCTCGGTCTTCTGCCGAGCATCGAGAGCGTCGCCGCTCTCTACCGAAGCTGCGATATCGGGCTCGTCTTCATGCAGTCGAAGCACCCGTCCTATCAGCCGCTCGAATACATGGCGAGCGGATGCGCCACCGTGACCAATATCAACGAGGCCAATCAATGGCTGCTGCGGGATCGGGAAAACTGCCTCCTGACGCAGGTGACGCTGTCGAGCGTCGTCGAGTCGCTCGTCGAACTCGTTGACGATGCTCAGTTGCGACGCACGGTGCAGACTAACGGGCTGGAGACGGTCGGCAAGCAATTCTGGAGCGATATCGAGAGCCGCGTCACCGAGTTTCTGGTCGATCCGGTCGGCGCGAGGTCGCAGAAGCGCAACGAGAGGGCGGCGTCATGACCGATACGCGCGTCGGCGCGACCCCGCCATTCGACGTCGTCGTGCCCATCCACAATAGCCCGCACGTGGTCCGATTCTGTCTGTCGTCGCTCGCAAGAACGTGCGTCCCGACGCAGGCGCGGATCACCTGCGTCCTCGACGCCTGCGACGAGCATACCGCCGAAAGCGTCCGGAAATGGTGCCTGCAGAGGCCGAACGCGCGCGCCGTCGTGTTGGACCACAACGTCGGCTTCGTCGACGCGTGCAACGCCGGCTTCGAGCTGGCCACGGGCGACCTTGTCGTCCTGGTCAACAGCGACACGTGCGCGACGGAGCGCTGGACAGAGGCCTTCGCCGCCTGTTTCGCGAGCGACGACCGGATCGGGATCGCAAGCCCATTGTCCAACTTCTGCCCCCACAACAGCGTCGCCATCCAGCCCGGGCTGAACCTCGAGCAGATGGCTCGCCTGGTCGGACGACGCAGCCCCGCCTATCCCGACATCACCACCTGCGAAGGCTTCTTCTTCGCGATCCGGCGACGCACCCTCGACGAAGTCGGCTTCCTCGACGGGGTGTTCGGCCAAGGCTACTGCGAAGAGTCCGACCTGTCGCTGCGCGCCAACTACTTCGGGTGGCGGACGGTCCTGGTCGACAATTGCTATATTTTCCACTACGGCCGCGAGAGTTTCGGATCCGCGACCCGGCAGGCCCAATACGAAAAGAACAAGCGGATCTTCTTCCATCGCTGGGGCGATCGCTACGGGGCCGATTTCGCCGCGATGAAGGCGGCGGACTCCATCTCCGGGATACGGGGCGCGCTCGCCGGCGCGTTGCCGGCGGTCAAGCGGGTGTAGCCATGCGCGCCAGGTCAAGAACCGCCGTCCGTTTGCCCAGCGTGGCGAGGCCGCTGCGTATTCTGGCGATCTTGCCCACGCTCAACCATTACGGCGGCGTGATTTCCGTCTTGAACATGCTCGAGGAATTCACCGAACTCGGGCACTATTGCGCGCTTGCGACCCTGAGCAAATACGCCAAGCGCGAACTGATCACGCGCTTCGAACCGGTATGGTTGGCCGACCGGTCGCGTGCCGTGGAGTGGTTGGGTCACGAAGTCTACGACTTTGTCATCGCGACGTCTTGGGAAACCGTCGACGTGACGCTCGCTCTGGCGCGCGCCACAGGCGGCGTGCCGATCTATTTCGTCCAGGATATCGAATCCGATTTCATCGAGGACGATCCGGTCAGGAAGGCGAGAGCGCAGCGGACCTACGAGCAGATCGAAACCAAGGTGGTGAAGACCGAGCACTTGCGTCAGAGATTGCGGGCGATCGGGGCGGACGCGCGCGTCATCCGACCCGGAATGAACCTCGACATCTTCTATCCTCGGAAGATCGCGAGAGCCGACGAATTCCGCGTCCTCGCCATGGCCAGGCCGCGCGCGCCCAACGGGCAGCGAGGGTTTCCTGCCCTCGTCGAGGTCTTCGCAACGCTGTGCGCGAGACACGCGGACATCCGGGTCGGCTTCTTCGGCTCCGAAGACCTCAAGACCTTCAACCTGCCGTTCCCCTATCAGGACTTCGGCGTCGTCGGTTCAAAGGATCTCGCGCCGATCTATTCCTGGGCGGACGTCTATGTCGACGCATCCCGATTTCACGGCTTCGGCCGGACCGGCGTCGAAGCCATGGCCTGCGGGACCGTCGTCGTGCTCAGCGACAGCGGCGGACCGCGCGACTATTGCGTGAATGAAGTCAATGGCCTTCTGACGCCGGTCGACGACCCGGAAGCTCTGGTCAGCGCCGTCGAGCGGCTGAAAGGCGCGCCGGAACTGCGCGCTGCGCTCAGAGCCAAGGGACTGGAGACGGTGCAGCGGTTCGACGATCGCATCGCGGCCCAGGAGTTTCTCGCGGCCTGCATCGCCGCGGCGCAGGGCTGAACGGGCGGGCGCTGCGGCCTGCCGAGCCGGCGTTGGCGGTCGCCGATGGCGGGATCGTTCCTTGCCGCCAAAACGTCGCAATTGAGCAACAATGTTGCACGATTGCCACGAATCTCGGGATGCTTGCGACCCGGGCCGGCAGGGCGGGTTCGGGATTTTGACGTTCGAGACCAAGACGACCGGCGACCGCGGCGCGCAGCCGTTCGACGACAGCGGGCCGACCGCGCGATTCGGCCCCGTGGCGGTGGTGGCCGCCTTCGTCCTGGCGCTGTCGACGTTTCTGGTGTTCGCCGGATTCACCCCGATCCTGCCGACCCAGACCGTCGTCGCGACGCTGCTCGCAGGCGACGCCCTGGTCGTCCTCGTCCTCATTGTCCTGATCGCGATCGAACTCAACCGTCTCCGCGCGGCCCGGCATGCGGCGCGGGCCGGCGCACGCCTGCACAGCCGCTTCGTCGCGCTGTTCTCCCTCGTCGCCGCGATTCCGGCGATCGTTACCGCGATCGTGGCGACCGTATCGGTCGAATGGGCGATCAACCCGCGCTTCATGAGCGACGTCGCGAATTTCATCAATGAATCCAACCAGGCGACTCAGCTTTACCGGGAATCGCAATGCCGCGCCCTGCTGCGCGACGTCGAGCTCACTGCGGGCGACATTTCCCGCAGCGCGCTCCTGCTTCGTTCCGACCCGAGTCAGTTCAAGGAGTACTTCAGTTCGCGCGCCAAGACGCTCGGCTTCGGCGCCGCCGCCCTGATGAAGAGCGACGGGCTGCCGCTGCAAGTCGCGGAAGGCTCGGACGCCAAGCTGATCGCCAAACCGGACCCGTCGGACTTCAGGGATGCGGCCGCCGGGGAGGAGCTGTGCGGATTCCTCGGGGCCGGCAACATCTTCGTCGCCATCCGGCCGATCCCCGGCGCCGACGGGCAGTTCCTCTACGCCGCTCGCGGCATCGATCCGCTGGCGGCGAGGGTCGCGGAAGACGCCGCGTCCGTCGCCAGCCTGTGGGGACGGTTCGAGGCGCACCGAAGCAGCCTCGAACTGGGCTTTGCGACCGTTTTCGTGATGCTCGCGCTCTCGATGCTGTTTTCCGCGATCTGGCTCGGCCTGACCTGGGCCAACCGACTGGTCGGACCGATCCGGCGCCTGATCCGGGCGGCCGACGAGGTCGGTTCCGGCAATCTGCACGTCCAGGTGCCGGCGCGCGCGTCCGACGGCGATCTCGGCCATCTCGGCGACACGTTCAACAAGATGACCGCGGAGCTGCTGCGCCAGCAGACAGGCCTCATCGAAGCCAACGCGCTCAACGACGAGCGGCGGGCGTTCATCGAAGCGGTCCTCGCCGGAGTTCCGGCCGGCGTCGTCGGCGTCGACAAGGACGGCGCGATCACGGTTTGCAACGCCGCGGCGCAGCAATTGTTCGGCGGAGGGGAAAGCCTGGTCGGCCGGCCGCTCGCGTCGGTCCATCACGGCATCGGGCTGATCTGGGAGCAGGCGCGATCGCTCCGCATGCGGTTGCATCAGGGCCAGGCGACCGTGCTTCGCGACGGCCGCGAGCGAATCCTCAACGTCCGCGTCACCGGAAGCCCGGGCCGCGGCGATTCGGGCGGAGTCATCACGCTCGACGACATCAGCGATCTGGTCACCGCGCAGCGCACCGCCGCATGGGCCGACGTCGCCCGGCGCATCGCCCACGAGATCAAGAATCCGCTGACGCCGATCCAGCTCTCCGCCGAGCGGCTGAAGCGCCGCTACGGCCGCCACATCGTCGAAGGCAAGGACGTGTTCGATGAGTGCACCGACACGATCATCCGCCAGGTCGACGACATCAAGCGCATGGTCGACGAGTTCTCCTCGTTCGCCCGCATGCCCAAGGCGCGTCCGGCGCGGGACGATCTCACCGACTGCGTTCGCCAGGCGGTGTTCCTCATGCGGGTCGGACGGGCCGACGTCGATTTCGAGGAGCGCTTGCCGGAGGCGCCGGTCATCGCCGACTTCGACCGCCGCCTGATCTCGCAGGCTCTGACAAACGTGCTCAAGAACGCCACCGAGGGCGTCGACGCCCTCGGCGAGGGTCACGACCCGGGCCGCGTCGTCGTCACGCTCGAGGCCGACGTCAACGGCGCAATCGAAATCGGCGTCCGCGACAACGGTAAGGGCTTCCCCAAGGAAGATCGGCGCCGGCTGACCGAGCCTTACGTGACCACGCGCGCCGAAGGCACCGGCCTCGGACTGCCGATCGTGGTCAAGATTTTCGAGGACCACGGCGGCGGCGTCGACCTGCTCGACGGACTCGAGCGGTCGGATGGCGGGCGGGGGGCGATGGTGTTGATGAAGCTGCCCTTGGCCGGCGCGGCCGCGGACGGCGCCCAACCGCAGGAAGAAAAGGTCGGACATACCTGATGGCTGCAGACATTCTGATCGTCGACGACGAGGCGGACATCCGGGAGCTGGTGGCCGGGATCCTCGAGGACGAGGGCCACCACCCGCGCTCGGCGCGCAATTCCGACGAAGCGTTGGCGGCGGTCGAGCACCGCCGCCCCCAGCTGATCCTGCTCGACATCTGGCTGCAGGGGTCGAAGCTCGACGGCCTTCAGATGCTCGAAGCGATCAAGAAGCAGCATCCCGACGTCCCGATCGTGATGATTTCCGGTCACGGCAACATCGAGACGGCCGTGACCGCGATCAAGCTCGGCGCCTACGACTTCATCGAGAAGCCGTTCAAGGCCGATCGCCTGATCCTGATCGCGGAGCGGGCGCTGGAGACGTCCCGCCTCAGGCGCGAAGTCAACGACTTGCGGGAGCGTGGGGGGGCGGTCAACCGCCTGGTCGGTTCGTCCGCCGCTATCGCCAATCTGCGGCGCATCATCGACAAGCTCGGTCCGGCGAACTCCCGTGTGCTGATCTCGGGCGGCGCCGGCTCGGGCAAGGAACTCGCCGCCCGCCTCATCCACGATCGCTCGCCGCGCGCGGATGGTCCGTTCGTCGTGGTCAACGCGCCGGCGATGACGCCCGAGACGATGGAGGCCGAGCTCTTCGGCGTCGAGGAGGGGCCGGGCCATGCCCGCCGTGTCGGCGCGCTCGAGGAGGCGCATGGCGGCACCCTCTATTTCGACGAAGTCGCCGATATGCCGCGCGAAACCCAGGCCAAAATCCTGCGGGTGCTCGTCGACCAGACATTCCAGCGCGTCGGCGGCGGAACTCGCGTGCAGGTCGACGTGCGGATCATCTCGTCGACCAGCCGCGATCTCGCCGAGGCGATCACCGAGGGACGGTTCCGCGAGGACCTGTTCCACCGCCTCTCGGTCGTGCCGATCCGGGTGCCGACGCTGGCGGAGCGGCGCGAGGACATCCCGGAGCTTGTCCAGTATTTTCTCGAGCGCGCGGCTGCGGACATGGGAGTCGCGCCGCGCAAGGTCGGCGGCGACGCCATGGCGGTGCTGCAGTCGCACGACTGGCCCGGCAATATCCGCCAGCTGCGCAACAACGTCGAACGGGTGATGATCCTCGCGCTCGGCGACCCGAACGCCGAGATCTCGGCGTCTATGCTTCCGGCCGAGGTCGGCGCGCTGGTCCCGGCGATTCCGAGCGGCATCGGCGGCGAGAAGTTGCTCAGCCTGCCGCTGAGGGACGCCCGCGAAGCTTTCGAGCGCGACTATCTTATCGCCCAGCTCAATCGCTTCGGAGGCAACATCTCCCGCACCGCCGAATTCATCGGCATGGAGCGCTCGGCGCTTCACCGCAAGCTGAAATCGCTTGGCGTGGAGTAACGCCCGGGGTCGGGGCCTACTGCGGCCCGCGCTCGATGAATTTGTAGCTTCCGTCGAGCAGGTTGACGTTGTTCCTGATGGTCAGGTTGTCCGGGTCGAGCAGCAGGGCGGCGTGGAACTTCTCCCGCGCAGCGGCCAGATTTCCGCGCAGCATGTAGGAATAGCCCTGATTGTTGAGGATCTGCACGGTTTCGCCCTGCAGTTTGATCGCTTGGCCGTACGCCCGATCGGCGAGATCGAAACGACCGACCCGGTCGTAGCTGGCCGCGAGTCCGATCCATGCGGCCGGATCGTTTGGCGCCTTTTCGGCGGCCGACTGGAAGTATTTCTGAGCCGTCCCGAAGATCCCCCGATTGAAATATTCCTGGCCGAGACGCAGGGGCTGGTCGTCGGGGAAGAACTTCACGTCGCCGGGGTTCTGGATCGTCAAGGTCGTGCCGGCGTCGTCCGCTCTCGCCGGAGGGGCAGGCGGCGCGCCAGCAGCGGGCGGATCGTCCGCGCCGCATCCGGCGAGCGCGCAGGCGTACAGGCCCGCAACGATGCAGAGCCCGGCGCGTGCGATGTCGGCGGCTATGCCCATCGATGACCCTGGAGAGACGCGCCTGATCGGCGGCGCGGCGAGACGTGGAGCCTGAATAGGTTCTTCCCGGTCAGGCGAGTCCGATAAGAGGTCTCAAGGCCATCTTCATTGCCCGGTCCCGATGCCAGGGACGCCCGGCAGCAACACCGGCGCCAGCGCCTGTCCGCTCTTCGCGTTCTGGTATCGATTGACGGCCCCGACCATCCTCTTGCCGTCCGCCGGAATCCGGCGGTCGCGCGCATAGGGCGGCCACGGGTCGATCACCTGCAAGGCCACATTCGCCGATTGCGCGTCGCCGGATGCGACCGACAGCGTGTCAATGCGTTCGGCGTATCGCGTCAGCTCGTCGAGGAACGGATAGTCGCCAGCGAACGCCGAACCCTGTCCGAACAAAGCCAGCAGGGCCGCAAAACCGATGATTTTCGTCATATCGCCGTCCTCGAACCCCGCGTCACTTCGTCGACAGGGGCATGATATATCCATAGGGGCCGACCGTGCCGCCCCCCGATTTCACGTAATCGTTGTACTGCTTGCGGACGTCGGGTTTTCCCATCAGGAAGAAATCGACGTCGTTGGGCGAGAGAGTCTTGTCGAATGGAGTGGCGAGCTTCTGCCCCGGCGTGGTCGGGGCCACCAGATGGGGCGTGACGATCACCACGAGATCCGTTTCGTTGGCCTGATAGGACTTGCTGCTGAACAGAACGCCGAGGATGGGCACCGACCCGATCCACGGAATTTGATTGACGTCGTGAGAATTGTCCGACTGAAGCAGACCCGCGATGGCGAAGCTCTGGCCGTCGCGCAATTCGATCGTGGTTTGCGCCTCTCGCTTGGTGATCGACGGGATCGCCGTCCCGGAGATGATCACGGCGTTCTTGTAGTCGAGTTCGCTGACCGACGGGTTCAACTTCAGGTTGATGAGACCCGAGGCGAGCACGGTCGGCACGAACGTCAGTTGCACGCCGTAGGGATGGTATGTGGTCGTGACGACGGGCGAGGTGCCGGAGGAGGACTGAATCGAGGGCACCGGGTACTCGCCGCCGGCAAGGAAGCTGGCGGTGTCGCCCGACAGCGCGACCAGATCGGGCTCCGCCAGCCGGCGCGCCACGCCCTTGGCTTCGAGCGCCGCCACGAGGAGGTCGACGTTGCCGGCGGCGAGCTTGAACAGCCCCACGCCGAACGGCGCCGCGGCGGCGTTGGCGAGGCCGCCGGGAACCATCGCGCCGACCGCCGAGAAAATAGGTATGCCGCCTGGCGTCGCGTTGGGGCTCTGGCCGATTTGGATCGGGGTTCCCGTCCCGATGTTGCCGCCGGCGGTCTGTCCCTTGTTGGCGCCGTACCAGTTCACCCCGATGTCGCGTTCGGCGGTGCGGTCCACCTCGACGAAGCGGACCCTCAGCATCACCTGCTGGGAAGCTGCGACGCGCATCGCGTTGATCACGTATTTGTCGGCCTTGTCGGGGTCCACCTCGCGTCCGTCGTCGGTGGTGACCATCGCCCTGGCGATCGCCACAGCCCGTTCGGCGTCGACCGCGTTGCGCGCCTCTCCGGATAGCACAATCTGGCCCTTGATCGCCGAAACCCGGATGCCCCGGCTCTGGGTGCCGGCGGAGACCCGGCGCTGAATGTCCTCGATGTCCAGGGTCACGTCGAGATCGACGACGGCGACGAAGCGCTTGTCCTGGTCGTAGAGGGTGACGTTGGTGGTCCCGACCTTCTTGCCCTGGATGTAGAGCGTCCGGTCCGACATCGGCAGGACGTCGGCGATCTCGGTGTTGCCCGCGACAGCGGTCGCGAAGGGCACGGGCGAAGTGAAGGTGATCGACTTGTAGCGGGTGACGCGGAAATGCCGGACCTGGGCGACCTGGGCGGCCGCCGGCGGCGCGTCGCCGCCGACCCCGAGCGCCGCACACAGGGCGAACGCGAGCGCGGCAAAAAAACTGCCGGTCGGGGCGCGTCGCGAGCGTGAGCCGCGACGGCTGGTTTGCGCGAGCGCCTTCACCGGACTCCGTGATGCAACACGTCAATCACCCTCAGTACGATCGGCCCGCCAATGATCAGAAACAGCGCCGGGATCAAGAACAGCATGACCGGAATGGTCATCAGCGCCGGAAGACGGGTCGCCTTCTCGTCCAAGGCGGTCATCTGGTCGTTCCGCATCTGAATTACGCCAGACCGCAGGGCCTGAGCAAGCGGCGCGCCGTAGCGCAGCCCTTGCGACAGTACGCCCACCACCGATCGGACGGCCGGATCGTCGACGCGATCGGCCAGATTGGCCAGCGCTCGCGCGCGATCGGGCAGGATGTTGATCTCGGCCCAGGTCTGCGACAACTCGTCGCTGAGCGCCGGCTGCGAGTCCCTCAGTTCGTTCGCCACGCGGCGAAGCCCGTCCTCCAGCGACAGGCCCGCCTCGACGCACACGACCAGCAGTTCGAGCGCGTCCGGCAGGCCGGCGGCGACGGCCGCCCTCCATCGCCTCGCTCGCCAGGAGACCCAAAACGCGGGCGCGATCCATCCCAAGGCTGCGGCGGTGAGCGGCGCAAGATAGGACCACGGAGCCACGCCGAGGGCCACGAACCGGGCGGAGGCGAGCAGCCCGAGCGCTCCCGCCGCGAACGCCGTTACCAGTCTGAGCGCCTGAAATGCCGGGATCGCGCGTTCGCGACCGATCCGGAGCCGGGAAAACGATCGCACGATCTGTCGCTCTTCCGCCCTGGATAGTCCGCCCGCGAGCGCGCGCATACGATCGATCGCCGCCCGAACGTGGGTTCGAGGCGTCGCGAGGGAGCCGGTCGAATGCGCGACAAGGCGCAGCCGTGCAGCCAGGGCCTCGTCGCCGCCTGACAGTCCTGAAGCGATCAGCGCGACGCCGCCGACCATCAACAGCACGACGGCGGCCAGCGCCCCGACATCGCTAGAGGGGAGGATCAACGCTGTGGCCGACAGGGCGCCGATCGCAGTCACTCCTTGGTCACGCCGAGCATCATCGCCCTCATGATTGCGAATCCCGCCAGAATGCACGCGGCCGCCGCTGCGAGCACGAAGCGACCGCGCGCGTCCGCAAAAAGCGGCAGGATGAAGTCGGGCTGAACGGCGAGCATGGCCCCGATCATGAGGAACGGCAGCGCCGCGAGGGCGTAGGCCGTCACCCGAATCTCGCCGGTCGCCGCCTTGGCCTTGCGTCGAGCCGCGCGCTTCCGGCGCATCAGGTCGGCCAGACTTTCCAGCGTGCTAGGAAGGTTTCCGCCGGCCTCGTGCTGCAGGCTGACGGCGACGGAGAAGAAGCGGAAGTCCGGCAGTCCGACCAACGCGCTGCCGGCGTCAAGGGCGTCTTCGACCGGAACGCCGATCCGCATCTGGTCGGCAATCGACAAGAACACCGGGCCGACCGGCGCCGGCGCCTCGTGCGCGACCGCCTGAACAGCGGCGGCAGTCGGGAGACCCGCCCTGACCATGCGTGTCAGGGCGTCCAGCGTGTCAGGAAAAATCTCCGTAAACGCGCGTTCCGATCGCTTCTGTTGACGCAAGAGCATGGCGCGCGGAACCAGAAAGCCTGCGGCAAGTGCCGCGGCCGCCGACGCCAGAACCGGCATATGCAGGACAGCGAACGCCAGAATCCAGCCTGTGCCGGCCGCCGCTGCGCCGGCCGCCACTAGGGGGATCGGGCCGAGTCTCATCGCCCAGTTTCGTCGGGCGCCGGCTGCGAACAATGCGCGCAGACGAATGTCGAGGGACCTTCGCCCTCTATCGGCCAAACCGAAACCGTTGCGGGTCCTTCCCGCGACGAGGCTTTCTCGTCGCTCGAGATTGGCGCGCGCGTCCCGGCCGGTAAGGAATGCAGCCAGGAGGATGGCGGCGCCGGCGAGGAGGAAGCCGAGGGCGGGCATCAGCATCGGCTAAGCTCCGTCCGGGATGTGCGCAACGTCGAGCGACTGCCGCAGGGCATCGCCAAGGCCGAAATAGTCGATCCGGGGCGCGAAGGTCGGGGAGACGCCAGAAGCGTGAAAGCGCCCGCGCAGCAAGCCGTCGGCGCCCTCGCTGTCGTACTGATAGGCAAACAAGGGAATCAGGGAGATGGCTTCGCCGGTCAGGCCGGCGACCTCCGCGACCTCTGTAACCCTGCGCACGCCGTCTCTCATGCGTTCGGTATGAATGACGAGATCGAGCGCGGCGACCACTTGCGCCCGGATCACCCGGACCGGCAAATTGCCGCTCGCCATCAGGATCATGTCCTCGATGCGGGCGAGCGCGTCGCGTGCCGAGTTGGCGTGGATGGTCGACATCGATCCGTCGTGGCCGGTGTTCATCGCCTGCATCATGTCGAATGCCTCGACGCCGCGGACCTCGCCGAGGATGATCCGGTCCGGGCGCATGCGCAGCGCGTTGCGCAAGAGATCTCTCTGGCTGATCTCGCCGCGTCCCTCGAGATTCGGCGGACGCGTTTCGAGCGACAACACATGGCGCTGCTGCAATTGAAGTTCGGCCGCGTCCTCGATCGTGACGATGCGCTCGCCCGGGTCGATCAGACGCGAAAGCGCGTTCAGCATGGTCGTCTTGCCCGAACCCGTGCCGCCCGACACGACGATGTTCAGCCGGCAGCGCGCCGCGATCTCGAGAAAGCGCGCGAGTTGCGGCGACAGGCTGCCGTTCGCCACGAAGCTCTCGAAATCCATGACATTGCGAGCGAATTTTCGGATCGAAATGCTCGCGCCCTTGAGGCTCACCGGCGGAATGATGACGTTCACGCGGCTGCCGTCGGCAAGCCGCGCGTCAAGCATGGGACTCGATTCGTCGATCCGCCGCCCCACCGACGAGGCGATGCGCTGCGCGACGTGCAGGACCTGCGCGTCGCTGCGGAAGCGGAGGTCGCTCAGCTCCAGCTTGCCGCGCCGCTCGATATAGATCGTTGTCGGCCCGTTGACGAGGATGTCGGTGACGGTCGGATCACGCAGCAGCGGGTCGATCGGCCCTAGGCCGACCATCTCGTCGACGATATTCGCCCCGAGCCGGCGCTGTTCGTCCGCATTCAACAGAATCTTGCGTTCGTTAGCCGTTTCGGCCACGAGCCTGACGACGAAGTCCGACAATTCCGTCCGGGTCATTCTGACGGCGGTCTGAGGCTCAACCCGAGTAAAGACCTGATCGCGGATGAAGTCCCTGCCGTCCGGCGGGCGTGAGCCGGGTGGGGCGTCCGCCGTCGCGCGCGCAGGTTCGCGTTCCGCCGGCGCGGGCGCCATGTTCCCGGGCGGCGACTTCTCGAAGTGGGTCTTCCGGCCGAAAGTCGCCATGGCTAGCCGAACAGCCTCCGCAGAATGGAGCGCTTCTTCGCGACGCCTTCGCCTGCCAGTTCGCGCAGCAGCGGCGCAAGGCCGCGGTCGAGCGCCGCGCTCTTGCGGGCGGCCTCCGCGCCGAAGGTGGCGTCGGCGGCGATCACGCGGTCCCATGGGATGATCACGTCCGGCGGCGCGCCGGCGGCGCGGATGAACTCGTCCTTCGGCAGGGCGCCTTCGGCCCCGCTCAGATTGAGGACGTGCGCCGTGCGCCGTTCCGGGGAATTCGGGCCGAGCCAGGCGCGCCAGCGCATGAGGTCGCGCGCCGAGGCGAGGCTCGCGCTGCTGACCAGAACGGTCGCGCCCGGCATACTCATCAACCGGCTCATCCGCGGGGCGAGCGCGGGGGGCAGGTCGACGAAGACGAAGCGATAGCGCTGCAGGAGCTTGTCGATCAGGGCGATCACCGCGTCTTCGCGCGGCGGGGCGGCGCCGAAGGGGTCGAGGCCGGCCAGAAGGTCGAGGCGTTCGCGGACGTGCAGGACGCCGCGTTCGAGAAAGAGCTTGTCGACCCGCTCCGGCCGGTCGAGCGCCTCGCGCAAGGCGTCGGTCGGGTTGACGCCGAGTTTCAGCGCCGAATCCCCGCTTTCGAGATCGAGATCGAGCAGCATCACCCAGCGCTGCCCCTTTGTGGCGAGGCGCATGGCGGCGTTGACGGCGACCGTGGTTGCGCCGACGCCGCCGCGCACCCCGAGCACGAACACCAGCTTGCCCACTCCCGCGGCAGACGGCGCGTCGGCCCGCTCGCCGTTCAGGAGCGCGTTACAGACCCGCTTGAGCGTGTCCAGCGCGACCGGCTTGAAGAAATATTCGGAGACGCCGGCGGACCTCAGCTCCTTGAACAGGCGGATATCGTTCTTCTCGCCGATCACCACGACGCGGATTTCCGGCTCGCAGGCGTCGGCCAGCTCGTTCACGCGGGCAAGCGGATCGGCCGCGCCAGAGACGTCGACGAGCAAGAGCCGCGGGCTCTTTTGTCTGGCGAGCGTTTGCGTGGCGGACTCGACCCCGCCGCGCGTGACCTGGACGTCGGAAACGCCGAGGTCGGCGAAAGCGCGGCGAACGAGCCCCTCGGTCTCCGGGTCGGCGATGAAGGCCATCGCCGTCGGCGCCGTCTGCCGGCTGGACTGGGTGGCCTCGGCGGCGTGGTCACTCATGCGCAGCGCCCTCACCGCCGCGCGCGGGAGCGACGCGAACGGCCGGCCCCGGTGCGGCTTCAGGCTCGGCCGCCGCCGCGACTGGCGGTTGATAGGCGGCCCGTTGCGAAGGGGCGCAGCGCACCGACTTGTCGAGCGAACTGCCGGTAAGCGGCGGGCAGCGCGCCGGCGGCAGGGCCGCCTTCGGGGCCTGCGGCCGCGATCGCGCAGCTTGACGCAGGGCAGGCGAAATGTCCGAAGCCCAGACGGGGCCGGAATCGGTCGGGTCCGCGGAAATGTCGCCGTCCGCGGGCGCGTCGAGCGGCCGCAGCGAAAGCTGGAAGACGCCGAGTTTCGCGGCGACCGGCAGCGCCTTGGCTTGTTGTTCGGTGACTTCGAGCGTGACGGTCTTGGGCACGCGCGCCTCGGATCCGGCGCCAAGCGGCGGGCCGAGCGCCTGATCGAGCGCGAGCACGCGTGCGCCGCGCAGCACGGTTTCGCCGGCGGTGCGTCGGCTCGGATCGGGGCTGTCGCCAAAGGTCTGGACGAGAATCACGTCGACCAGATCGCCGGGCAACGCGAGTCCGGCGACGCTCTGCGCCGCATCGACGAAAATCGAGGTGGCGCGAAAGCCGGGCCTCAGCACGGCGGCGAGGAAGTTGCGGTCGCTCGGCTTGACGAAGTCGCTGGCGATCAGCAGCTCGCCTTCGGCGAAATTGCGACGGGCGAGCGCGCCGACGAAGCCGCTCTCCTGGCCGGGGGCGAGACTGCCAGGGGCGGAGCCCTCGCCGGACTTGAGCGGCTTCGCAATCATGTCGCCCTGTTTCAGAAGGGATCCCTTGCGTACGGCATGCGCCGCGGTCAGCACGGAAACGGCGGGCTCGAGATGGGACGCGACGGCCGGCGGCGGCCGGGTGGACGGCGGCTCTCGGCGGGTGAGCAGCAAGCCCGCCCCGAGCAGGACGCAGAGCGCTCCTACGACAAGCAGGACGTTACGAAGAAACATGCGGCGATCTCATGGGCGGCGTAGTACCCGACGCCCGCGAAAATGGCGACGCCGTAGGGGAGGGGGCCGCCCTCCGCGATCCGGCGGCGTTCGGCGTTCACGGTGGCGGCCACTTTTCCGGTTGGTTTGGAGAACGGGCAGAGCGCCGGCGCCGGAAGGCCCCTTAAGCCGACTCTGGTAAAAAGGTATGCGCAGGCGAGCGCCCCACCCGCAATGGCTATAGCGAGGAGTAGGGGCCCTACGCGCGCCGGCGAAACCAGCAATGTGACGGCTGCAATGAGCTTGATATCGCCGCCGCCGAGAACCCGATGCCGCGCGGCGAAGACCAGCCCGAAAAGAACGACGGCTGCCACGGCGAAGCTGAGGCCGACGGAACTGGGCCGGACGATGACGCACTGAATGACGCCGATTGCCGCGACGGCGATGGAAACCCCGTCGGGAATTTTTCTTTCGACGATGTCCGTCGCAGCGCCGATTCCGAGCAGAACAAGTATAATTGGCCAGAATACCATGCCGAGCGATGGGATAGTCATACCGTCCTCGCTTCACCGCACCCGGGGCCCGGGTCGTCTGCACAGATCCTCAAGCCAGACAAGGACACGGGCGCCCTTACGGCGCCCGCATTTGTCTGCGACGGTTCAGGATTTACGCCTGCTAGAACGCCGTATGGAGAGCAGCAATCGCCGCGTTCAGCTCGGTGCCGAGGGTCGTGACCGCCACGACCACGACCAGCGCGATAAATGTGCCGAGCATCGCGTACTCAATCGCCACAACACCGTCTTTCTTGTCCAGTTGCGTCCAGCTGGAGATCTTGGCCCACATTTCAGAAGCGCTACGCATTTTCTATGTCCTCGTGCCGGGGGTGCAAATTCTCTGTCCCCGCGTTACCTGTGATAACTGAAGAGTTACTACTGCTAAAAAGCTCCGGAGAGATTAGCAATCGCCGTATTCAGCTGAGTGCCGAGGGCCGTGACCGCCACGACCACGACGAGCGCAATAAATGTGCCGAGCATTGCGTACTCAATCGCGACAACGCCGTCTTTCTTGTCCAGATGCGCCCAGCGTGAAACCTCGGTCCACACTTCACTACTTTTACGCATTTTCGATCTCCTTGTCCCCGCGGTGCGAATTCTCCGTTCCCGCGTTACCTCGTCTTATAGGGTCACAATGAGCGCCGCACTTGATGCAAATCAATTGAAGCGGAATTGAGCAAATATTTTCAAATCGAACGACACTATAAATTGGAATAATCCCTTGATGTATCAATCAATGACGCAGTTTAGCTCGATTTAGGTTCAATTCTTACACCATAATTGACAGTTCAATTAGAGGCTTACGTTCGTTGTGCAATCAATACTCATATGTTGGCGTCTCAACGCGGATTTCTCCGCGTAAACCCACATCGGAGAGAATCACCTTGACGTGTCTCAATGCTCCCGCCGCGCTTCCCCGATTAGTCTGCCCGGCAGTTGCGCTCGGCGGCAATTTCGGCGAGCCATGATGCGATGATGTCGTCACCGAAACCGACCGACGCCCCGGAGCCCCCGCGGCGTCCAAGGGACGTCCTGTGGATTGCAGGCGAGATCCGCGGTCTCCTGCGCTCCACCGAGGGGGCCGTCGCGATTCAGGTTGCGATCATGGCGGCGGTGCTGCTCGGCATGGCGGCCCTGGCGATCGACGTCGGCCTCGCCTATTCCAATCTGCGCCGGATGCAGACCGCCGCCGACGCGGCCGCCTTCAGCGCCGCGATTGCAAAGTCCGCCGGCGTTCCGGCCGACTTCGCCACCGAAGCCGCCGCCGTCGCCGGCCAGAATGGTTTCGTCGACGGCGCGGGCGGGGCGGCGGTCGCGATCAACAGCCCGCCGGTCAGTCCGCCGGCCAGCGCCGCCGACGCCGCCAACGCCGGCGCGGTGCAGGTGATCATCCAGCAGCCGCAACCGCTCCCGCTCGCCAGTCTTCTTTATTCCGGCGGCTTCAGACTCAAGGCGCAGGCCGTGGCGGGACCCGCGAAGACCTCCGCCTGCAACCCGGCCGACCGGAACTCGCCCTGCGCTTGCGTCCTGTCCCTCGACGCAAACGCGGGCCCTGCCGTCGCGGTCTGGAACGGGGCGACCGTTCGACTGAACGCCTGCGGCCTGCAGGTGTGCTCCGCGGCGGGGCAGGCGTTGGCCTTGACCGACGGGGCGCAACTCGACCTCGCCAACGCCTTGGGAACGCTCCTGACCGATCAGAGCCAGGCGGTGTCGATCGTCGGTGACGCCTCGGTCGGCGGCGGCGCGACCAACAACGGGCACGCCTTCTGCTTCTCTTGCGTCGCCATTCCTGCCTGCGCCGCCGCCACGGACCCCTACGTCGCGGTCGCCGATCCCGTGGCTTCGGGTGGCTGCAGCCTCGGCTCGGGCGTAAACTACCCGCCGCAGTCGAGCGACCCGGCCTATGTTCTCAGCCCCGGCGTCTGGTGCGACGGCGTCACCTTCGGACAGGGGCAGCGATACCAGTTGAACCCGGGCGTCTACTACGTCGCCGGCGGGAGGTTTGCCGTCCAGAGCGGCGCGACGGTGAGCGGAACCGGGGTTACGATCGTGCTCACCGGCGGCGGCGTCGACAGCGCGACGCTCGACATCGCCGGCACGGTCAGCCTGACCGCGCCGACCGGCGGCGCGACCGCGGGAATCGTCTTCTTCGGCGACCGCAATGCCCCGTCGTCCGGCGCTCAGATCTTCGAGGCTGGCGCAACCGTCGATGTCGTGGGCGCGATCTATTTTCCCACGCAGCAGGTCATCGTCGGCGGCGTGAGCAGCTCCTCGCCTTGCACCCAGCTCATCGCCGGAACCGTGCAGTTCAGCGGCGACGCCGTCTTCTCGCGCAATTGCGCGGGGGTCGGGATCACGCCGATCGGCGCGATGGCCGGTCCCGTCATGTTGTTGGAATAGGGGCTCTGATGCCAAGATCGACGCAGGCTGGAAAGCGCCGGCGGTTCGGGAACGAGGACGGCGTGGCGGCGCTCGAGTTCGCGCTGGTCGCGCCCTTCCTGCTCCTTCTGCTCGTCGGCGTCGTCCAATTGGGGCTTGCGATGTATCAGTCGATGCAGGTGAACGCGGCCGTGGGAGGAGGCGTCGTCTACGCGGCCGCCCGAGGCTTCGACCCGGCCGGGATCAGCGCCGCCGTAACGAGCGCGGCCTCGCTGCCGGCGAGTTTCGGAGCCGTGACGGCGACGCCGGCGCCCGCGGCCTTCTGTGGTTGCCCAGATGCGGCGGGAAGCGTGACCGTTCTCGGATCGGCCCCGCCGTGCTCGACCGCCGTCTGCGCCGACGGAACCGCGGCCGGAACCTACGTCCAGGTTGGCGCGACGCTGGACCGGCTGGTCCTGCTCCCGATCTCGTTCGGACTCCCGGACACGTTCGCCGCGACCGCTGTGGTGAGGATTCAATAAGCCATGGCCTGCCTGCGCCGCGTGCTCAAAGGCCTCGGGACGTCGGGAACCGTGACGCTCGAATATGCCCTCGTTCTACCGGCGCTCCTGATGCTGACGATCGGGACGATGGACGTCGCACGGCTGATCTGGACCAGCACGACGCTCGCGCGCGCCGCCGAGACCGCCGCGCGTTGCGGCGCGATCGACGTCGTCGCCTGCCCGCTGGACGGGCTGCCGGCCTATGCGGCATCGGAAGTCTGGGGAGTCGCCGGCATTACCGCCGCGAATTTTTCCGCTTCGGCCGCGGCTTGCGGCGTCCAGGTCGTCGGAACCTACACGTTCCGGTTCGTCCTTCCTTGGCCAGCGACCACGACTCTCTCGCCGACAGCGTGCTTCCCGACCCACGGCTGAAGAGGCCGGCCGCGAGCATCGCCTTCGCGCCCTTCCCAGCGCGGCGATTTTCGTCTATCCACAGGCCCGCTCAAAGCGAGGCCGGGCGCCGCCCCGGACCTTCCGGCTGATCGCATGAAGGACGCATCGTGGCCACGAGCCCAGCGACGCGGCCTTTTTTTGTGCGCTCGAAGCCGGGCAATCGCGCTGCGTCCGTCCCGGCGCGCGCCAAGAGGACCGAATGCCGAAGCGGACCGACATCTCGACCATTCTCATCATCGGCGCGGGCCCGATCGTCATCGGGCAGGCGTGCGAGTTCGACTATTCCGGCACCCAGGCCTGCAAGGCGTTGCGCGCCGAGGGCTACCGGATCGTCCTGATCAACTCGAACCCGGCCACCATCATGACCGATCCGGAGACGGCGGACCGGACCTACGTCGAGCCGATCACGCCCGAGATCGTCGCCAAGATCATCGCCAAGGAGCGCTACGCCATCCCCGGCGGCTTCGCCCTCCTGCCGACCATGGGCGGGCAGACGGCGCTGAACTGCGCGCTCAGCCTCAAGAAGATGGGCGTGCTGGAAAAGTACGACGTCGAGATGATCGGCGCGACCGCCGAAGCGATCGACAAGGCCGAGGACCGCGAGCTGTTCCGCGAGGCGATGACCAAGATCGGCCTCGCCACCCCACGCTCGCACCACATCAAGACCCTGCCGCAGTCGCTCGCCGCTCTCGACGACATCGGCCTGCCGGCGATCATCCGCCCGAGCTTCACGCTCGGCGGCACCGGCGGCGGCATCGCCTACAACAAGAGCGAATTCATTGACATCGTCGAGCGCGGCATCGACGCCTCGCCTACCAACGAGGTGCTGATCGAGGAGAGCGTGCTCGGCTGGAAGGAGTTCGAGATGGAGGTCGTCCGCGACAAGGCGGACAATTGCATCATCGTCTGCTCGATCGAAAACCTCGATCCGATGGGCGTCCACACCGGCGATTCGATCACCGTCGCCCCGGCGCTGACGCTCACCGACAAGGAATTCCAGATCATGCGCGACGCCTCGCTCGCGGTGTTGCGCGAGATCGGCGTCGAGACCGGCGGCTCGAACGTACAGTTCGCCGTCAACCCGGCTGACGGGCGGATGATCGTGATCGAGATGAACCCGCGCGTGTCGCGCTCCTCGGCGCTGGCCTCGAAGGCGACCGGCTTCCCGATCGCCAAGGTCGCGGCCAAGCTCGCCGTCGGCTACACCCTCGACGAGATCGCCAACGATATCACCGGCGGCGCGACGCCAGCCTCGTTTGAGCCGACGATCGACTACGTCGTCACCAAGATCCCCCGCTTCGCCTTCGAGAAATTCCCCGGCGCCGAACCGACGCTGACGACGGCGATGAAGTCGGTCGGCGAAGCCATGGCGATCGGGCGCACCTTCGCCGAATCGCTGCAGAAGGCGCTGCGCTCGCTCGAAACCGGCCTCGACGGCCTCGACGAGATCGAGGTCGAGGGCCTCGGCAAAGGCGACGACAAGAACGTGCTGCGCTCCGCCGTCGCGACGCCGACCCCCGACCGGCTCCTGAAGGTCGCGCAGGCGATGCGCATGGGCATGAGCGTCGAGGAGATCCACGAGGTGTCGAAAATCGACCCGTGGTTCCTGCAACGGCTCGCCGAGATCGTCGCGCTCGAAGCCCGGGTGCGGACCCATGGCCTGCCGGAGGACGCCGGCAACCTGCGCGCGCTGAAGGCCGCCGGCTTCTCCGACGTGCGGCTGGCGGGCCTGGTCGGCAAAGGCGAGGATGAGGTCGAGGCGCTGCGCAAGCGACTCGGCGTTCTGCCGGTGTTCAAGCGCATTGACACCTGCGCGGCCGAGTTCGCCGCGCCGACCGCCTATATGTACTCGACCTATGAATCGCCCTTCGCCGGCAGCCCGGCCTGCGAGGCGGACCCGTCTGACCGCGAGAAGATCGTCATCCTCGGCGGCGGCCCGAACCGGATCGGGCAGGGGATCGAGTTCGACTATTGCTGCTGCCACGCCTGCTTCGCCCTTTCGGAAGCGGGCTACGAAACCATCATGATCAATTGCAACCCGGAGACGGTCTCAACCGATTACGACACGTCGGACCGGCTCTATTTCGAACCACTGACGAAAGAGGACGTGCTCGCGATCCTCGACAAGGAGCGCGAGAAGGGGACGGTCAAGGGCGTGATCGTTCAGTTCGGCGGCCAGACGCCGCTGAAGCTCGCCCACGCGATCGAGCAGTCGGGCGTGCCGATCCTCGGCACTTCGGTCGATTCGATCGACCTCGCCGAGGACCGGGACCGGTTCAAACGGCTGCTCGACAAGCTCGGCCTGAAGCAGCCCAAGAACGGCATCGCCTATTCGGTCGAGCAGGCGCGGCTCGTCGCCGCCGACCTCGGGCTTCCGCTGGTCGTGCGGCCCTCCTACGTGCTCGGCGGCCGGGCGATGGCGATCATCCATGACCAGACGGCGCTCGACGACTACCTGCTCGGCGTGCTGCCGAGCCTTGTGCCGGCCGACGTCAAGGCGCGTTATCCCAACGACAAGACCGGCCAGATCAACACGGTCCTCGGCAAGAACCCGTTGCTGTTCGACCGTTATCTCTCGGACGCGATCGAGATCGACGTCGACGCGCTGTGCGACGGCAAGACCGTCGTGATCGCGGGGATCATGGAGCACATCGAGGAAGCGGGCATCCATTCCGGCGACAGCGCCTGTTCGCTGCCGCCGCGCTCGCTCACCCCCGAGACGATGGCGCGGCTCGAGGAGCAGACGAAGAAGCTCGCGCTCGCGCTCGACGTCGGCGGGCTGATGAACGTGCAATATGCGCTGAAGGACGGTTTGATCTATGTGCTCGAGGTCAATCCGCGCGCCTCGCGCACGGTGCCGTTCGTCGCCAAGGTGATCGGCCGGCCGATCGCCAAGATCGCGAGCCGGGTCATGGCGGGCGAGAAACTGGCGAGTTTCGACTTCGACCTCCGCAAACTCGGTCATGTCGGCGTCAAGGAGGCGGTCTTCCCCTTCGCCCGCTTCCCCGGCGTCGACACCGTGCTCGGGCCGGAGATGCGCTCGACGGGCGAGGTGATGGGGATCGACCGTTCCTTCGAGATCGCCTTCGCCAAGAGCCAGCTCGGCGCCGGCTCGCGCCCGCCGACCTCCGGCGCGGTGTTCGTCTCGGTGCGCGACGCCGACAAAGCCGGCATCGTCGAACCGCTGCGGATCCTTCAGGCGCTCGGGTTCCGGATTCTCGCGACCGGCGGCACCCAGCGCTACCTCACAGCGCAGGGCCTGAAGGCGGAGAAGGTCAACAAGGTCTCGGAGGGCCGGCCCAACGCCGCCGACATCGTGCGCAACGGCGCCGTGCAACTGATGTTCAACACGACCGAGGGGGCGACCTCGCTGGCGGATTCCAAGCCATTGCGCCGCGCCGCCCTCTTGCAAAGGACGCCGTACTACACCACACTTTCGGGCGCAGTGGCGGCGGCGGAGGGCATCCGCGCCGTCGCCGCCGGCGACCTCGAAGTCCGGGCCTTGCAAGACTATCTGGCGTGAAGGCGCTAAAACCGCCATCGCGGGCTGTCTCTTTTTAATGGATTGGGAATGGAAAAGCTGCCGATGACCGCCGCGGGCCACGCGGCGCTTGAAGCCGAGTTTCAGCACCGCCAGCAGGTGGAGCGACCGCGGATCATCGCGGCGATCTCTGAGGCTCGTTCGCACGGCGATCTGTCCGAGAATGCGGAATATCATTCCGCCAAGGAGGCGCAATCGCACAACGAGGGCCGCATCGTCGAACTCGAGGACCTGCTGCAGCGCGCCGAGGTGATCGACGTGTCGAAACTCAGCGGCTCGACCATCAAGTTCGGGGCGACCGTGACGCTAGTCGACGAGGACACCGAAGAGAAGCGTGTGTTCCAGATCGTCGGCCAGTCGGAGGCGGACGTGAAGGCGGGCAAGATGTCGATCACCTCGCCGACCGGTCGCGCGCTGATCGGCAAGAAGGCTGGCGACAGCGTCGAGGTGACGACCCCCGGCGGCGGCAAGAGCTATGAAATCCTCAACGTGGCCTTTAGATAAGCGACCCTGGCCGGTGACCGGCGCCGCATCGATTGCGGCGCGCCAAGAAGGGATTTCGAGATGTCCGTGATGAGCCGCCGCGCCTTGCTGACCGCGCTCTCCGCCCTGGCGATGGCGCCGGGCGCTGCGCTTGCGCAAGCGCCGATTCGCTTTCGCGCGGTCAAGGTCGACGTTGGGCCGCTCCGCGCCGCCGTCGGCGATCCGACCGCGGCCTGGGTCGCCGAATCGCTCGCACCCGCCCTGGCTCGTACACTCGCGCCCTACATAAATCCGGGCGACCGCGGCGGAGCGACCCTCGTCGCGCGGATCGGCAACGTCTATCTCGGGCCGAGCAGCGGCGGACCGAACCCGTTCGGCCGCGGTCAGGACACGATCGAGGGCGACCTGATCGTTCGCGGGCCGCGCGGCGTGGCCGCCGACGTCCCGCTCAGGGCGATCACGTCCTATTATCCCAGCGGTGTTCATCAGCCCCTCTGGGTGGATTGGAACCGTTCCCGTGTCGACGCGCTCGCGCAGGCGTTCGCCGGTTGGGTTCCGCGCCAGCTGGGACTCTGATTCATGTCGATGCTATGGTCTCGCCGCACGGCGCTTGCGGCGGTCGCGACGTTTGCCTTCGCTCCGGACGCGGCGTTCGCGGCGCAGGGCGTCCGGGTCGGGCGCATTCATGTCGACGTGTCCCGGCTGAGGGCCAGGCGCGGCGATCCGACCGCGCGCTGGGTAGCGGAGGCGATGCCGCAGAGCGTCGCCCGCGCGCTCGGCCGACGCTTTGCTGAAGGGACGCCCGGCGGCGCGGTCCTCAACGTCCAGGTCGACGACCTTCGCCTGCTGCCGATGCGCACCGGCAACGCGCCGCGCATCGTCGACGAGATCACGGGTTTCGTCGCGCTCGCCGGACCGGGGGTCGCCTCGCGACGCAGCGCGATCCGCACGACTGCGGTCTTCCGGCCCTCATCGCGCGACGCCGCGCTGCGGAGCGAGGCCAACCGCCGCCGCGTCGTGACGCTGGTCGGACGGTTCGCCGAGCAGATTCCGCGCGATCTCGGTCTTTGACCTCGCGCGCTGAATAGGACCGGGCCTCCCCCGAAGCCGCAGCCGCTCCGGCGCGTTTCCGGTTGCGGGCGATGGTGGAGACAAGCCGATGATTCCGGTTGCAGTCGGCGTCGATTTCGGCACCACCAACAGCGTCGTTGCAGTCGCCGATCGATCTGGTCAGGTCATTGTGCGCCGGTTTCCGACCGCGGCCGGAGACGTGGAAGCTTATCGCTCGGCGCTGCTGTTCTTCCGCGAGGGCCGCCCGCCAAATGCGAGCCTTGCGCATATCTCGGGTCCCGACGCGCTCCTGCGGGCGCTGGACATCGACGCCGATCATCGATTCCTGCAGTCGCTGAAGACCCACCTGTCGAGCGCGGCCTTTCAGGATACCTACTTGCTCGGTCGGCGCTTCCGGCTCGAGGAGTTGATCGGCGTCTTTCTCGCGGACGTCCTTCCCGCTGGCGCCGGCGATCTGCGACTGGTCTGCGGCCGCCCGGTGGTGTTTGCAGGAGAGCGGGCGAACGAGGGCGTGGCGCTCGAGCGGCTGTCGGCGGCGTTCCGGACAGCGGGGGTCGCGTCTGTCGACTTCGCCTATGAGCCGCTCGGCGCCGCCTACTGGTACGCCCGCGCGATCCGGCGCGAAGAGACGGCGCTCGTGGCCGATTTCGGCGGCGGGACGAGCGACTTCTCCGTCATGCGCTTCGAACCGTCGGACGCGCGGGTTCGGGCCGAAGCGCTGTCCCACGCCGGCGTCGGCGTCGCCGGCGACACGTTCGACTTCCGCATCGTGGACAATCTCGTCTCGCCGAGGCTTGGCAAGGGCGCCCGCTATCGGTCGTTCGGCAAACTCTTGCCGTTGCCGGCGCACTACCATGCCGCTTTCGCCCAGTGGCACAGGCTCTCGCTTCTCAAGGATCCGCGGACGCTGGGGGAACTGCGCCGGCTCGCGAAACAGGCCGAGCGTCCGGGAGAGATCGAGGACCTCATTCACCTGATCGAACTGGACCTGGGCTACGAACTCTATCTGGCGGTGTCGAAAGCCAAGACCCAGCTCTCTACGGCGGAGCGGACGTCCTTTCGCTTCCGGGCAGGCGACCTGGACATTGGCGCCGACGTGACGCGCGCCGATTTCGAGTCCTGGATCGCCGCCGACATCGCGCGCATCGCCGGCGCCATCGACATCGCCATCGAGCGGGCGGGCGTGACGGTCGAGGCGGTCGACTCGGTCTTCATGACGGGAGGAACCTCCTACGTGCCAGCGGTGCGGCGACTGTTCGAACAGCGCTTCGGTTCCGGCAGGCTTCGCTACGGCGACGCTTTCCATTCGGTCGCCAGCGGCCTCGCCGTGATCGCCGCCGACAGCGTTCGTTAGAACCGGGCGCGGCTCTTGTCTCGAAGGCGGAGCGACCTTAGAGCGGGACCCGATCGCCACGTCGCGCACGCGCCGCGCGGCGACGACGGACTCAAGGCAAACATGGTCGGCGCGGGCACAGACAAGACGAAACCGCTCCTGCAGGGCGGCCCGGCGGTGGTGCTGGTCCGGCCGCAACTCGCCGTGAACATTGGCATGTGCGCCCGCGCGATGGCCAATTTCGGCCTCGACGACCTCCGTCTCGTCAACCCGCGCGAAGGCTGGCCGCGCGACGACCAATATCGCGACGTCGCCTACGCGGCCGCGGCGGGCGCGACGGCGCTGCTCGATTCGGCCCGGGTCTTCGACAGCGTCGCCGCGGCGATCGCCGACTGTCATCGGGTCTACGCGGCAACCGCACGCGAGCGCGGGCAGGCGAAGGCCGTCATGACCCCGAGCGCCGCGATGGCCGGCACCGTGTTGGCGGCGGGCGAGCGCCGCGCAATTCTGTTCGGCCCAGAGCGCACCGGGCTCGACAACGACGAGGTCGCGATCGCCGACGCGATCGTCACCTTTCCGTCCAATCCCGCCTACGCCTCGCTCAATCTCGCCCAGGCGGTGCTTTTGTGCGGCTACGAATGGTTCAAGGCCGCCCACGGCGACGCGCCGCCGCCGGCGACCCTGCCGCGGCCGCCGGCGCTTCCGGCGCAACGTGACATGCTGATCGCCTTCTTCGAGTATCTCGAGCAAAAGCTCGACGAGAGCGGCTTCTTCCGTCCAGCGCCCAAGAAGCCGCAGATGCAGCGCAACCTGCGCAACATCTTTCACCGCATGGAGCTGACCCAGCAGGATCTGCGCACGCTATGGGGCGCCATCGTGCGCCTGGCGGAGGGGCCGAGGGTCGAGGTGCAGACGCGAAAGCGCGTGCGGCTGCCGAAATCAAAGGATTAGGAGAGCGCGCATTCTGCGCGCCGGGCGGCAAGACGCCGCCAGTCCCGATGGGGAAGGAACGCGATCATGGCGGTGAACAGCATGACCGGCTTTGCCCGGGCGACCGGCGCGAGCGGCGGATGGCGCTGGGCGTTTGAGGTCAAGACCGTCAACGCCAAGGGTCTCGACCTCCGATTGCGGTTGCCGTCGCCGTTCGACCGGGTCGAGGCGGAGGCGAGGACGCGCCTCGGCAAGGTTCTCGCCCGGGGCACTTGCTTTGCAACCTTGGCCGCCCAGCGCGAAGGCAGCGCGACGGCGCCGCGAATCGACGAGGCCGCGCTCGAAGCGCTGGCGGCCGCCGCCCGCGCGGCGGCGGCGAAGGCTGGCCTCGCGCCCCCGACTCTGGACGGCCTTCTCGGCGTTCGCGGCGTGGTCGAAATCGCCGAGGCCGTGGACGACGAGGCGGCGGTCGTCGAGGCCTGCGCCGGCGCGCTTGCGAGTCTCGATGAGGCGCTGGCCGCGCTCGCCGACACCCGCCGGATCGAGGGCGAGGCGCTGGCGGCGGTGTTGCGCGAGAGGCTGGATGCGATCGAGGCGCTGACGCTCGCCGCCGACGCCAATCCGGCGCGCAAACCCGAGGCGATCCGGGCGCGGCTCGGCGAGGCGATCGCGGCGTTGATGGAATTGGGCCGCGGCTTCGACGAGAACCGCCTGCATCAGGAAGCGATCCTGCTCGCGACCAAGGCCGACATCCGCGAGGAGCTCGACCGCCTCAAGACCCATGTCGCGGCGGCGCGGGCGCTGCTCGCCGAGGGCGGGGCGATCGGCCGCCGGCTCGACTTCCTCGCCCAGGAATTCTCCCGCGAGGCGAGCACGCTGTGCGCCAAGGCGAATCACGTCAGCCTGACCGCGCAAGGGCTGGAGCTGAGGGGGCAAATCGAGCAATTGCGCGAGCAGGCGCAGAACATCGAATGACGCCGGTCCAAACGACGAAAGCCATAACTGCAGTCTGGATCAAGAGGGACCGCAGCGTAGTTGCGACCGATCAATCGCCGTTGAAGGAAGCGATGAAATTCCCTACAATGAACGTATATTGACGTCCGAGCGCAGGAGTTCGCATGGCGGAGCAACCCGACAATCTCGTCATCGAGCTTCTCCGCGGACTGCGCGAGGATATTGGCGACGTCAAGGAAGAGGTTCGCACAGTCAAGGCCGACATGGCGACTAAGTCCGATCTCCTGGCGCTCGAGTCCGAAGTTCAGTCCTTGAGGGCCGACGTCGCCTCCGACCTCATGACCATGCAAAAGGACACCCGCGACCAGATCGTGGGCCTTCGCCGGGCGGTCGTCGAATATCATTCCGCGGTCGTCGGGCACGGGCTGATTATCAGCGAACTCGAGGAGCGTGTGCGCCGCCTGGAGCAACATCTCAATTTGCCGTCGCTGGAACCGCACTGAGCCGCCGGGACCGGACCTGAGGTCTGGCGCCGGAGGGCCTGCGGCTTCGGCAGGGCTTGAACTGCCGGCGCAAATCGCGCAAGTCCGCGGGCGAACCGGGACGATCGAATGAGCAGCGGCGCGATGACTCTCAGCCGGCGAGGCATGATCCTGATCTTGTCCTCCCCATCGGGGGCGGGCAAAACGACGCTGACCCGAATGCTGATGCAGGACAAGGCGCTCGACCTGACCCTCTCGGTGTCGGTCACGACCCGCGCCCGCCGCTCCTCGGAAGTCGACGGGATCCATTATCGCTTCATCGACCGGCGCGAGTTCGATCGCATGAAGGCCGAAGGCGACCTGCTCGAATGGGCGGAGGTCCACGGCAACGGCTACGGCACGCCGCGCGGGCCGGTGGACAAGGTGCTGGCGCAGGGCCGCGACATGCTGTTCGACATCGACTGGCAGGGCGCGCAGCAGGTGCGCGAGCGCCTCGGCGACGACGTCGTCTCGATCTTCGTCCTGCCGCCGTCGATGAAGGAGCTGCGCGCCCGGCTCGATCGCCGCGCCGAGGACTCTGCGGCCACCATCGAAAAGCGGCTGGAAAACGCGCGTCACGAGATCGAGCGCTGGAGCAATTATCACTACGTCATCGTCAACGACGACCTGCAGCGGGCCTATAGCGACGTGCTGGCGATCGTCACCGCCGAACGGCTGAAGGTCCGCCGCGTCCAAGCCGGCGTCGAACCGTTCGTGGACGCGTTGATGCGCGGGTAATCGTCAGGACGGGACCTTCTCGGCCGCGACATAGGCGCGCCAGCCGCCGTAGCCGGTGATCTCGCGCTGGCCCTCGACCAGCGCCGGCTCGCCGAGCACGCCGAGCACCGTCTCGCCGTCGTCCAGCTTCACCTTGCCGATGGACAGGCCCGGCGGCTCCTTTTGCAGGATGCCGGCGAGACCCTCGGGCGGGACCGACCAGATCTCCAGCGCCACCTTCACCCCGGAGCCGTCGGTCATACGCACCATGGCGGGATGATCGTCATTGACCGTCCAGATGCGGTAGGCGGGTTCGGTCGCCGCCTCCCGGACGAAGGTCGCTCCGGCCGCGAGCATGTTGGGGTTGAGCTTGAGGCCGCGCATCAGCGTGCCGTTGACCGCGAGCAGGACGCCATCCGTCCCAGGCGCGGGCCCGGCGGCGGGCGACGCTGGAGCCGCGAGGGCGTCGACGAAAGCCTGCGAGGTGGACACCCAGCCAAAAATGCCGCCCTGCGCCTGAATCATCTCGAGGCCGACGCGGTGGAATTCCGGAAAATACGAGGCGACGCAGTCGCTGAGGACCACGCATTCGTAGCCGCGGTCGTTGGCTTCTCGCACCGTGGTGTGCACGCACACCTCGAGCGTCACGCCGCACACCGCGAGGGTCTTGATGCCGTGGCGGAGCAGGATCTGTTGCAGGTCGGTGGCGTGAAACGACCCCTTGCCGGGCTTGTCGATCACCGGCTCGCCGGCGATGGGATAAAGCTGGGGGATGATGTCGTGACCCTGTTCGCCCCGGACCAGAATCCGGCCCATCGGCCCCTCGGCGCCGATGAAGGTCTTGCCGCCGCGGGTCAACTTCGCCGGCGGGCAGTCGCGCAAGTCCGGGCGGTGGCCTTCGCGGGTGTGGATGACGAGCATGTCGCTTTCGCGCGCCGCCGCGAGAACGCGCTGGATCGGCTCAACGGCCGCGAGCAGCAGCGACGTGTCGTTGCCGAGCATTTCGCCGAAGCCGCCCGGGAGCACGAAGTCGCGCTGCATGTCGATGATGATCAGGGCGGTCGACGCGACGTCGAAATCGAGAGGAAACGGTCCGGCCTCCAGCGTCCTGATCATCCCATGCTCCCCCTCAGATCCCGCCGACGACTCCCCGTGGGCTCGAGCCGAGACCGCGGGCCCGCTAGGTTCGGCCGGCGCCGGACCGCTGTCAACGCCGCTCGTCCGAGCGGGAGCCGACGGCGGCGGCCCTCGAACTCGCGGGCGCGGCGGGGCGCGGAAAGGCTCAGCCGACCGGGTGGGCCGCGTCGAGGCCGTAGAGTGAATGCAGGGTGCGGACGGCGAGCTCGGTGTAGGGCTCGTCGATCAGCATCGAGAACTTGATCTCGGACGTGGTGATCGCGCGGATGTTGATGCCCTTGGCGGCGAGCGCCTGGAACGCGCGGGCCGCGACGCCGGAATGCGAGCGCATGCCGATGCCGATGGCGGAGATCTTGACCACCTCCTCGGTGCCGTTCATCCGGGCGTAGCCGATCTGGCCGCGGCGCTCCTCGATGATTGTCTTGGCCCGCTCGAAGTCGGCGCCCGACACGGTGAAGGTGATGTCGGTCGAAGCCGAATCCTCCGACACGACCTGGATGATCATGTCGACGTTGACGTTGGCTTCGGCGAGCGGCCCGAAGATCGCCGCGGCCACGCCCGGCTTGTCGGAGACGTCGCGCAGCGTGATCTGGGCCTCGTCGCGCGAGAAGGCGATGCCGGTGACGATCTGTTGCTCCACGATATCCTCCTCGTCGCAAATGAGCGTGCCAAGCTTGGGGTCGGCCGGGTCGTCGAACGACGATCGCACGTACAGCTTGACCTTGTGCACCATGGCCACTTCGACCGAGCGCACCTGCAGCACCTTGGCGCCGAGCGACGCCATTTCCAGCATTTCCTCGAACGAAATCCGGTCGAGCCGCTTCGCCTTGGGGACGATGCGCGGGTCGGTCGTGTAGACGCCGTCGACGTCGGTGTATATGTCGCAGCGGTCGGCGAGGACGGCGGCGGCGAGCGCCACGGCCGAAGTATCCGAGCCGCCGCGCCCGAGCGTCGTCACCCTGTTCGTCTCGGGGTGCAGGCCCTGGAACCCGGCGACGATCGCGATCTGGCCCGTCTTGAAGCCCTCGATCAGCGGCGAGCCGTCGATCTTGGCGATGCGGGCGCTGCCATGGGCGTCGCTGGTCAGGATCGGGATCTGCCAGCCTTGCCACGAGCGCGCGTCGAGCCCGATGTCCTTGAGGACCAGGGCGAGCAGACCCGCGGTGACGAGTTCGCCCGAGGCGACGATCGCGTCGTATTCGGCGTTGTCGAAATGCGAGCCCGCTTCCTTGCACCAGGCGACGAGTTCGTTGGTCTTGCCGGCCATGGCCGAAACGACGACCGCGACTTCATGACCGGCGTCGACCTCGCGTTTGACGTGGCGCGCCACGTTGCGGATGCGCTCGACGTTGGCGACCGACGTGCCGCCGAATTTCATCACCAGACGCGACAACAGAACCTCGGAATTGGCAGGGAAGGGCGCCGGCTCGCGCGACGGGCCGCGGCGGCGTATAAAGGGGAGGGTCCCGGCGGTCAACGGCGGGATGCATTGTGATTCCGGGTCGCCGGGGCCTGATCGGCGACGGGACGCTCGCTCACCCCTCCGGGAGAGCCGATGCGATCTCCGTGCGAACGCCCCCGGCGATCGATCGTCTTCAGCGAGGTCCACATGAACGCGCAGTCCATCATCGCGGAAGAGGTCGCGCGCTTCGACGCGCTCGGCGACGCATGGTGGGACGAAAACGGGCCGATGGCGCCCTTGCATCAGTTGTCCCCGCTGCGGATCGGCTGGGCGCGCGACGTCGCTGCGCGGCACTTTCACCGCGAGGCGGAGGCGGGCCTGCCGCTCGCCGGGCTGAAGATCCTCGACGTCGGCTGCGGGGCAGGCCTGTTCGCCGAGCCGCTCGCCCGCCTCGGCGGCGACGTGCTGGGGATCGACCCGGCCCCGGCTTCGATCGGCGTGGCGCGCCGCCACGCCGAGGAGACCGGCGCGAACCTCGCCTATCGCGTGGCGACGGTCGAGGAGCTGGCGGCCGGGCCGGACACGTTCGACGTCGTGACCGCGATGGAGGTCGTCGAGCATGTCGCCGATCCCGCCCGCTTCGTCGCCGTGGCCGCGTCGCTGCTCAGGCCGGGCGGCCTGTTCCTCGCCTCGACGCTCAACCGGACTCTCAGAAGCTTCGCCCTCGCCATCGTCGGCGCTGAATATGTTCTCCGCTGGATCGAGCCCGGCACCCATCGCTGGGAGCAGTTCGTCACCCCTGAGGAACTGACGCTCGCGGCTCGTCGGGCGGGGTTGAGGGGAATCGAGCGGAAGGGCGTGTCCTACGATCCGCTCCGGCGGGCCTGGCGGCTCACCGACGACCTCGGCGTCAACTACCAGCTCGCGGCCAAGAAGCCGGGCTGACGCAGCGGCGCGCGAAAGCGCAGCCGCGCCGCGGCTCAGCCCTGCCTCGGGTCGCCGATCCGGCTGGGCATGAGCTCCCCCGTCGCCTCGAGAACCGGATAGGCCGCGCCCGCGACGAGGTGATCGTTCAGGCGCTTGATGTCGCGAACGAGGTCGAGCGGGGACGCCGTCGGCCCTTGCGCGCTGCTCTGGTCGCGCAGCCGGGCGAAATGGCTTCGGATCGCGTCGGCCTCGCGCCGCCGGAATTCCGACTTCTGCTCGGACAGGATCCGGGCCGCGACCCTGTCGCCGGTCGTGAACACCGAGGCGGCCGACCGCAGATTGGCCCGGACGGCGTCGAACGCGGACCGGATCTCTCGATCGTCCTCGGGGCCGAGGTCGCCGCCGCGCTTGATGAGCTTTGAGACGAAACCGACGACATTGCGCTCGACGACGTCGCCCGCGGCCTCGATGTTGAGGGAGAACGCCAGCACCGCTTCGACCCGGCGATGCTCTTCGTCGGTCAGGCCCTCGGGGTCGAGGCGCGTGAGATAGCGTTTGATCTCGCCGTTCAGCGCGTCAAGCACGTCGTCGAGCCGGCGCGCCCGCGCTGCGGCTTCGCGGTCCGCCGACTGCAGGGCGTCCGCCGCGCCCTCGATCATCGAATCGAGCACGTCGACCATCCGAAGCGCCTCCCTCGCCGCGTGGCCGAGCGCGATCGACGGGGCCTCGAGGGCGGCGTCGTCGAGATAGAGCGGCCGGGACGGGTCGGCGGCGGCGACCTGCTCCGGCATCAGGCGCTCGAGCAGACGCGCCAGCGGACCGAGCAGCGGGAAGCAGGCGAGCGCGATCACGAGATTGAAGCCAGTGTGGAAATCGGCGACCGCACGGGAGAAATTCGGCTCGATCTCGACGAGGCCGACGCCGATCGGCGACAGAAGCGGAAGCGCCGCCGCCGCGCCGACGATGCGCGTGAGGACATTGCCGACCACGACCCGCCGTCCCGCGGCGGAGCCGCCGCGGGCGCTTTCGAGAAGGGGATTGAGAGCGGAGCCAAGATTGGCGCCGACGATCAGCGCCAGCGCCGCGTTGAGGGGCACGACGCCCTTCTCGGTGAGCGACATCACGAGCAACGCCACCGCCACGCTCGAATGGGCCGCCCAAGCGAGCAGCGCTCCGAAGGCGACCGAGATCAGGCGATCGGTCGCGATCCCGCCCATGAGAATGCGCAGGCTCGGAACGTCCTCGTAGGGCGTGACGATCTCCAGAAGCTGGGGCAGCGCGAGCAGCATCAGCCCGAATCCGATCGCGACCCGGCCGATGTCCCGGGTCCGCGCGGCTCCGCCCCGAAACATCGCGACCCCGGCGATCAGGAGCAACGGCGAAAGGCGAGACACGTCGAACGACAAGGCCTGAACGACCAGGGTCGTCCCGACATTCGCGCCGAGCATCACGGCGAGCGCCGGGACGAGCGCGACGAAACCCGCGCTCGCAAACGAGGCCACCATCAGCCCCGTCGCGGTGCTGCTCTGCAGAATGGCGGTCACGCCCACGCCTGCCGCTGCGGCCTTGAAGCGGGTGTCGAGCGACTTGGCGAGGACCCTTCTCAGGTCCGGCCCGAAAGCCCGCTGAACGCCGCTCTGGACCATGTGGACGCCCCAGAGCAGAAGAGCGATCGCGCCCGCAAGGTTGAGAAGGCTGAGGGTCGCGTCCATCGGTCACTCCTCTCCAAGACGGTTGGCAAATTCTCCCAGGCCTGCAAGGTTCCCGAACGTCGTGGACTTTGGCGCCGGTTTGGCCGCGCTTCTGAAGCGGCGGGAGAAGCGACGCGGCGGAGCCGGCGACACGCCCGACCGCTGACCCGGCGGGTTCGGGAAGACGCTTACTCTTCGATCCGAGCGTCGCCGCCGTCGACGTCCGTCACCTGTCGTCCGCGTGGGCGCTCCGTCATGGTCCGGCCGGTGGCGACGTAGACGACGGTCTCGGCGATGTTGGTCGCGTGATCGCCGATCCGCTCGATGTTTTTCGAGCAGAACAGGAGATGCGCGCAGATCGAAATGGCGCGCGGATCCTCCATCATGGAGGTGAGCAGGTCCCGGAACACGGAATCCTCGAGCGCGTCGAGGTCGACGTCGCGCTCCCAGACATCGCGCGCCCGTTCCTCGTCGCGTTGCACGTAGGCGTCGAGGACGTCCTTCATGGACTCGGTGGCGACCTGGTTCATGTGCCTCAAACCGAGAATCGCGCGTGGGAAACGGGATTCGGCGGCGATCTTGATCGCGCGCTTGGCGATGTTCTTGGCGAGGTCCCCGACCCGTTCGAGATCGCCCGCGACGCGGACTGCGCCGATCAACTCGCGCAGATCGATCGATACCGGCTGGCGGCGAGCGATCGTCATCACCGCCAGATCCTCGATTTCGCGCTGCAGTCGGTCGAGGCGGGCGTCCGTCTCCACGACCTGTTGCGCCAGCGCGATGTTGGCCTCGGCGAGCGCGTCCACCGCCTCCACCACCATTGTTTCGGCGACGCCGCCCATCTCGGCGATCAGGCTCTGAAGCGCATCGAGCTCCCGATCGTAGGATTTGACGGTATGTCCGACCAAGGGTCTCGCTCTCGCTCAAGGGAACTCGTCCGCGCGCCCGGAATCGCGTGACGAAACGGCGCGGCAACCAGAACTATCCGCCCGCCCGCCGCCGCTCAATGGCCGCCGGCGCCTCGGCTTGCATCCCGCCGGGGACCCTCCGTCGGCGGATCGACTCACCCCTTGCCCGGGCATTCCTTGGTCAGCCGGTCCATCGCCTGGGAGAAGCCGGTCAGGGAATAGGTGTCGGTGGTTCCGCCGCCGCGCGCCGCGGAGGCCTTCACTTCGAGCGTCACGCCCGCCTTCATCTGGTTGATCAGGGCGCTCTCGCGCGCGGCGTTCTTGACCCACAGGTTGGCGCCCTTGGGCAGAAGGTCGAAGCTCTCGTCGCCGACCGTCGCGACCGGCGCCGCCGCGGGCTTGCCCTTGGCTTCCGGCTTCGCCGCCTTGGCCTTGGCCTTCGGATCGGTCTTGGCGTCGCCCTTCGGGTCCGCCGCAGCCCCGCCCGCGACCTCGAAGCCCATGATGAACGACACCTCGTTGCGCACCCCTTCGCCGGGACGGTCGGAGATGAAGGCGTAGCCCGCTTCCCGTTTGCCGGCGGGCTCGCGCGACTTCGGCTGGGCGAGGACGTAGCAGATCCTCCCCTTGCCCGCCTGACCGACGAAGACGTTCCAGTCGCCGAACGACCCCACCAGATTCGGCTTCGCCGCCTCGGTCTTGTCGGCCTTCTTGGCCGCGGCTTCGGCGCCGGCCAGACCGCAGATCAGGGCGGCGACGGCCGCGGCCGTTGCGGCGAAAAGGCGCCCACGAGACGAAACGCTGCGAGATGTCATAAGCCTCAACCCTTCAATCCCCATCGCCGCCGTGGCCGGCGCTTGCGCCCCTTGCCGTCCGATCGGGGCGAAATTCTGGCTCCGCGCCTTGCCGCGACGGCCCGGCCCTGTAAAGCTGCCTGTGGTTAATGAAGAATGAGTAAAACGAGGAGTCGAGGATGAAAGCGTTGATCTGTCCGTCCCTTGGTCCGGCGGAGACGCTTCAGGTCCTGGAGGTGGAGAGGCCCGCGGCGAAGGCGGGCGAGGTGGTCGTCGACATCGTCTACGCGGCGCTCAACTTTTTCGACACGTTGATCATCGAGGGCAAGTACCAGCTCAAGCCCGAACCGCCGTTCTCGCCCGCCGGCGAATTCGCCGGCCGAGTCGCGGCGATCGGGCCGGGGGTCGAGGGATTCGCGGTCGGCGACCGGGTCATGGGTTCGACCGGCTTCGGCGCGGCGCGCGAGGCGATCGCGATCGCCGCCAATCGACTCGCCCATGTCCCGCCCGGCCTGCCGCTCGACCGGGCGGCCGGCCTTTCGATCGCGTACGGCACCACGCTGCATGCGCTCAAGCAGCGCGCCGAGATGAAGCCCGGCGAAAGCCTGGTCGTGCTCGGCGCCTCCGGAGGCGTGGGACTGGCGGCGGTCGAGATCGGTCGGGCGATGGGCGCCCGGGTGATCGCCTGCGCTTCGTCCGACGACAAGCTGGCGTTCGCCCGCGGCTATGGCGCGTCCGAGACGATCAACTATGCGACCGAGGATTTTCGCGCCCGGCTCAAGGCCATCACCGGCGGCAAGGGCGTCGACGTCGTCTACGACCCGGTCGGCGGCTCGCTGACCGAGGCGGCGCTGCGCTCGCTCGCCTGGAAGGGCCGACTCCTGGTGATCGGATTCGCCTCGGGCGAGATCCCCAAGCCGCCGCTGAACCTCGCCTTGCTCAAGGGCTGCGACATCCGCGGCGTCTACTGGGGCGAGTTCGTCGCGCGCGAGCCGGAGGCGCATCGCGACAACATGACCCAGTTGCTTTCTTGGGCGGAGTCAGGCGCATTGCAGGTCCACGTTTACGCGAAATATCCGATTGAACAGTACCTTGCGGCGTTCCAGGCGATCTCCCGGCGCGAGGCGCTGGGCAAGGTTCTGCTTCAACTCGGCGACGATCCGTGAAAATTAATTCCCGCGCCTTGATTTTTATGTTGCGGTGCAGCATATGGGTGTGGGGACGAAACGCCGAAGCGAACTCGGCGAGGACAGCATGAGCGACACAACATCCACCCCCGTCGAGGTTCGACGGCTCTGGCCATCCGACATGGAAGCCTACCGCGACCACCTATTGCGCCTGGACGGGCGCAGCCGGCACGAGCGTTTCGGCGGCGGAATGTCGGACGATTTTCTGGTTCACTACGCCGAGAGCTGCTTCGGCCAGGGCGACCTGCTTTACGGAGCCTTGATCGACGGCAAACTCGTCGGCGCGGCTGAGCTGCGCTCGAACGCCGCGATCTGGAGCGAGCAGGCGCCGTTCGGCCGTCACATTCACGCCGAGGCGGCGTTCTCGGTGGAGGAAGGCCATCGCCGGCGCGGCATCGGCGAGAAGCTTTTCCGGCGCATCCAGCGCGCCGCTTCGAATCACGGCGTCGAGGTGATCGAGATCATCTGTTTGCCCGACAACATCGGCATGCGGATGCTGGCGCAGAAGTTCAAGACGCACTTCACGTTCGAGGAAAGCAATCTGACCGGCCGGTTGCGCGCCCGCCGTCCGACCCCGTTCTCGCTGATGCGCGAGGCCGCGGGCGATGCGGTCGACTTCGGAGTGGCCGTGTTCGACGCCCAGTGGCGCTCCTATGTGGCTGCGCAGTCGGCGCCGGCCGAGCAGGAGCGCTCGAACGACCGCGCCGCCTGAGGCGCCCGCTGCGGGCGCAGACATCCAAGCCGGGCCTTCGGGTCCGGCTTTCCTTTTCCGCCTCGCGCCCCCCGAACGATCCCGGGCGTGAAACTGGCGTTATCAAGGACTTGCGCGAGATTTTCCGGGCGAATCGACGCTGTCCGAAGGGATGCGCGGGCGCCGTGGGGCGGGCGCGGACGCCGCGCGGCCGTCAAAGGCGGCGCCCTCGCGCCCGGGCGCGGAATCCATGTTATCAATGGCTTGCGCGGGAATTTCCGGGCAAATCGCAACTGCCGAGGGGGCGTCGGCTGATCCGCCGACCTCGTCGTGAGGAGCGCCGCCGGAGGCGCGTCTCGAAGGACGCCTTCAGGACGCCCTCAGTCTTTCAATTGTCAAATAGCGGGGCGAGCCCGAAAGGATGCTCGCCCAAGCCACGAACGATAGTCGATAATTCTGATTTTCGCAATAAGTATCCCTCGCCGCTCACAGCATGACGCGGGCGATCAGGCCCTCACGCACGGTGACGAGGTCGGCGGTCGCCTCGGCTTCGCGTCGCGACGCATGGGCGGACAGGATTCGCCACAGCCCGTCGTCGCCCTTGATGAACACCTTATACTGGATCACCGTGGCGATCGGTTCGGGTCGGGTCATGGGCAGGGCCTCGGGTCGGAGGTCAAGGATGACGGGCGGATCACACGTCCATCAGCGGCCTTGCGGCCTCGTCGAGCGTGGCCGGGGCGAAACGCTCCGACGCCGACGGCGGAGAACCGTGTGATTCGCCGCGGTCCCCGTCGCGGCCGGCTTCGCGATCCGCTCGGCGGGTTTGCCTGACCCGGTCAACGGCGCTCGGCGCGAATGGTTCCTCCTCGGGTCCGTTGTCTATCGTCACGATACCGATCCGCCGTTCCAACGCGTCACCGAAACTGGTTTTGCTTCGGCCACGACAGTGTAGGACTGAAGATCGGACAGCAATTCGTCACTTTGACGCAGCCGATCTCATGAATAGCGTAGAATCGATTCGGATCGTAGTTTGCGCTGGAAAAGAATACACGCCGATCGGTGTTTTTTGCAATGAGCAACAAGGGAAGCAGGCCGTTCAGTCGCTGGCCAGGCCGTCGCCTTCGAAGACGATCTGGTCGGCCCATTTGCGCGCCGCCTCCGCCTGCGCCGGCGTCCGCACCGTCCAGGTCATGACCGGCAGGCCGTGCAGCGCCTTCTCGAAGAACGGCGTCCGATGCGGCAGGTCGTTCACGTTCCAGGACAGGAAGTCCGGCTCGCTGCGCGCGCGATGATCGAAGCGCTCGCATGCGCGCTTCTGATCGGGGGAGAGAACGTCCCAGGAAGGGTCGTCGTAGGCGGCTTCGGCGACGATTCCGATCGGGCAGGGGCGCCCCGGCGGGCCGAGTCGGGGATGCTTGAGGCGCAGCCAGGCGACGAGGTCGGGATCGAAGCTCTTGAGGGCGAGCGGGCCGTCGTACGCTGCGGCCAGGGCCGCGACGCGGTCGCCGATCCGCCAGTCGCCGTCGAATCGGCTCTTGAGTTCGCAAATGATCGGGACGCGGCCGGCGACGAGGTCGAAAAATTCCGACAAGGTCGGAATCGACGCGCCCTGTAGCCGCACTCGCGGAGCGCGGCCGACGCCGTCAGCGACGGCGTCTACAGCGTAGACCCGGTCGTCGACCGCGATTCGCGCGCGGCGAATCTCCGCCGCGCTCTTGTCGATCAGCGCGCCGGTCGCGCCGGTCAGCCGGTCGAGCGTCTCGTCATGGAAGACGAACACCTCTTCGTCGCCGCTGAGCTGGACGTCGCATTCGATGGCGAAGCCGCGCGCGATCGCCGCTTCGGCCGCGGCGAGGGTGTTCTCGACCGCGCCGCTCGAAAGATCGTGCAGGCCGCGATGAGCGATTGGGCGCGCGACCAGCCAGTCGGGAGCGACGAGCGCTCTCAAAAGGAGACCACGAACACCGCTTCCACTTCGGCGAGCGCGTTGAGCGGCAGATGCGCCACCCCGACCGTGGTGCGCGCGTGCTTGCCGCGCTCGCCGAGCGCCTCCACCATCAGGTCGGAGGCGCCGTTCATCGCCTGCGGCAGCGGATCGTAGGAGCCGGCGACGTTGAAATAGCCGCCGAGCCGCACGGCCATGACGATCTTGTCGAGATCGCCGAGCGCGGCTTGCGCCTGCGCGAGAATGTTGATGGCGCACAGCCTCGCCGCCTCGCGCGCAGCCTCGACGCCGGAATCCGGGCCGAGCTTGCCCTTGTGGCGTTCGGCCAGGGTCCCGTCCGGCCCGAGCGGCAACTGGCCCGAGATCCACAATTGCGGCGCTGCGTTGGGCGGCATCCCCAGGGTGCGGACGGCCGGGACGTAGTTGGCGACCGGCGCGGCCGGCTTCGGCAGCACGATTCCGAGTTCGGCGAGGCGTCTGGCGGTCTGGCTCATGCGATGGCTCCGGCTTGCCGCGCGCCGGCGGCCTGCTGCAGGTTTATGCCGAGCCGGCGGGCGCCAGGCAATCGCGGCGACGCGAAATGCCGCTCCGCGCCGCTTGATCGCGGCGGGCGCGCTTGTTTTTGCCTTTTCTCCCGCTTAGGTAAGGGCCGAACGGACTTGCGCCGCCGGCTGCCCCGGCCGGACGGCGCCTGCGTCAGCGGGAAGGCGGCCATGGGTAGCTTCAGCATTTGGCATTGGATGTTGTTCCTTGCGGTTGCGCTCCTGTTGTTCGGGGGCAAGGGCAAGATTTCCGACATCATGGGCGACGTCGCCAAGGGTGTGAAATCGTTCAAGAAAGGCCTCGCCGACGAGGACGAGAAGCCGGCACCGACGGCGACCGCCGCGCCGCGGCCGATCGAGAGCCGCGCCGGAGTCGAGGCCAACGACGTCCACAAGGTCAACTGAGCGCAATTTTCGACGCTGGCGTGACGGGGTGGCGCTCACCGCGCCGCCCTGAAGCGCGTTTACGCCGGAGCCTCGATGTTCGACTTCGACTTAGGCAAGATGCTGGTGGTTGCGATCGTCGCGCTCGCGGTGATTCCGCCCAAGGATCTGCCGCGCGTGATGCGCACCGTCGGGCAGATGATGGGCAAGATGCGGCGCATGGCGTCGGAGTTTCAGGGCCAGTTCATGGACGCCATGCGCGAGGCGGAATTCGAGAGCGTTCGCAAGGAACTCGCCGACCTCAATCAGAAGGCGACGGCGAGTATCGCCGAGATGAACGAGAAGGCGACGAGCTTCGACCCGGCGGGAATGATCCGCGACGAGGTGACGAAAGCCGCCGAGCCGCGCGCGCACCTCCCTGCGCCCACGCCGGAGGGCGCGGAGATCGGCACCTCCGAAGTGGCGCTGGCGCCGCCGGCTCCGCCCGCCGAGCCTCCCGTTGATCCTGCGGCGCATGCGCCCGCCGAGAAGTCGAGCGCAGCGGAATGAGCCAGGAGGACATCGACGCCACCAAGGCGCCGTTGATGGATCACATCATCGAGCTCAGGGCTCGGTTGATCCGGTCGATCTACGCATTTTTCGCGGCGTTCCTCGTCTGCTTCTACTTCTCGAAGACGATCTACAACATCCTGACCGAGCCCTATGTGCACGTCGTCGGGGCGGAGAAGGCGACGCTGATCGCGACCCATTTCCTCGAACAATTCTATACCAACGTCCGCCTGAGCATGTTCGGCGCGCTGGTGATCGCGTTTCCCGTCATCGCCACGCAGATCTACAAGTTCATCGCCCCGGGCCTCTACAAGCACGAGCGGCAGGCCTTTCTGCCCTACCTGATCGCGACGCCGATCTTCTTCCTGCTTGGGACGCTGCTCGTCTATTTCCTGGTGATGCCGCTCTTGATCCGGTTCTCGGTGTCGCTGCAGCAGGTCAATACGCCGGGCGAGGCGACGATCGAGCTCTTGCCCAAGGTCAGCGAATATCTGTCGCTGATCATGACGCTGATCCTCGCCTTCGGCGTCGCCTTCCAGCTTCCGGTGGTTCTCACCCTGCTCGGACAAGTCGGCGTCATCGATTCCGCGTGGCTGGTGAAGATGCGCCGCTACGCCATCGTGGCGGTTGTCGGCATCGCGGCGATCCTCACCCCGCCGGACCTGATCAGCATGACCTCGCTGGCGGTGCCGATGCTGGCGCTCTACGAGGGCGCGATCATCGCGGTGCGCTGGATGGAGAAGCGCAAGGCGCAGGACGCAACCGGCGCCAAGCCGGGCGATTGACGTCGTGGGTCCGTGGGGACTGGCGCACGTGAAGATCGACGAAAACCTGCGCCCGGAACAGGTACGCAGGCGACAAGCTGGAGCTTCCCCAAGGTCATGAGCGACAAGACCGCAGCGCCCGCGCGCGCCGCCCGAAAACCCTGGGCGGCCGCGGCCCCGGGCACCTACGCCGACGGCGCCCCGCTCGACGGACTGACCTATCTGGAAGCCAAGCTGATCCTGAAGCCCGACCGTTTCACCTCGGTCAAGGCGTTCCGGGATTTCGGCCGGATCGTCCGCAAGACCGCCGAAAAGCTCGGCGTCGGCTTCAGCGCCGACGAGAGGTTCGATCGCTCGCCGCAGATCCGAGAGATCGTATTCTTCGACACGCCCGATTTCGCGCTCTACGGCTCCGCCTTCATCCTGCGCCGGCGCATCGCCTACGAAGACGGGTTCGCGGTCGGCGATCCGGAGATCGTGTTCAAGTTCCGCCACCCCGAGCACCCGCGGGCGGCGGCGCTCGACATGCGGCCGAAGTTCGTCGACAGGTTCCGCATTAAGTTCAAGGCCGAGGCGCTGCCGCTGAAGGATCGCGTCGGCGGCTATCGGCTCCTGTTTTCCCACAATTGCCAGTTCGGCCTGAGCCAGGCCAAGGCCGCCGACCGGACGGCGGTCGCGAACCTCGCCAAGGCGTTTCCCGCGCTGGACGGGCTCAGGACCCAGGGCGACCACGTGGCGCTGGTCAACAACGGCATCGTCGAAGAGGTTCTGCTGCCGATCGGCCTGCTCGACTTCGGCAAGGGCCTCCAGGCCAAATGCGACATCTCGCTGTGGCGCACGCGCGGCGAGCATCGCTCTTTGGTGGGGGAGTTTGCCTTCCAGGCGAAGTTCGACTCGGAGGAAGCGGTCGCCGGCAAGCAGCGCGAGCGCGTCGAGCGCTTCTACATCGCGCTGCAGCACGCGGTCGAGGATTGGCTCGCGCTCGGCGTCACCAAGACGGCGATGGTCTACCGACTGAACGGCCTCGAGCCGCAGACCCATGAGTGATCTCCCCGCGACGACGCCGGCGCCCGCGGCGAAGGCGTCGGTCGTCGAAATCTTCCTTGCGTTCCTGATCATCGGCTCGACCAGTTTCGGCGGCGCGGTGCCTTACCTGCGCGAGCATCTGGTCGAGCGCCGCAAATGGCTCGACGACAAGAGCTTCGTCGAGCTTCTGTCGATCAGCCAGAGCCTGCCCGGCCTCAACGCCACCAACATGGCGATCCTGGTCGGCGATCGGCTCGGCGGCGTTCGCGGGGCGGTCGCCGGGGTGGTCGGCATGTGCCTGCCCGGCGCGATCATCATGTTCGTCGCCGGCGCGCTCTATCGCGAGCACGGCGACAAGGCCTGGGCGACGGCGGCGCTGAAGGGCGTGGCCGCGGCGTCGGTCGGGCTGATCCTGTCGACCGTCGTCCAGCTCAGCGAGAAGTCGCTCAATGGCCGCTTCGATTTCCTGTTCGTCGCCGCGACCGTCATTGCGGTGAACGCTTTCCACGTGTCCGTGCCCGTCGCCCTGATCGGACTGGGCGCGCTCGCGATCCTCTGGCATCGCCCGAAGAAGGGAGCGTGAGATGGATCAGTGGGGCGCGCTCGTCCGGGTCTTCGGCTACCTGTCGCTGCTCACCGTCGGCGGCGGCATGGCGGCCTTTCCGGAGCTCAAGTACGAGACGGTCGAGGTCCACCATTGGCTGAGCTTCACCCAGCTCGTTCATCTCTACAGCATGGGCCAGCTTTCGCCCGGCCCGAACATGATGATGATTGTGCCGATCGGCGACTGGGCCGGCGGCGGCGTCGGAGCGATCCTGGTGATCCTCGCGTTTTTCGGCCCGACCGGGGTGCTGACCTTCCTCACCGGCCGCGGCTGGAACCGGCTCGAGCATTGGCCGTGGCGCAAGTCGATCCAGATGGGCCTCGCGCCGGTCTCGATCGGCCTGCTGCTCGCGGGCTGCTTCTCGATCGCCAAGGGCGCGATCTTCGGCCTCGAGACGGCGGCGATCGCGGTCGGCGTGTTGCTGATCCTGCTGCGC
>CAMFKX010000005.1 GCA_945957375.1 uncultured Roseiarcus sp.
GGCCTTGCTCGGGGGGGGGGCGCGGGGGGGGGGGGGGCGCCCCCCCCCCCCCCGGGTGGGGGGGTTGTGTGGGGGGGGGCCCCCGCGCCGAAGGTCGACAGCTAGCCCCTTTGCAGCCGCCGAGTTTGAAGGTCCGCGCGACCCCCTACCCTGTCCCGCCCCCACAAGGGGGGCGGGGACGCTCGGCGTCGTTCGCGCAGATCTCTCGCGTCGTGAGGCGTGGGAAACCCGCAACTTTGTTTCCCGCGAGGGGAGCGTGTCCCCATGACCGCTCCCCCCTCATTCCCGACGCTCGCCGGCCAGGGTTTCAGCGTCCACAAGACCCCCACGTTCTCGACCATCGTGGCTTCCCACGTGTCGGGGCGCGAGGCGCGCGAGGCGAACTATCAGAACCCGATCTGGCGCTTCGAACTGACCTTCGACGCGCTCGCCTCGAACGCCGCGAGCTACCCCGGCGCCGGGGCGCAGTCCTTGCAGAGCCTGATGGGCTTCTACCTGCAATGCCGTGGTCCGTACGGGACGTTCCTCTATACCGACCCGACCGACAACGCGGCCGTGAACCAGGTCGTCGCAGCCGGCGACGGCGCGACAGCAAGCTTCACCCTGGCCCGCAGCCTCGGCGGCTTCCTCGAGTCGGTCGGCTGGGTGACGAACGTCGCCCAGGTGACGGTCGGCGGCGTCGCGCAAGGCTCCGGCTGGTCGCTGGTCGCGCCGAACACGCTCGTCTTCGCCACGGCGCCGGCGAGCGGCGCGCTGATCGGCGCGTCATTCTCCTACGCTTTCCAGTGCCGGTTCGAGGACGACGCCATGGATTTTGAACAATTCATGCAGAACCTGTGGCGGGTGGACTCGCTCAAATTTCGCTCGGTGCGCTCGTCATGAAGGCCGCTTCGCCTGCGCTCGTGGCGCTGCTCGACGCGGCGCGCCGCGCGCCCGATTCGACCCTCGCTTTCGCCGAGTGCTTCACCTTCACGCTCTCGACCGGGACCGCCTATCGCTGGACCAACGTCGACTTTCCCGTGGGCTACGGCGGCGCGACCTTCCTCGCGAGCGGACCGCTGGTGCAGGGCCTGAAATACAAGGCGACGGTCGGCCTCGAGGTCGACAAGCAGCAGATCGTCGTCGCCGCGCGCCCGACCGACCTCATCAACGGCGCGCCCTTGCTCGTCGCCCTGCGCGACGGCGCCTTCGACGGCGCCGCGGTGCGGCGCGACCGCGTGTTTCTGGCTTCGCCCGGCGGCGTGGCGGTCGGCGGCGTCACCCTGTTCAAGGGGCGCGTCTCGACCATCGATCAGGTCGGGCGGACCTCGGCGACGCTGACGGTCGCGAGCGACCTCGTCGCGCTCGACATCGACATGCCGCGCAACCTGTTCTCGCCGACTTGCCTGCATGCGCTTTACGATTCCGGCTGCGGCGTCGCGCGCGGAACCTACGCCAGCGCCGGCGTGGCCGGCGTTGGCTCGACGGCGAGCGCGATCGTGTTTTCCGGAGCGGCGGCGAGCCATGCGCAGGGCTCGATCGTGTTCGCCTCGGGCGCCAACGCCAACGTGCGCGCAACGGTGAAGAGCGTCGCCGCGGGCTCGGCGCTGAACCTCGTCTATCCCCTGCCGTTCGCGCCCGCCCCTGGCGACGCCTTCACCGTCACCGCCGGCTGCGACCACACCCAGGCCACCTGCGCCGCACGGTTTTCCAATCTCGCCCGCTTCCGCGGCTTCCCCTACGTGCCCCCGCCGCAGACGGCCTACTGACCCCTCGCCCGCTTGCGGGAGAGGGTGTCGCCGAAGGCGACGGGTGAGGGTTCGCTGCGCAAAATCTCGGAGATCAGCGCAATGACCGCGAGCTTGTCCGTTCGTGGCGCCATTGGCGCTGCGACCCCTCACCCTGGCGCTGTGCGCCTTCCCTCTCCCGCTCCGCGGGCGAGGGAGGAGCGCGCCGCGGTCGTCGCGGAGGCGCGCTCGTGGATCGGCACGCCGTACCATCACGCGGCGGACGTCAAGGGCGCGGGGGTCGACTGCGCCATGATCCTCGTGCGCGTCTTCTGCGACCTCGGCCTGGTCGCGCCGTTCGACCCGCGCCCCTACACCCGCGACTGGATGCTGCACCGGGACGACGAACGCTATCTCGGCTTCCTGCTGGCCCGCGCGCGCGAAGTGGCCGAGCCGGACCCGGGCGACGTGATCCTGTTCCGCTTCGGACGCTGCTTCGCCCACGGCGGCATCGTCACCCGCAGGCGGCCGCTGACCGTCGTGCACGCCTTCGCGCCGGCGCGCGGCGTGCTGGAAGACGAGATCGAACGCAACGCCGAGCTCGCCGAGCGGCTCGGGCGGGCCAAGTTCGCAAGCACCTGGGGAGCGGATTCGTGAGCTGGCTTCGCTCGAAACGCAACGCCAAGCCCGACTACACCGGGCTGCAATTGCAGACCTCCGTGTCGACCCTGCCGATCCCGATCGTGTGGGGCCGCAACAAGATCGCCGGCAACGTCGTCTGGTACCAGAATTTCCAGGCCCACGCCTCGCGCGGCGGCGGCAAGGGCGGCGGCGGCAAGGGGGGGATGTTCGGCGGCGGCGGCGGCTCGGTCACGTTCACCTATTCGGCCGACCTGATTCTCGCACTGTGCGAAGGGCCGATCGCCGGCATCGGGCTCGTCTGGAAGGATCTCGGGGTCTACGCCCTGCCCTGGCTCGGCATGACGCTCTACGACGGCGCGACGCCGCAACCGGCCTGGCCCTATCTCTCCGCGTTCTATCCCGGGCAGGCGCTCGGCTATCAGGGAACGGCGTTCGTTTGCGCCGCGTCGTACGATCTCGGCGCCGCCGCGGCGATCTCGAACCACAATTTCGAAATCGTCGGCATCTTCGCCGGCACCGGCGCCAACGGCGTCGACGCCGACCCGGCCCTGGTCGTCAGCGATTTCCTGACCAACCCGCAATATGGCGTGGGCTTCGACCCGGCGAGCCTCAACGCGACGACCTTGTTCGGCGCCGGCGGCGACGCGTCGCTCCAGAGCTGGTGCCGGGCGTTGGGCCTCGCCTTCTCGCCGGCGCTGTCCGGCCAGGAGCAGGCCTCGAGCATCCTCACCCGCTGGCTTCATCTCCTGAGCTGCGCGGCGGTGTGGAGCGGCGGCGAGCTGAAGTTCGTCCCCTACGGCGACACCGCGATCGCGGCCGGCGCGCAGACGACCGCGGCGACGCAATTCATCGTCCCGACTCCGGTCCCGCCGTCGAGCGGAACCGCCTGGCCGGCGACGGTCGCGGTCTGCCCGGCTTCCGCCTTCGTCTCCGACGGCGGCGTCGCCTACGCCTCCACCGGCGCGCCGCTCGCGTTCGTCGGCGCCGTCCTGCCGCTGATCGCCGGGACCTACGGCATGCCGAGCGCGGGAACCTACGCCTTCGCCCCTGCGGACGAAGGCAAGGCGGTGATCGTGACGTTGACCAGCGCGGCGCCGGGCGGCTTCGCGCCGAACCTCGCGCCGGTCTATGCGCTGACCGACGACGACTTCATCGACGAGAAGGGCAATCGCGATCCGGTGCTGGTCGAACGCGCCGACGTCTACGCCTTGCCGACGATCCAGCGCATCACCTGCTCGTCGCGGGGCAACCAGTACGCCTCCGTTCCGGTCGAGGCGCGCGACCAGAGCCAGATCGAAACGTTCGGCGCGCGGGTCGGCTCGGTCGTCGAAGCCCACGAGATCTGCGACGAACTGTGGATCGGCCCGCTGGTCGCGCAGACGATCCTGCAACGCGAGCTCTATGTTCGCACGAAGTTCACGTTCCGGCTGTCGTGGGAATATTGCCTGCTCGACCCGATGGACGTGGTGACCATCACCGACGCGAACCTCGGGCTGTCGAACACGCCGGTGCGCATCGTCGCGATCGAGGAGGACGACAAGGGCCTCCTCGCAATCACGGCCGAAGAGCTGGTCGCCGGCGTCTCGACGCCGGCCCTGAACCCGAGCGCGTCGGCCGGCGGCGCGGTCCCGAACTGGGCCGTCCCGGCCGTCGCGGTCAACCCGCCGCTGATCGTCGAGCCGCCGCCGCAAGCGACCGGCGGGGTGGCGCAGATCTGGGTCGGCGCCTCGGGCGCGGGCGTCGCTCCGACCAGCCCGCAATGGGGCGGCGCCAACGTCTACGTCTCGATCGACGACGCGACCTACGCGCTTGTCGCGACCGTCACGGCCCCGGTGCGGCAAGGCGCGCTGACGGCGCCGCTGCCGGCCGCGTCCGGCTGGGACGCGGCGAACGCGCTCGCCGTGAGTCTCGCCGAGAGCGGCGCGGCGCTCGCGGGAACGTCGCAGGCCGCGGCGCAACAGGGCGCGACGCTCGCGCTCGTCGGCGCCGAGCTTCTGGCCTACGAGGCGGCGACGCTGACCGCCGCGAACGCCTACACGCTCGCTGGCCTCGCGCGCGGCCTCGGCGGCACGGTCGGCGCGGCCCACGCTTCGGGCGCCGCCTTCGCCCGCATCGACGACGCGGTGGTCAAGTACGACCTCCCGGCCAACCTCGTCGGCCGGACGCTCACGCTCAAGTTCCAGAGCTTCAACGCCTTCGGCGGCGGCGTCCAGGACCTCTCCACCTGCGTCGCCTATCCCTTCGCCGCCACCGGCGCCGGCGAGCCGAACCCGATCGCCGCGCAGATGCTGAGCGGGATCGCGACCGATCTCGGCGCGATCTCCACGCCCGCCTCCGTGGCCGACGATTTCGGCGCGCTCGCCGGCGCGCCCTCCGGCTCCGTCAATCTGGGAACCGCGCCATGAGCGAACAATTGCAATTGCGAAGAGGCGCGGCGAACCAGGTCGCGGCCTTCGTCGGCGCCCAGGGCGAGGTGGTGGTCGATACGACCATGAACCGCCTCGTCCTGCAGGACGGCGCCACCGCCGGCGGCTTTCCGGCGGCGAAGCTCGCCGAAGTGGTCACCAGCACGCGCACGGCGGTCAGCGACGCAGCCTATGCGGCGCAGGCGAGCGATCGCACGATCGCCTATGTCGCGCTGACCGCGGCGCGCACCGTCGCCCTGCCGGCGGCGGCGGCCTTCCCGACCGGCGTGCGCCTGATGGTGGTGGATGAGACCGGCGCCTGTTCGGCGGCGAACGCGATCGCGGTCCAGCGCGCCGGCGCCGACACGATCAACGGCCAGGCGTCGTTCGTCATCAATTGCCCGTACGGCTTCGTCGGGCTGGAAAGCAACGGCGCCAACGCCTGGACGATCACCGACGCGCTCAACACGGTGGCGACGGCGCCGCACGGCGCCTCGATCCAGTTCGCGGTGATCGAGACGCTGGTCGCGGGCCTCTCGGGCGCGAGCGTCGCGGCGCCGGTCGGCCTGCCGGCGAATTGCATCGTGTTCGCGGTCGGCGCCACCGTCGTCGTCGCCGTCACCGGCGCCGCGTCCTACGCGGTCAGCGACAGCGGCTCGAGCTACGGGTCAGGCCTGAGCGTCGCCGCGGGCTCGTCCAACCTGGGCCTGATCGGCCCCAAGGGCGTCTATTCCGGCGGCCTGCCGGTGACCCTGACCGCGTCCGGCGGGGCGTTCACCGGCGGGGCGGTCCGCCTCTCCTACCACGTCGCCTTCATGGCCCCGTCGGCCTCTTAAAGCTTCCAAGGACCCCGACATGCTGAACCGCGCATTCTGCGCCACGCTGGCGCTCGTCCTCGCCGCCGGGCCGGCGCTTGCCCAGACCTACCGCGACGCCGGCGGGTCGGTCGTCCCGGGCGTCGTGCCGCTGCCCTACGCGTTCACCCCCCTGCCGCCCGGCCAGCACAACCTCGCGCCGACGGTCGCGACGGCGCTGAGCGTTCCCGCCGGCGCGCGCTACGCGACCGTCTGCGCGTCGGTCGCGAGCGTCAATTACACCACCGACGGCGTCACGGCTCCGACCGCGACGGTCGGCCAGCCGCTCGCGTCCGGCTCCTGCGTGGCGCTCTCCGGCCCGGTCGTTCTGGCGAATTTCCGCGCCCTGTCGGCGACCGGCGCGCTCGACGTCGAGTTCTTCCGATGAGCGGCGCGTCACCCGTCGCCGGCCTGTGCTTCGCGGCGCTTGCGCTGATGCTCGCGCCCGCCGCGCTCGCGCAGACCTACCGCGATTCCGGCGGGACGGCCGTTCCGGGCTTCGCCCAGGCCGGCACGAAGGGAAGGGACTATTCCGCCAATCCGCCGGCGCTCCCCTCGGTCGGCGCCAATTTCTCGGCGTCCGGCCCCTACGCCAATTATGTGCTGATCCAGACGATCCCGGCTTCCGCGACCCGGATCGCGGTCGACATCGAAAATACCTCGGGGGCGCAGATCGCGATCGTGCGCGACGACGGATCCGCGGCGAACGGAGCGGCGCCGGCCAACGCCTCGGCGTTCGCCCTCGGACCAGGGGCTGCGGCGGGCGCGCAGGGCGGCTCGTGGACCAGCCAGACCTTCAAGGGGCGCGTGCAGATCTACGCGCCATCCTCGACCGCCTTCGTCGCAGCCTTCGCCGAGTGAGGACACCATGACCGGCATCGCGCCCTTCGTCCCGCAAACCTTCCTCGGCGCCCACGACGACGGCTCCAGCGAAGGCGTTGCGCGGGTCAAGCTGGCGCAGGGCGAACTCGTCAAGGTCGGCGTTGCGTCCGGCCTGAATTCGCCGGCGACCTCGCTCTCGACCGTGGTCGGCGGCGCGAGCATCACCTTCCAGCCCTATTCGCAACTCGCCAACGCCGATCAAACCAATGCCGACGCCTGGTTCAGCGTCCCCGCCTGGACCAGCGGAACCCAGATCGGCGCGACGCTGTCGCGCATCATTTACGGTCGGGCGATCGGCGTGCGCTTCCTGCGCAATGCGGCGACGCCCGCCTTCTGCGTCGAGATCGACGGGGTCGTCTATCTGGTCAATCAGGCGCTCGCCTATGACGACGTCCCGCCGTCGAGCGTCGACGGCGAAGCCTTCTTCCTCGTCGCCGACGATCTGCCCGACGGCCCGCATACCGTTCGGATCATCCTGACCGCCGACCCGGCGATCCCGACGACCCAGAACCTGTTCGTCTACGGCTTTCTCGCCGAACGCCGCGCCGGATACTCGGAGAAATCAAAATCCCAGGACTTCGGCGGCGTCGGCGCCGTGCCGACGAGCTCGGCCGCGATCAGCCTGACCGGCGAAGTCCAGATTCGCGCCGTCTTCTACGCCAACACCACCGCCTCCGCGATTCTCGTCACGGTGACGCGCGCCGGGACGACGATCTGGTGCGCCTCGGTTCCGGGCAACGGCACGGCGGTGTGCGACTTCCTCGACCTCACCGCGCTGTCGGCCAATCACGTCGCCGCGTCGGCCGGCGTCAATTACGCAATCCTCGGAAAGAACTTCTGATGGCGCGGATCGCAGCCTCTCCCAATTCGCGGCTCACCCTGACCGCCATCGGCGACAGCCAGACCGATGCGTGGACGCCCTATGGCTACAGCCGCGCCGACATGAAATGGCCGGGGCTGCTCGCCGCCATGATCGGCGCGAACGCGAGCCTGCCGATCAGGGCGCGCAACTTCGGCGTCAGCGGCCAGACCTCCGCCGATCTCCTCGCGCGCTGCGACTCGATGCAGCAATGGGAAGTTCCGGACATCGCCGCGATCGCCATCGGGGTGAACGACCCCGGCGCGCTCACGGGCGCCGCGCAGTCGCCCTATCCGACGCTGACCGGTTCGGCGACCGGCGGCTCGATCGCCGCCGGTTATGTCGGCGTCGCGCTGGTGGTCACGAGCCCGTCCGGCCAGCGGCTCCTGATCCCGCCGACCACGGTCCAGATCCCTTCCGGGGGCGCAGGAAGCTTCACCATCGGCGCGTTGAGCGGAATTCCATCGGTGGTGGCGAAATACGACGTCTATCTGACGCCCACCGTCTACGCGAGCGCCGCCCTCGCGCTCGCCGCCTCGACCCAGAGCTATGTCCTTTCGACCTCGGCGACGGTCGCCGCCGGCGCGACGTCTTCCCTCACCGTCACAGCGCTGCCGTCGAGCGGCGCGGCCTGCCCGTCGGTATCGACCCAGGCGAACATCCAGGCGCTGATCAAAAGCCTCAAATACGGCGTCGTCGGCTTCAAGGCCGGCGTCGGGTCGATGACCAACTGGGTCGCCGGACAGGCGAGCCTGCCGGCCAATGCGCCGCCGCTGACGCGCATGCTCGTCATGGACGACACGTCGGCGACCGGCGGCATGGCGGCGATCGCCGGAACCGGACAGCACGCCGCCATCCCCGGCAATTTCTCCGGCGCGCTCGCCGCCCAGCAGACGGTGTGGGAGCGCCGAACGCCGCAAGCGGGCGCGGCCGGTTGGGGCCGGGTCGCCGTGACTGGGACGACCCCGTTCGCCGGGTGCTGCGCGCGCATCCTGGTCGTCTCGGCGAACTACCTCAACTTCGCGGCCTCGGCCGGCGACAACGTCGATACCACAACGGGCTCGCTCTACCCCTTCGCCGAAGGCGGCGGCGCCGACAACGCCGGCGGCTCGCCGACGTACTATTCGTCCTACAGGGCCGTGCGCGCGCAGCAGGCCGCCGCGGTCGCGGCCGAGAACGCGGCCGACGCCGCCTGCCTCTACGTCGATCTGTTCGCATTCCAGAGCGCGCTGATCGCCGCCGGCGAAACGACGCAGGGTTCGAACGCCTGGCACTGGGCCAACGGCAACCAGCATCACAACGCCTACGGCCACGACGTCGTCGCGCGCGCCTGCCTTTCGGCGATGGCCGCCAATCGCCCGGCGTGGCTGACGGCGCTGGCGGGGCTCTGAACGGACCGCGCGCCTCGGGGCGGATCGCGGGGTCGCAGCGAAAGTGACCCGCCGCCTTTCGAACGCGCGCGCCACCGCCCGCGACGACCCTGATCCCGCCGCCTCGACTGTCGAAGTCGCCCTCCCCGGACCTCGGGCGAGGGAATCCCGGATATCGCCCATGTTCCTTCCGCGCACGCTCTACCTCGACGCCGCCGACATGGCGGCGTTCATCGCCGCCATCCCGAAGTCCGGCTGGACGTGGTCGCCGGTCGGGATCACCTGGCACAACACCGCCGAGCCCGATCTCGGCCAATGGGACGCCTGGCCGCAGCGGGTGAAGGAAGCCTGGGGCGACAATTACGACCATTATTGCCGATTCGAGCAGCGCTGGCATTCCGGCCCGCATTTTTGCGCGACGCCGGACAGGAGCTTCGTCCTGTGCGAGCCGCGCGCGGACGGCGTCCACGCCTCGTGCTTCAACCGCACCCATTTCGGCGTCGAGACAGTCGGCAACTTCTGCCGCGGCGGCGACGATCCGCTCACCGGGCGCGGGCTCGCCTCGATGCAGGCCGCCGCCAACATCATCGCGGCGCTCTGCAAGCGGATGAGCTGGACGCCGTCGAAGGCGATCAACTTCCATCGCCAGTGCCCGGCGGATCATCACGATTGTCCGGGATCGCGGGTGACACGGGAATGGGCCGTCGGCCTCGTCGAGTCGCGCCTGGCGAGCCTCGGCGCGCCCTCCGAGCCGCCGCCGGCCCCGGCCGGAGCGCCGGCCTTCGATCTTTCGGCGGCGCCCGGCGTGCAGGGCGCCCTGAACGCGCTCGGCTTCCGCCTCGACGTCGACGGCGTCGACGGACCCGAGACCGATCAGGCGATCCGAAGCTTCCAGAGACATGCCGGACTTGCCGTCGACGGCCGGGTCGGCCCGGCGACGATCGCGGCCATCCAGACGGCGTTGAGGGAGGTGAAATGACGTTCCATCCGGATCCGTCGCCGGCTGTCCGCGATCCGTCGCCCAGCCTCGAGGAGGCTTTCCGGCTGGCCCGCGCCGCCGCCCATTCGCGCCGCCTCGATATCGCGACGCAGGCTGCGCTCGACGCGCTGGTCGATTTCGCGCGCGCCGCGCGCAGCCGGATTCGCGAACTGGACGCCGAATTGACGGGCGCTTGCGAACGCATCGCGGCGCTGGAGGCGTCGCGCCGCCGCGAATCCGTCCGCAACGGTCTTTGAAGCTCCGGCGGCAGCTCGGCCAGCGCGTCCAATCCCAACGCCCTTTCAGGGAGGAAAAGTCATGGCTCATTCCCCGATCCTCGTCTTCGCGGCGCCGGTCCTCGCGGCGCTCTCGCCGTTCCTGCAAGCCGTCGCTGCGGCCGTGGCGTCCGGCGCAGTCACCCTCGCCCTGGCGATGTTCGCCCGCTGGACCGGCGTCACGATCAATGCGGCGCATGCCGATTCGCTTCGCAAGGCGGCGCAGACCGAGGCGGGCGTGCTCGTCGCCGAAGCCGTCGACAATCTCGCGTCGCGGTCCGTCCCGACCAACTCGCCTGCGGTGGCTGCGGCCGCCGAGCGCATCGCCACGACCCTGCCGGACGCGATCAAGGCGCTCGGCATGACGCCCGACGCGCTCGCCCGACTGGTCGCCGGCGAGATCGGCAAGCTGCAGGCGCAGACGACCGCAATCGCCACGCCCGCCGCCCACGGTCCGAAGACCCCGTGACGCGCCGCTCCGGCGTCCGCTCCCATACGCATCAGGAGATTCCCATGCGCGCCTCATGCCTCGCCGTCCTTGTCGTCTCGCCGCTGGCGCTCTCCGGCTGCAACGCCGTCGCGCCGGCCGAGATCGCCTCTGTCTCGTGCGCCGGCGCCGAGATGGGCGCCGCCGTCGCCGTCGCGGTCGCGACGGACGCGAACACGGCGGGCGACACGGGGCGTGCGTCGTCCCGCGCGCAACAAACCGCAGGCGCGGTTCAGCGGGCGGTCAACGACGCCTGCCCGCTGATCGTCGGCGGCGTCGGCGCGCTGAGCGGGGCCTCGGCGTACAGCAGGTGACGGCGCAACCCATGGCCGCCCACCGGGATCGCGGCGACGGAAACCTGGAGGTCATCGTGACGCCACCCGAAAACGCGCCCTGGAGCCTGCTCGACTGGGCGGTCGCAGGTCTGGCCTCGATCGGCGCGAGCGGCGCGGCCTTCATCTGGCGGCTGATGACCCGGCTCCATTCGCTCGAGGCGGCGGTGCGCCAGCACCGGCGCGACCTCGATGCGGCGCAGTCGAGCGCCGAGACGGCGCTGTTCCGTCTGGCTGAGCGTCTGGCGACGCTTCACGACGACCACTACCGGTTGCGCGAAACGATCGGCGCGCTGCCGACGCGCAGCGACATCCACGACCTCGAACTTCGCCTCGGCGAGAGGCTGGATTCGCTCGCGGCCCGGTTCGACCGCGCGTTCGATCCCCGGTTGTCCTGACGCTCACTTGGGCGCGGGCGCGTTCATGGCACGACGCAGGGATTCCGGAAGCCGCGCGGGCCTGTCGCCGCGGATCGCGACGACGACAACCGTCGCCGTCACCAGTTCGCGGCCGTCGCGCACGATTCGCTGTCCGAAATCGAGCGACGCGACGCGCACCTTCGCCGTCCATGTCTCGACGGTCAGCAGATCGTCCATCAGCGCCGGCGCCAGATAGTCGATCGAGAGGCTCTTCACGGCGAACACCACCCCGGTGCTGCCGGCGATCTCCCGGTGCCCGAAGCCGAAATCGCGCAGCCATTCGGTGCGGCCCCGCTCGAGAAAGCGGAGATACGAGGCGTGATAGACCCGGCCGGAAAAGTCGGTGTCCTCGTAGTAGACCCGGACGCTCATGCGCCCCATCGATCGATCGTTCACGGCCTTGCGCTCCCCGAGCCGTTCGGCTTCCGACGGCCTGTCGTTTTGACGCCCCTGCGGCGCGATGCTATCCGCGGCGCATGCGAGTTGTCTTCATGGGCGCGCCCGAATTCGCGGTTCCAACCTTGCTTCGACTGGTCGAAAGCGGGCGCAGCGTCGTCGCGGTCTACACCCGGGCGCCGAAGCCCGGCGGACGGCGGGGTCTGGAGATCAGAAAGACCCCGGTTCACCAAGCCACCGAATCCCTGGGGATTCCGGTCTTTACTCCAGCGTCGCTGAAGCCGCCGGAGGCGCACGAGGCCTTCCGCGCCCATGCGGCCGACGTCGGCGTCGTCATCGCTTACGGCCTGCTGCTGCCGGTCGCGATCCTGGAGGCGCCGCGGTTCGGCTGCCTCAACCTGCATGGCTCGCTTCTGCCCCGCTGGCGCGGCGCGGCGCCGATCCAGCGGGCGATCATGGCCGGCGACCGCGAGACGGGCGTCGAACTGATGCAGATGGAGGCGGGACTGGACACCGGGCCGGTCGCGCTCAGCGAAGCGCTGCCGATCCGCCCCTCGGACACGGCCGGCGACCTCACGGGCGCGCTGGCGCGGATCGCCGCCGAACTCGCGGTTCGCGGCCTCGACGCGCTCGAAAAGGGAACGCTGGTCTTTCGCGAGCAGCCGGACGCCGGCGTCTGTTACGCGCACAAGATCGACAAGCGCGAGACCGAGATCGACTGGTCGCGCGACGCCGATGCGGTGCGCAACCACGTGCATGGCCTCTCGCCCGCGCCGGGCGCCTTCTCCAGCCTCTCGTTTCGCGGTTCGGTCGAGCGGGTGAAAATTCTTCGCGCGGAAACCGCGCCGGGAAGCGGCGCGCCCGGAACCCTGCTCGACGACGCGATGACGGTCGCCTGCGGCTCAGGCGCGATCCGCGTCCTGGAAGGGCAGCGCGCGGGGCGCACGACGATGTCGGGGGCGGAGCTCATGCGCCGCGAAGGCCTTGCCGCCGGGGCCGCCTTCATGACCGCCGGATCGTCTCCAGCTGCGCCGTGATCGCGGCGCGCATCTCGTCCTTGACCCCTTCGGCCGCGCGCAGGATCTGGCCCGATTTGAAGAAATCGAGCAGGCCGAATTGTTCGACCCTCGGCCGGATCAGGATATCCGGGGGGCGGCGCTTGATCTTCTGAGCCGTGATCGCGCCCTGCATGATTTGCGCGGCGCCGAACATCGATTCGAGCGGGGTCGGGGCGCGGCGCTTGCGCGAACGCCCGCCGAAGGTGACGTCGACCGCGATGACGATGTCGGCCAGGTCGAACAGGTGATCGTAAGGAAGCGGGTTCACCGCCCCGCCGTCGATCAGCAGACTTCCCTTGTTTTCGACCGAACGGAAGAGTCCCGGAATCGCCATCGAGCCGGCGACCGCTGCGGACAGCGAGCCCTCGCGAAACACCGCCTCGCTGCGCGTGGTATAGTCCGTGGCGACGATGATGGTCGGGATCGCAAGGTCCTCGAACAACTCCGGAACGCCCCTCGGCCAGAACAGCTCGAGGAGGATTTCCGGATCGAGCAAGACCGGGTTACCGCGGCCTCGAAGCAGGAGATCGGCAAAGCGGCCGACCCGCGCGCGCAGCAACTTCCCGAGAACGTTCGATCGGGTGCGCAGCACCCTGAGCACATGGGCGCGGATGTCGCGCGCCTCCATGCCCGCGGCGTACGCCGCCCCGATCACCGCGCCCATCGACGTCCCGGCGATGACCGAGGGACGAAGGCCCATCTCGTCCAGAGCCTCGAGCGCCACGACATGGGCGATGCCCCTCGCGCCGCCGCTGCCCAGCGCGATGGCGACGGAGGGACGCCGATCCCCGGCGTCGCGGACCCGGTCCATGTCAGGGCCCGGCCGCGCGCTCCCGCGCGACCGCGCGCCAACCGATGTCGCGTCGGAAAAACCCCTCCGGCCACCTGATTTGATCCACGGCCGCATAGGCCCGCTCCTGCGCTTCCCGGACGGTGGGTCCGCGCGCAGTCACCGCCAGAACCCGTCCTCCATTGGCGATGATATCGTCGCCCGCACGCCGCGTCCCCGCCTGCAGCACGGCCACGCCGGGCAAGCGCTCCGCCTCGGCGATGCCCGCGATCCGGGTCCCGAGCAGGGGCTCGCCCGGATAGCCGCGCGCGGCCATGATGACGGTCAGAGCGGCGTCGGCGCTGAACGCGGGGGATCCGCCGGGCAGCGCGCCCTTCGCCGCGGCGGCGAGCCATGGCAAGAGATCGTCGTCGAGGCGTTCCAGAATCGCCTCCGTCTCCGGGTCGCCGAAGCGGACGTTGAACTCGATCAGCTTCGGGCCGTCGCTTCCGATCATCAATCCGGCGAACAGCACGCCGCGAAACGGCGTCCCCCGCGCCGCCATGCCGCGCACCGTCGGCAAGACGATCTCGCGCATCACCCGGTCGGCCATTTCCGCCGTCATCAGCGACGGCGGCGAATAGGCGCCCATGCCGCCGGTGTTCGGGCCGGTGTCGCCCTCTCCCACCCGCTTGTGGTCCTGCGCGCTCGCGAAAGCCGTGGCCGAAACGCCGTCGCACAGGGCGAAGAACGACACTTCCTCGCCGTCGAGGAAGTCCTCGACCACCGCTTCGGCGCTCGACTCCCCTGAAGCCGGCAGCAGCCCGTCGATCGCGGCCTCCGCCTCCTCCACGGTCTCGGCGACGGTGACGCCCTTGCCGGCGGCCAGACCGTCGGCCTTGACCACGATCGGCGCGCCGCGGGCGCGGATAAACGCCTTGGCTTCGTTCCGGCTGCGAAACCGGCCGTAGGCCGCCGTCGGGATCGCGAATTCGCGGCAAAAGTCCTTGGTGAAGCCCTTCGACCCCTCGAGTTGGGCGGCCGCGCGCGACGGCCCGAAACAGGCGACGCCGGCTCGCTCGAGATCGTCGGCGACGCCCGCGACCAGCGGCGCCTCCGGCCCGACAATCACGAGGTCGATCGTCTCCCGCTCGCACAATGCGACGATCGCGGCATGGTCGGCGAGATCCAGCGGAACCGTCCGCGCGACCTCGGCGCATCCCGGATTGCCGGGCGCGACGATCAGCTTGCCGAGGCTCGGCGACCGCGCGCAGGCCCGCGCGAGCGCATGCTCGCGTCCGCCGGAACCGAGAATCAAGACGTTCATCCGGGATATCCAAAATGCGATCGGCCGACTCGCGCAGCGGCCGTTGGGCGCAAAGTGGCCGGGACCACCCATCCGATCAAGTCCTCGGCGCCGCCGGGGCGTCCGTCGATCGAACGCGGGGCGATCATCCGCCTTGCGCGGAGCGGTCCTGGCGTCGCATTGTCAGCCAAAATCGCGACCCTCGGAAACGCCCATGAAGCCCTTCTCGATCATCCCGGAAAACAGCCAGTGGGTTTCGCTCGCCAGCCACCAGGCGTGGCTCGAAAACCAGGCTGAGGCGCTGTTCGCGTTCTATGAGCGGGGAATCCTCAATCCGCTCGGCGGTTTTCACGATCTCGACGACTTCGGTCGCCCTGTCGCGCCCGGCTACGGCGCAGGCGCCTCGCCGGCGCGTTACTTGTTCGCCACGACCCGAATCGTCCACGCCTATGCGATCGCGCATCTCATGGGCCGGCCGGGCGCGGACGTCATCGTCGACCACGGCATGGCCTTCCTGTGGAACGGCCACCGCGATCCGGACCACGGCGGCTATTACTGGGGGGTCGGGTACGAAGGGCCGACCGACAGCGTCAAGCAGGCTTACGGCCACGCTTTCGTGCTTCTCGCCGCCTCGAGCGCCAAGGTCGCCGGACATCCGGACGCGGACCGGCTGCTGACCGACGTCTCGACCGTCATCCGCGACCGGTTCTGGGAGGAGGAATACGGAGCGGTGGCCGAGGAGTTCACCCGGGACTGGCGCAGTTTCGACGCCTACCGGGGCCAGAACTCCAACATGCACCTGACCGAGGCGCTGATGGCGGCGTTCGAGGCCACCGGCGATTCGACCTATCTGCGCATGGCGGAGCGGGTGGCCGAGCGCATCATCCACGCCAACGCCGCCGCGTACGACTGGCGACTGCCGGAGCACTTCACCACGGACTGGCGCGTCAACCCCGACTACGCGGGCAGCCCGATGTTCCGCCCCTATGGCACGACCCCGGGTCATTCGCTCGAATGGTCGCGGCTGCTGCTGCAGCTCTGGGAGCTCGGCGGACGCAAGCTCGACTGGGCGCCGGAGGCGGCGAAGGCGCTGTTCGACCGGGCCGTCGCCGACGGCTGGGACCATGAAACCGGCGGCTTCTATTACACGCTGGAATGGGACGGGCGGCCGCGCATCCGCGACCGCTACTGGTGGCCGTGCTGCGAGGGCATAGGGGCCGCCGCGTTCCTCAACGCCATTTTCCCCGATCCGACGCACGAACGCTGGTATCGGCAAATCTGGAGCTTCGTCGCGGCCCGCTTCATCGACCGGGAGAACGGCGGCTGGCGCGCCCAGCTCGACGACGGGTTGCGCCCGAACGCGAACCCGTTCTTCGGCAAGATCGACATCTACCACTCCTTGCAGGCGTGTCTGATCCCGACGCTGCCCGCGACCGGCAGCATTACGCGGGGCCTCGCAGCCCGCTTGGGCCAAAGGAGAGACGGCGCGGCTTGATTTTTCCTCGCGAATCCGTCACTGGCCGGCGGCGGCGTTAACCGCGCGTTTATCCGCATGCCGGAAATTGCGCGGAATCGACCGTTTCCTGGGCTCCTCACGGAAAAGTCATGACGATCTCGACGTTCGGCCGTCGCCTGTACGCAGCTCTGACCTTGACGGTGATCATGGCCGCCAGCGTCCCGTCCTCCGCGCAGGCGCCCAGCACGTATCAGATCGCCGCGGCCTCGGGCTATGGCGTGGAGGAGTGTCTTGCGGAAGGCGGCGAATGCGGCCGCGCGGTTGCGGACGCCTGGTGCGCGGCCAACGGTCGCGGGGCGGCTCTGGAGTTCGGGCGCGCTACGCTGCCGCCTCGCGCCGATCAGGCGCCGTATTTCGTGACCTGCGGCGACTGATCGCGCGAATCAGCGCAAATAATCGGAACACTTCGGGATGTCGCCGACGCCGCCCCATGGCTGAATAGGGACAGACGACGTCGAGTTCTTGGGCGAGCCTTCGACCAGCTTGTCGCTGTAGGTCATATAGACCAGGATGTTGCGCTTCGGGTCGCAGCCCCGCACGATCTGCATCCGCTTGAAGAAGACCGAGCGCTTCTCGCTGAAGACGACATCGCCTTGCGAGAACTTGTCCCGGAACTTGATCGGGCCGTATTGTCTGCAGGCGAGCGAGATATCGGAGGTCTGCTCGGCGAGGCCGAGGGCGCCGGTGACCCCGCCTTTTTCCGGCGTCGTATAGTGGCACGCCACGCCGTCGACGACGGGATCGTCGATTCCGTAGACCGCCAGCTTGTCGTTGGGCGTCAACAGCTTGAAGGTCGTCGACTTGCGGAAGATCAAGTCGGGATCGAGCGATTCGGCTCGCGCCGGCTGCAACGCCAGCAGGATCACAAGGGCGGCGCCCGCGCTTCGGAGCAACGTCAGCAATTCGGCTTCCTGTCTGTCGTGCCGGGGTCCATAACATAAGAGCGTTGGCCATGAACGCCAACTCCCCTGCGTCGTGTCGAAGCAGGCGATTTCATCACGCTGGCGCCAAGCTTGTTTGCCGGGCATAGTGCCGCTTCGAGCGGGTGCGGGGACGCCGACGACCATCTCAATCGGAGCGCTTACGGTTCATGGGGCTCGCTTGCCAGCACGATTGACCACGGCTGCCGCCGCCTCGGATGACCGTGCCTTGAGGCGCCTCGACGCCTGGACTCGGGACTATGCGCCGCTGCCCGGCATTCCCGATGAGTTCGTCGACGCCGAAGGCAACAGCCGCGAGCACTGGCGGCGGACGCTGGCCGCGTTCGCGACCTTCGACGCGAGCGAGATGCATCAGCGATTCGCCGCGGCCGATCGGCGCATCCGCAATCGGGGCCTGTCTTACCGGGTCGTCGGGGAAAAGGACGAGCGCGTCTGGCCGATCGGCAGGATGCCGCTGCTGATCACCGAGGCGGAGTGGCGTCAGATCGCCGAGGGGATCTGTCAGCGCGCCGAACTGCTGGAGCGAGTGCTCTCCGACGTCTACGGCGCCGGCGATCTGATCGCGAGCGGCGCGCTTCCCGCTGCGGCGATCACCGGCTCGATGGATTACGTCCCGGAGATGCGCGGCGTGAGGCCTCCCGGCGGGCGCGGGCTTCGCCTTTACGCGGCCGATATCGGCAGGGGCCCCGACGGGTCCTGGTGGGTGCTCGGCGACCGGACGCAGGCCCCGTCCGGGTGCGGCTACGCGCTCGAGAACCGCCTCGTGGTCTCGCAGGCCTTCTCCGATCTCTATTCGAAGTTGAACGTGCAGCGGCTGGCGCCGTTCTTCCGGGCGCTTGGAGCCGGCCTCAAGTCGGCGGGGCAGCGCGCGGAGCCCCGCATCGCCATCCTCAGTCCGGGCGCGCTCAGCGCGACCTACTCCGAGCAAGCCTATCTCGCCCGCTATCTTGGGTTTTTGCTGGTCGAAGGCGACGACCTCGTGATGCGCGACGGCCGCGTGTTCGTTCGCACCATCGCCGGCCTCAAGCGTTGCGACGTCATCTGGCGTCACATCGACGCGGACTGGTGCGACCCGCTGGAGCTGAACGCCGCCTCGCGCATCGGCGTCGCCGGCCTGTTCGATGCGATCCGCCACGATGGTGTCGCGGTCGAAAACATGCCGGGAACCGGTTTCATAGAATCGCGCGCGATGCTCGCGTTCCTGCCGGCGCTCGCCGGGAGGCTGCTCGGCCAGGATCTGTCGATGCCGAACACCGCGACCTGGTGGTGCGGTCAGCCGAAGGAACGCGAGCGGGTCCTCGACGAGTTCGAGTCGATCTCCATCGCGCCGGCCTTCGGCAATGAGTTGCCGGTGTTGAAGGGGCGATCGAGCGTCGTCGTGGAGGAACTCTCCGCCAGAGAAAAGGCCCTGCTGCGCGACGCCATCGCCGCGCGCGGGCTCGACTATGTCGGCCAGGAAGTCGTGCGCCTGTCGACGGCGCCGCGCTGGGTCGACAACCGCCTGGAACCGCGCCCCTTCGTCCTGCGGGTCTATTGCGCGGCGACTCCGCAAGGCTGGCGCGTGATGCCCGGCGGCTTCTGCCGAATTTCCGACCGTCTCGACGCCCGCGCCGTGTCGATGGGCGACGGCGTCGAATCAGCCGACGTCTGGGTGCTGGCCGAAGAGCCCGTCGACGCGTCGAGCCTGCTGCCGAGCCCCGACAGCGTCCGCATCACGCGGCTCCTCGGCAACCTCCCGAGCCGAGCGGCGGACAATCTGTTCTGGTTCGGCCGCTATCTCGAGCGGGCGGAAGCGACGCTGAGAGTGGTCCGCTGCCTCGCCGCCCGCTCGGTCGATCCCGACGCGCCGATCCAGGTCGGCCGACAGGCGCTGGACCGACTGATGGGGGTGCTGGTCGGCTGGGGCGCGGTGGACGCGGCGACTCTCAAGGAGGGAGCGGCCGAAACCGCCGCCAAGGCGCTGCGCGACGCGAAGCATCACGGCTCCGCGCTGGCGCTGGCGCACTCGGCGCGAAGCGCCGCCTCCGTCATTCGCGAGCGCCTCACCTACAAGACCTGGGAGCTGATCGGCCGGCTCGAGGGCTCTATCAATCCGGCGCGCGACCGCAGGCTGTCGGCGGGCGACATCGTCGATCTGACCGACGAGGCGCTGACCGTGATCGCCGCGTTGTCCGGCCTGTTCGACGAGAACTTCAACCGGGGCGCTGGCTGGGTGTTTTACGTCATGGGACGTTGCGTGGAGCGCGGCGCGAACACCTGTCGGTTGCTTCGCCAGTTCGCCGGCAACGACGCCACCGAGCAGACCCTCGGCGTCATGCTCGACCTGATCGACTCCCAGATCACCTACAGCTCCCGCTATCTGGTCGGCGTGGCGCTCGCGCCGGTTCGCGACATGGCCCTGCTCGACCCGTTCAACCCGAGATCGGTCGCCTTTCAGGTCAAGCGCATCGACGACGGCATTGCGACGCTGCCGGTGCTGCGGCGGGACGGCATTCTGGAGGAGCCGCGACGGCTGACGACCTCGCTGCTCGCCGATCTCAGCACCGAACGCGCCGAAATGCTCGACGATTCGAGCATTCTGGCGGTGGAGCAGCGGCTGCTTGCGCTCGGCGACGCCATCGCCGCGCGCTATTTCCTTCAGGGCGCCGCCCACGGCCGGGCCGAAAAGATCACGGGTCTCGCGTGAACTACGACGTCACACACATCACCCGCTACACCTACGGCGCGACGGTCGAGCTCACCACCGGGATCATGCGGCTGAAGCCGGTGAGCCGCGACGGACAGAGTCTCGAGCGCTTTAGCCTGAAGACCGATCCGCCATGCCTGCCGCCCGCCGAACGGATCGACGCATTCGGCAACGTGGCGCTGAGCCTGAGAATCGAGAAGCCGCACCGCGAAATGACCGTCGAGGCGGTATCCCGGGTGCGCATCGAGCGCCCGCCCGTGCTGGAGTTTTCGCCGCCCTGGGAATCCGTCGCGGCCGAAGCCTTGACAGCGCCCTCGCTCGACTTCGACAGTCCCGCCAACGCCCTCTACCGCTCGCGCGCGCTTTCGCTGTTCGACGACGCCACCGCCTATGCGCGCACGAGCTTCACGCCGCGCCGACCGATCTATGAAGCGGCGATGGAGCTGACCCGCCGGATCTGCGCCGATTTCGCCTATGATCCCGAGGCGACCGATGTGACGACGCCCGCCCATGTCGCTTTCGCCCATCGCCGCGGCGTGTGCCAGGACTTCGCCCACATCATGATCGCCGGCCTTCGCGGACTGGGGCTTCCCGCCCTTTACGTCACCGGCTACATCCGCACCATCCCGCCCGCCGGCAAGGAGCGACTGGCGGGCGCCGACGCCTCCCACGCCTGGGTGTCGCTGTGGTGCGGCGCCTCGATGGGCTGGATGGACCTCGATCCCACCAACGCGATCGCCGTGCAGAACGACCACGTCGAGGTCGCTCGCGGACGCGACTATTCGGAGGCCTCGCCGATCGTGAGCGTGGTGCTTTCGTACGGCCGTCACGATCTCGAGGTCGAGGTGGACGTGGTTCCGGTGTGAACGCGTCGCGTGCTGGCGGCGGGCGAACGAACATGCTTTAAGGCCGCCGCGCGAGAAGGATCCCTACGATGGCCGATCATTCCATTCCCCATTTCCACAACGATCCCGGTGTCCATTCGATCAAGGTCCGGGTGAAGAAGTTCATGTGCACCGGGGCGAGGCCGCCGTTCGATCACCCGCACATCTTTATCGACATGGGTTCGGACAGCGAGACGATCTGCTCGTATTGCTCGACCCGGTACGTCTACGATGCGGCCCTGGCCGGGATCTGCGCGCCGCCGGAGTGCGAACTGCGCACGGCCGCCTGACATGGACGCCCGGCGCGCGATCGTCGTCGGCGCCGGCGTCGGCGGCTTGGCGGCGGCGCTTGCCGCGGCCCGGGCCGGCCTCGACGTCTCGATCTACGAACGGGCGCCGGCGCTCGAGGAGTTCGGCGCCGGCCTGCAACTGACCCCCAACGCGACGCGCGTCCTGGCTAAACTCGGCGCGCTCGATGCGGTCCGCGACGTCGCGATGGTTCCCGACGCGGTCTCCGTGCTGCGCGGGTCGGACGACGCGGTCCTGATGCAGCTCGCGCTCGGCGACGCCGAGCGGCGCTGGGGCGCGCCCTATCTCGCCATGCATCGCGCCGACCTTCAGCAGGCGCTCGCGCGCGTGGCCCTGGCCGACCCGAGGATCCGGCTGACGCTGGGCGCACCCGTCGCAAGCGCGGCGACCGACGGCGACCTGGCCGCGGTCGAGTTCGCGCAGGGCGGGAAAGACGCCGCCGATCTCGTCATCGGCGCGGACGGCCTGCGGTCGCAGGCGCGCCGCCAGTTGGCGTCGAGCCAGACCGACGGTCCCGCCTTCACCGGACGGGTCGCCTTTCGCGCGACGGCGCCCGCCGACCGAGTGGACCGACGCTGGCGAGAGGCCAGGGTCGTGCTTCGCCTCGGCCCCAACGCCCACCTGGTCCATTATCCGTTACGGGCCAATTCGATCGTCAATATCGTCGCCGTAATCGAGGATTCGTGGCGCGGAAGCGAGACCGACCACGCCTGGGACGGCGTCGCCGACCGCCCCGCGCTCGACCGCGCCTTCGCCTCCTGGTCGGCGTCGACGCGCAAGCTCCTCGCCGCCGCCGAAAACTGGCGCGCCTGGCCCCTCTTCGGTCGTCCCGCGCTCGGAGCCTTTGCGCTCGGCCGGATCGCGGTGGTCGGCGACGCCGCCCACCCGATGGTTCCGTTTCTGGCGCAAGGAGCCGCGCAGGCGATCGAGGACGCCGGCGCGCTGGCGAACGTGCTGGCGGAGACGGACGACGTCCCGCAGGCCTTGGCCGCCTACTCCCGCGCTCGAGTCGCCCGAGCGACGCGGGTGCAGACCGAGGCGCTGCGCCAGGGCCGCATCTATCACATGGCCGGGGCGCTGGCGCTGGCCCGCGACGCCACGATGCGCGTGCTCGGCGGCAAGGCGTTGAGCGCGCGCTACGACTGGCTCTACGGGGCCTGACGCTTGAGCGGCGAAGCGCCGGCGCGGGTCAGAGCCAACACCGCTCCGCCGGCGACGAGCCCCCAGAACGCGCCGCCGACCCCGTAGATCGTGACCCCGGACGCGGTGACCAGGAAGGTGATCAGCGCCGCCTCGCGCTCCGCCGCCTGGGCGAGCGCATTGTGCAGCGCCGAGCCGAACGCCCCGAGCAGCGCAAGTCCGGCGACAGCTTCGACGAGGATCGGCGCGCCGGAGGCGAGCGCGGTCACCGCGCCGGCGAGAAGCCCGAACACGGCCGAGGTCGCGCCGGCGGTCGCGGCGGCGATCCAGCGCTTGCCCGGATCGGGCGAGGCGTCGGGCGATGCGCACAGCGCCGCGGCGATCGAACTCAGATTGACCGCGTGCCCGCCAAACGGCGCGGCGACGAGGCTGAAAGCGCCTGTCGTCCAGATCATCCGGCCCGGGTTGGGGCGGAATCCGTAGGCGCCGAGGACCGCGAGTCCCGGCAGGTTCTGCGACGCCATGGTGACGAGGAACAGCGGCAGGCCGATGCCGATGACGGCGTCGAGCGAAAAGGTCGGCGTCACGAAAACCGGCCGCGGCGTGATGCTCATCACGTCGATGCCTGTGGCGCGGCCGCTTGCGGCGATGACGGCGCCCGCGACCAGCGCGGCGATCGGCGTCGCATAGACCCGCTTCCAGCGCGAGACGACCAGCCAGGAGAGCACGATCAGGCCGGCGCCGACCGGCGCCTCGATCAGCGCGGCGATCGGCTTCAGGCACAGGCCAAAAAGCACGCCGGCGAGCATGGCGTTGGCGAGCGGGTCCGGGATCGCCGCGATCAGCCGCCCGAACGGCCGGATGAGCCCGGCGGCGATCAGGAGCAATCCGACCACGAGAAAGGCGCCGACCGCGGCGGGGAACCCGCCCGGAGTCGCGCCCGTCGCCGCCAGAAGCGCGGCGCCGGGCGTCGACCAGGCGACGAAGATCGGCATTCGCGTCGCGAAGCTCAGCACGACGCCGGCGACGCCCATCGCGACGGAAAGCGCCATCAGGCCCGAGGCCGCCTGCGCGTCCGTGGCGCCGACCGCAACCAGTCCCTTCAGCACGACGGCGAACGACGACGCGAAACCGACGAAGGCGGTCACGAGGCCGGCCGAGATGGGCTGCGCGAGGGATCGAGAGGACATCGGCGTCAGCCCGGTTCGTGATCGACCCGGTTGGACTTACAGGAAAGCGCCTCCGACAGGAAACGAAAAATCGGTGACACTTATTTCAATACCAATTTCCCGCGAAGCTAACGCTCGATCGTGCGGGGCTTCGGCTTGCGCCCCCGCTTCCCCGGCCTCGGGTCGCGCCCGGTCTCTTCGGCCAGGCGGTCGAGGAACGCGGCGGAGCCAAGCGGCCGTCCGATCCCTTCGGCGGCGCGCAGCGCAGCCACCGCCTCCGCCTCGGGCTCCTCTTCGAGCAGATCGGCGAAACGGGCGACCCGCGACAGCAGCGGCCCCACGTCCGCCAGTCCGTCGCTCCGTTCCGCAAGATGCGCACGGACGCTCGACCACGGCCAGTCCTCGGCGCGCTCGACAAGCCCCGCCCGCACCGGATTGAGCGCGACATAGCGCGCCGCCGCCATCAGATGACGCTCATCCATCGCGACCGAGCCGAAGCGCGACTGAAACAGGTGTCCGGTCACCCTGAGCCGCGCATTGACATAGGCGCTGTAGCGTCGGTGCGCCTTGCCGAGCGCGCGCGCCAGACCATCCGCGGTCGTCGGCGTCAGAATGAGATGGACGTGATTGGGCATCAGGCAATAGGCCCAGACGGCGACGCCCGCCTTGTCGCAGGCTTCGCGCAGGAGGTCGCGGTAGAGGCGATAGTCGTCGTCGCCGAAGAACACCGGCTCGCGCCGGTTGCCGCGCTGCGTCACGTGGTGCGGCAGATCGGGGACGACGTAGCGCGCGATTCGGGCCAACGGACGCTCCAGGCTGATCCGGCGAGTATCGGAAAATAAGCAAAAAAGCAAGTGTCACCGATATATCCGCGGTCAGCGCAGGATCTGGCGCAGGAACAGCCGTGTCCGTTCGTGCTGCGGATCGTCGAAGAAGGGACCCGGCGCGTTGATCTCGACGATCTCGCCGTTGTCCATGAACACCACCCGGTCGGCGACCTGCCGGGCGAAGCCCATCTCGTGGGTGACGACGATCATGGTCATGCCGGCCTCGGCGAGCGCCGTCATCGTGTCGAGCACCTCCTTCACCATTTCGGGATCGAGCGCGGAGGTCGGCTCGTCGAACAGCATGATCTTCGGCGTCATGCACAGCGCGCGGGCGATCGCTGCGCGTTGCTGCTGCCCTCCGGAAAGCTGGCCCGGATATTTCGCCGCCTGCTCCGGGATCTTCACTTGCGTCAGCAGCCGCATGGCGAGGTCCTCGGCCTCGCGCTTCGGCATCCGCCTCACCCAGATCGGCGCCAGCGTGCAGTTCTCCAGCACGGTCAGATGGGGAAACAGATTGAAGCTCTGGAACACCATGCCGACTTCGCGCCGCACATCGTCGATGCGCTCGATATCGGGCGTCAGTTCGACGCCGTCGACGACGATCGATCCGCGCTGGTGCTCCTCCAGTCGGTTGACGCAGCGGATCAGCGTCGACTTGCCGGAGCCCGACGGCCCGCACACGACGATCCGCTCGCCGCGCGCGACGGTGAGGTTGACGTTGCGCAAGGCGTGGAAGGTCCCATACCATTTGTGCACGCCGACGAACGACACCGCCGGGCCGATGGTCGTCGCCGCCCCGGTCATCGCCCGCGTCCTGCGGCCAGCCGGCGCTCGACATGGGTCGAATAGCGCGCCATGCCCCAGCAGAAGGCGAAGTAGAACAGGCCGGCGAAAACGTAGCCGGTCGCCATGATGGTCGGCCCGCTCCAGGCCGGGTCCTTGAACGCGTTGTTCATCGCCTCGAGGAAGTCGGTGACGCCGACGACCGAGACGAGCGTCGTGTCCATGAACAGGCCGACGAAATTGTTGACGATCCCGGGAATGACCATGGTCAGCGCCTGCGGAAGAATCACCAGCCCCATCATGCGCGGATAGTTCAGCCCCAGCGCCATCGCGCCTTCGTACTGCCCGCGCGGCAGGAGCTGGAGGCCGCCGCGCACCTCCTCGGCCATATAGGCGGCCGAGAACAGCGCCATGCCGATCAGCGGCCTGATCAGCCGGTCCGGCGTCCACGCCTCCGGCACGAACAGCGGCAGCATCGTATTCGTCATGAACAGCACGGTGATGAACGGCACGCCGCGCATGACCTCGATGAACAGGACGCTCGCGAGCCGCACGACCGGCAATCGCGACCGTCGCCCGAGCGCGAGCAGCACGCCGAGCGGCAGCGAAAAGACGATTGCGACCAGCGCGGTCAAGAGCGTGACGAGAACGCCGCCCCAGAGGATCGTGTCCACCATCGGCAGACCGAACCGCGGCGATCCGCGCAGGAGCACGAAGGCCGCGAACGGATAGGCGACGAAAAACAGCAGCGCGGCCCATCCCCGCTTCGGCGCGGTCGGCCAGAGGAGCCAGACGATCAGCGCGGCGCCGAGGGCCTCGGCGGCGTCGACGCGCCAGCGCTCGGCGATCGGATAGGAGCCGTAGCGCAGGTAGTCCATCTTGGCCGCGACGAAGGCCCAGCAGGCGCCGTCCTGGTTCTGTCGGCAGAGAGCGCCGTCGGGGGCGGCCCACACCGCGTCGATCGTCGCCCATCGCACGAGCGGCGGGACCAGCCACAGCGCGAGCGCGATGAACGCGACGGTGGTCAGCGTCGAGCCGAACGACGAAAACAGGTTCGCGCGCGCCCATGCGATCGCGCCGCCGGCCAGCGTCGGCGGCGGATCGAGCGGTTCGGACCGCTCGCGGACGAAGGCGATCGCGTCCGACACGTCAGCGCTCCTTGAGCGCGTAGCGCGCGTTATAGGCGTTCAGCGCCGCCGCCACCGCGAGCGACAGCGCGAGATAGACCCCCATCGTGATCGCCATTACCTGCACCGCCGCCTGGGTCTGGTTCAGCACCGTGCCGGCGAAGATCTGGACCAGGTCCGGGTAGCCGACGAACACCGCCAGCGACGAGTTCTTGACCAGGTTCAGATATTGCGAGGTCAGCGGCGGAACGATGAGGCGCATCGCTTGAGGCACGACCACGAGTCGGTTCGCAAGGCCGCGGTGAAGGCCGAGCGCCGCCGCCGCCTCGACCTGGCCGCGCGAGACGGCCTGAACGCCGGCGCGGACGATCTCGGCGATGAAGGCCGCGGTGAAGGTGACGAGACCGAAGACCAGCGCCGCCAGTTCGGGGATGACTTGAACGCCGCCCTTGAGGTTGAAGCCGGAGAGCGTCGCCACCTCGAAGTCGAAAGGGGCGTCGGTCGCGACCACGGCCAGCGCCGGCAGGCCGACGACGAGAGCCAGAGCCACCCGACCGCTGGGCGACTGCGCCCCGGTCAGCGCCTGCACGATGCGCGCCCGGCGGCGATAGAGCAGCGCCAGGACGACCGCCGCGATCATGGACGCGACGAACCATGGCGCGCCCGCCTGCGGGATCGGCGCCGGCAGGTAGAGGCCGCGATTGTTCAGAAACACCGCGCCTCCGAGCGCGATCGATTGCCGCGGCCCGGGCAGCGCCTTGAGGACGGCGTTGTACCAGAACAGGAGTTGCAGCAGGAGCGGCGTATTGCGCAGCACGTCGGTATAGATCCGCGCGCTGCGCGACAGGAGCCAGTTCGGCGAGAGCCGCGCGACGCCGACCGCGAAGCCCAGCAGGGTGGCGAGCGGGATGCCGATCGCCGCGACGAGCAGGGTGTTGATCAGGCCGACCCAGAACGCCTGTCCATAGGTGGAGACCGCGGAATACGGGATCAGGTGCAGGTTGATATTGAAACCGGCGACCTGGCTCCAGAAGCCGAAGCCGGTGGGAATGCCGCGCGCCTGCATGTTGACATAGGCGTTGTACACGCCGCCGAGCAACAGCGCTCCGAGCGCCGCGACGAGCAGGCCCTGATAGACGACGGCCCGCACGCGCGGGTCATTGAAGAACGTCATGGCGACCCAGTCCGTCCACGCGACGGGATGGATCGATTTCCCACGGCTTGCCGTCGATAGGCAAGTCCGCTTAACTCCTAAGGACTGCACCGTCTGCTGCGCGCCTGGAGAAGCCCCCGAAGCGGGCGTCTCGAAGGACGTTCCCGTCAGCGCCGACCGTTCAGGCGCGTTCTGGAGCGTCCTTCGAGACGCGCAGCCTCCGGCCGCGCTCCTCAGGACGAGGTCGGAGGCTCAACCGACGACCCCCGACAGGGCGAACGCGGGCGCCGCCGGCGCTCCGGAGACGCGATGCTGCTGCGCCAGAGTCAGTAGCGGGCGAAGACCGTGCCGGCGATCTCGCACTGAAAGCTCTCCAGCGTGGACACCACGGTCTTGACGTCGTTCACCCTCGTCCTGTTGCGCCGCCCGACGAGGATGGCGGAGCCCACTCGCGAGGCGACGACATAGGCGTCCGCGTTCTCGAGCGCGGCCGGCGTGTCATAGATGACGACGCCGTAGTTCCGCTGCGCGTTCTGGGAGAGGTTCAGGAATTCTTTTGAACTGAGCAATTCCTGGGGATGGGGCGCCGTCGCGCCGGCCACCAGCAGCGAGAGGCCCGGGACGATATCGACGGCGACCGGCGCCGCACGGGCGTCGGCGCTGGTCAGGGCGTCGACCAGGCCTTCGGTCTTCGGGTTCACGCCAAACAGCGACGCCAGTCGCGGCCGCCTGAGGTTGGCGTCGACGAGGAGCGTCGGAACGGCCATTTGCGCGAACGAGAGCGCCAGATTGGCGGCGAAATAGGTCGCCCCGACGCCGGCATGCGCGCCGATCACGGCGAAGGCGTTCTTGCCCTGCGACAGCGGACCGGTCGCCAACGCCGAGCGGATGGAGCGAAACGCTTCCGCGCCGGCGCTGAACGGCTGGAAGCCGACCACGAGTTCGCGCGAGAACCGGGCCTCGTCGCCGCCGAAGCTCAGGACCGGGTAGTTGTAGCGTTTCGAAAGCGCGAGGAACAGGCTGTCGCGCCGGACCAGCCCCAGGGTGATCGCCGCCTCGCCGAAGGTCAGGCCCTTGCGGCGCTGGAAGCCTCGAATGGCCTCCACCTGCGCGTCGCTCAAATTGCCGGCCGCCAGAATCTGCTGTTCGATCGGGTCGCTGCTCGAACGAACAGAGACCACGTCGGGATCGATCTGGCGGTTGACGTTCAAGGTCATCGGGTAAGGCTCTCACTAGGCGCGCGTCGCAGCGCGCAAGGGACAAAGGCCGCCGCAGGCAATAGCCGATTTCGCTTGCGCCACGCTGCCGCCGACTGCCGCATCAGAACAGGCGCTCGTTGACGATGATCGTGTCGTTGGCCTGAACCTGGTCGTCGAGCGTAGCCGGCACCTCCTCCGTCTGTCCGTCCGCCGTCCGGCGCTTGATCTTCAGCCGCCAATCCGATCCAAGCTGGCTCAGCCCGCCGGCGATGGCGATCGCCTGCTGCACGGTGATCGGGCGCGTCAACTGAAACTCTCCGGTCCGTCCGACATAACCATAAACATAGTAGAAAGGCGCGAGGTCGACGAATATCTCGTCGTTGTTTTCGACCATAATGTGGTTGCCGTCGACTTTCCCCGACACAATGTCCTTTCCGTCATACCGCTTGACGATCTTGCCATGCGCCCCCTGCCTTTGCACGACGACGGTCGCGCCGCTGTCGCGCAACCCGCCGGCGCGCGCCAGGATCTGGGTCAGGGTCGTCGCCCGGTCGATCGTGTAGAGGCCCGGCGAACCGACCTGGCCCTGGACGCTCACTTGCGCGCCGAAGTTGGCGATTTCGATCAGCACGTGCGGATCCGTCACGATCTGTCGCGCCGCCAGGCGACGCTCGATGGTTCGCGCCAGCCCGTCTTCGCTCAGGCCCGCGGCCTTGATGCGCCCGACGTAGGGGAACTGGATCGTCCCGTCCTGCTCGACCCGGGACGTCGTGTCCATGTCCGGTTGGCTCACGACACGGATCGTGACCACGTCGGACTTCGTGAGAACCCGGCCGCCCTCGGCGTGCGCGCCGCCGCCCGGCAGAAGCGCGCAGACCATGACGGCCGCGGCGATCGCCTGGATTCGAACCATTTGCAGTAACGTTCGCATGTGTCGCGCTCCAGGTTTGGAGTCTCAATAAGGGTTGAAGTTCAAAGCCAACAAGATCAAGCTGGTGTTCCACGTCAAGGTGGACTGGACCGATCTCGTATATTGGTAGCTCAGGTTGGCGGAGAGAAACGGCGAAACGGCATAGCTCACATTCGTGCCGCCGCCATAGGTCCTTTGGCTGGAGGCATAGGGGGCCAACGGCGAATTGTACAGGAAAGGAGTCGCGGCGCCGGTCGAATAGGTCGCGAAAAGATTGCCGCCGACCCCGATCTTCGGGGTCAGGCGATAGGCGAAGCTCCCGGTCGCGGATTCGGTGATCTGGAGATTGCTGACCACGGCCGACGGAGCGGAGGCGAGGCGAGAGGCGCTCGCGGACACCGAGAGTTTCGGCGTCACCGACCATTGCACGCTCAAAGAATATTGCGGCAAAAGGGTCTTGGGAAAATTAACGCCAAGATAAGTGTCGTTGTAACCCAACACGCCGACTTGCGCGTTGACCGACAGATTCGGACTGAAGCTCTTGGTGTAGGTCGCCATGACCTGTTCAGTGGTGATGTTGTCGACCAGACCCTGCGAATTGAAGACCGGCTGACGGCTCGTGTATTTCGTCCCCGTGAGCGTCGCCAAAACCTGAAGGCTATTGGTCTCCGAAACGGCGTAACTGATTCCGGCGGCGGCGAAGATCGACTGATAGTCGTTCGGCTTGTCTGGCAAGGCCGAATTGGTCGATTTCGTGTAGCCGCTGTTGAAGAGCGCCGAATATTCTCCGTTGACGATGCAGCTTGCGTTCTCCGTCGCGGACAGAGTCGTCAGGTTGTTGATGACATTCACCCCGACCTGCTGCCCGGGTGTGGACGGCGCCGAACTTTCGGACAGTTTCAGACTGCCGGTGCATTTCGAGCCGAGGGTGAAATTGTCGCCGAGGTCAGCCGAACTGTGCCCGGTATTGTAATGGCCATTGTTCAGATAGCGATACATGCCCCAATTCACGTCGGCGAACAGCTTCTGACCGCTGATTTCGTTCTGGAACGTCGCTCCATAGGTGGAAATCGACTGCATCGTCCCGACCGGACGTCCGTAGGCGGCCGCAGCCGCCCCGGGTCCCGTCGGCACGTTGAGAAAGTTGCTGTTGTAGCCGATCGATTCCGACACGTGCAGCTGAAGCGGCAAGTCGTGCCAGTTCTGGGGAAGGCTCGGAAGGACCTCGGTGACGGCAGGCGCGATCGGGGATAGCGACGGCCACCCGAACAGAGTCGCGTCCCCGGCTCGCGCAGCGCTCAGGCCTGCGAGGCTCGCGATCGCTCCGAGCGTCAGGACTGCGCCCCGAGTCATCAGTCTTTGTCGCTCCCGAGCGCGTACACTCGCATGGACTCCTGGCGGCGCGTCATTTTGCGCCTCGCGTCTCTGTTTCTCCGGAACGCCAAGCCGTCGGGCTCGTCGCGCCGAACTTCCGGCATGTCCTTGACTGGAATAGCAGATCTCCGTCAGGTTTGACGCTGGCGGGCCGGCCGATCCCGATCTCCGTTCTGGCTTGCATCCCCCTTTCCGGCTCCCCCGCCGCCGAACCGGCAAAACCTCGTTCGCCTTGCGCGGGCGCCATGGCGGTCGAGATTCCTCCTTACCCTCATTCTTCGCAATGCGACAAGGTTACAAAAGCCACACTCCGCCCGAAAAAAGCCATCGAAGCGGTCTGGACACATCTGTCTAGACGCGCCGCCGCGGGTTGACTACGCTCCCGAATGCGCGTCTTCCGGAGCTTGCGGGCATGAAATCGCACTATCGCGTCGTGGTTATCGGCGGCGGCGTCGTAGGCGCCTCGGTTCTTTACCATCTCGCCAAGTTCGGCTGGTCCGACGTCGCCCTGATCGAGAGGTCGGTGCTGACGGCGGGGTCATCCTGGCATGCGGCCGGCGGCTTTCACGCCCTGAACGCCAATCCGAACATGGCGATCCTGCAGGCTTACACAATCGACCTGCTGAAAGAGATCGAAGCCGAATCAGGTCAGGCGATCGGCATGCACATGACCGGCGGCGTCCATGTCGCCTCCGCGCCCGAGCGCTGGGAATGGCTGCAAGCCAATTATCGGCGCTTCCAGGCGATCGGCATCGACGACGTCCGGCTGATGACGCCCGAGGAGATCAAGGCCGCCTGCCCGATCATCGACGTCGACGGCGTGCTCGGCGGAATGTGGGCCGACCGCGAGGGCTATGTCGACACGACCGGAACCGTGTGGGCCTACGCCGGGGCCGCGAAGAAGCGCGGGGCGGAGGTGATCGAGCACAACCGCGTGCTCGACCTGATCCCGCGGCCGGACCGGACCTGGGACGTCGTAACGGAAAACGGGACCGTCAACGCGGAGCACGTGGTCAACGCCGCCGGCCTGTGGGCGAAGCAGGTCGGGCGCATGGTCGGGCTCGAGCTGCCGGTCTCGCCGCTCGAGCACCATTATCTCGTCACCGAGACGATTCCCGAAGTCGCGGCGCTCAAGGCCGAAATGCCGATGGTGGTCGACCTCGAGGGCTACACCTACATGCGCCAGGACCAGAAGGGCATGCTGGTCGGGATCTACGAGACCCGTCCGCAACATTGGTCGATGGACGGCGCGCCGTGGGACTACGGCGTCGAACTCCTGCAGGAAAACATCGACCGGATTTCGACCGAGCTCGAACTGGTCTACCGCCGCTATCCGGTGCTGCAGACCGCCGGCATCCGCAAATGGGTCAACGGCGCCTTCACCTTCTCTCCCGACGGCAATCCGCTGGTCGGGCCGGTCGCGGGCAAGCCCGGCTACTGGCTCGCCTGCGGCGTGATGGCGGGCTTCCTGCAGGGCGGCGGCGTCGGCAAGACCCTGGCCGAGTGGATGATCCACGGCGAGCCGGCCGGCGATTCTTTCCCCCTCGACATCGCCCGCTACGGCGCCTATGCGGCCAACCGCGAATACATCCGCCAGACGACCGGCGAATTCTACGCCCGGCGCTTCGTGATGACCTACCCCAACGAGCAGCTGCCGGCCGGGCGGCCGCTGAAGACGACGCCGAGCTACGACGCGATGACCGCGGCCGGCGCCCAGTGGGGCAATTCCTGGGGCCTCGAGACCCCGCTCTATTTCGCCACGCCCGGTTTCCGGGAAAAGCCGACGCTCAAGCGCTCGAACGCGTTCGAGTTCGTCGCCGCCGAATGCCGCGCCGTGCGCGAAGGCGTCGGGCTGCTCGATATCGCCCCGTTCTCGCGCTACGAGGTCGCCGGCCCCGAGGCCGAGCGCTGGCTCGACGCGATGACGGTGGCGAAGCTGCCGAAGCCGGGCCGGGCGAAGCTCGCGCCGATGCTCTCGGAGACCGGCCGGCTCAAGGGCGACCTGACATTGGTCAACTGGGGCGACGGGACCTTCTGGATCGAGGGCTCTTATTATCTGCGCGCCTGGCACATGCGCTGGTTCGGCGACCACGGCCGCCCGGGCGTCCATGTGCGCGACATCTCCGACGACGTGATCGGCTTCTCGATCTCGGGCCCGAAGGCGCGCGCCCTGCTCGAGCGCGTGACCCATCAGGACGTATCCCACGCCGCCATGCCGTTCATGGCGGCCGGCGTCGTCGACGTCGGCCTGGTGCGGGCGCGAATCGCGCGCATTTCGGTGGTGGGCGAACTCGGCTACGAGATCAACTGCCGCGCGCTGGAACATGAGACGCTGCGCCGGACCCTGCTCGAGGCCGGAGAGGGCCTCGGCCTGCGCGAATACGGCTATAACGCCCTCAATTCGCTGCGGCTGGAGAAGAGCTTCGGCATCTGGACGGCCGAGTTCACCCAGGCCTACACCCCGCGCATGACCGGGATGGACCGATGGATCGCCTGGGACAAAGGCGAATTCCTCGGCCGCGCCGCAGCGCTCGCCGAACGGGACGGTCCGCCTCCCGCGCGCCAGCTCGTGACGCTGGAGATCGACGCGCTCGACGCCGACGCCTCCGGCTACGAGCCGATCTGGAGCGGCGGCGAGCTCGTCGGCTTCGTGACCTCGGGCGGATACGGCCACACGGTCGGCAAGAGCCTCGCGATGGCGCTGGTCGCGCCCGACTGCGCCGCGGTCGGGACCGCGCTCACGGTCCACATCGTCGGCGTCGAGCGCGGCGCGCGGGTGATCGCCCCCTCGCCCTACGATCCGGCTGGCAAGGCGATGCGCGGATGACCGCGCTGGCGGCCGCGGCGGCCGCGGCGAGCGGCGGCCGGGCGACCCGCGACGACTGGCTGGACCTCGCGCTCGCGCTCCTGGCGCGCGGCGGGATCGGGGCGGTCAGCGTGCTCGATCTCAGCGCGCGGCTCGGCGTGTCGCGATCGAGCTTCTACTGGCATTTCCACAGCCGCGACGGATTGCACGACGCGCTCCTGACGAAATGGGACGCGCGCAACACCCGCTCGATCGTCCGTCAGGCGAAGGCGCCGGCGGCGACGATCACCGAAGCGGTCTGCAACGTCTTCCGCTGCTGGGTCGATTCCGCGCTGTTCAGCCCAAGGCTCGATATGGCGGTGCGCGCCTGGGCGCAGACCTCCGAGGTCGCGCGGCGCCGCCTCGACCTCGCCGACCGCGAGCGCATGGCGGCGATCGAGGCGATGTTCGCCCGGCACGGCTTCGCCCCGAACGACGCGCTGGTGCGGGCGCGGGCGCTCTACACCGTGCAGATCGGCTACTATGCCCTCGACATCCGCGAGCCGATGGAGGCGCGTCTGGCGCTCGCGCCGCATTACCTCGAAACCATCACCGGCGTGAGGCCGAGCGACGACGAACTCTCCGCCTTCCGCGCCTACGCCATGCGCCACGCCGGCGCCGGGGACTTCGACGAGCAGCCATGACCGCCCGCTATTCCGCACTGACCATTCTGCGCCAGGGTCTCACCGGCCACAAAGGCTGGCCGCAGGCCTGGCGCAAGGCGAGGCCGAAGCCGGCCTATGATTTCGTGATCGTGGGCGGCGGCGGCCACGGCCTCGCGACCGCCTATTATCTCGCCAGGACCCACGGTCGCCGCAGCGTCGCGGTGATCGAAAAAGGCTGGATCGGCGGCGGCAACACCGGCCGCAACACCACCGCCGTGCGGTCGAACTATTTCTATCCGGAATCGGTCGCGCTCTACGACCTCGCGCTCCGGCTCTACGAGGGCCTGTCGCGCGAGCTCAATTTCAACGTCATGCTGAGCCAGCGCGGCATCCTCAACGTCGCCCACACGCCGGGGCAGATGGAGATCGCCGCCCGCCTCGCCAACGCCATGCAGCTCAACGGCGTCGACGCCGAGCTTTGGGGGCCGGACGAGATCCGCAAGCGGCTGCCGCTGATCAGCCAGTCGCTCGATTCGCGCTACCTGCCGAACGGCGGCGTGTTTCATCCGCGCGGCGGCACCGCCCGCCACGACGCGGTCGCGTGGGGCTACGCGCGTGCGGCCGACGGCCTCGGGGTCGACATCGTCGAGAATTGCGAAGTCACCGGCTTCGTCATGCAGAACGGCGCCTGCGTCGGGGTCGAGACCACGCTTGGCGAGATCCGCGCCGGCGCGGTCGGGGTCGCGGTCGCCGGGCATTCGTCGCGGCTCATGGCCAAGGCCGGCGTCCGGCTGCCGATCCACTCCTACACCCTGCAGGCGATGGTCAGCGAGCCGACCAAGCCCTGTCTCGACACCGTGGTCCTGCATCTCGGCACCGGGACCTATGTCAGCCAGTCGGACAAGGGCGAGATCCTGATCGGCGGCGGTCTCGACCGCGTCCCCTCCTACGGCCAGCGCGGCAATCCGCCGATGCAGGAGATCATCCTCTCCGGCCTGACCGAGATGTTTCCGGCGTTCGGCCAGTTGAAGCTGATGCGGCAATGGGGCGGCGTGGTCGACGTGGTCCCCGATTCGTCGCCGCTCATCGGCCCTGCGCCAGTCCCCGGACTTTACCTCAACTGCGGCTGGGGCACGGGCGGCTTCAAGGCGATCCCGGCCGGCGGCGTGCTGCTCGCGCATCTGCTCGCCAACGGCTCGCATCATGAAATCAGCCGCCCGTTCGACCTCGACCGGTTCCGCACCGGCCGCCTGATCGACGAAGCCGCCGGCTCCGGCATCGCCCATTAGAGACGCCCCATGCTTTTCCCCTGCCCCTTCTGCGGTCCGCGTGACGAGACCGAGTTCCATTATGTCGGCGAGCCGAAGCCCCGACCCGAACCCGCCGGCACGGTCGGCGAGGCCGACTGGGCCGACTATCTCTACGTCAACGCCAACCCGAGGGGGCCGGCGCGCGAGATCTGGCTGCATCTCGCCTGCATGGACATGTTCGTCATGACCCGCGATACGGCGACCAACGCCGTCCTCGGAGCCGAAACCCCGGGGCGCGCGTCATGAGCGGTTTTCGCCTTCCAACCGGCGGCGCGATCGACCGCGGCCGCCCGCTCGCCTTCACCTTCGACGGCAAGCCTTACCTCGGCGCCGCCGGCGACAGCATCGCCTCGGCGCTCATCGCCAACGGCGTCCGCATCGTCGGCCGGAGCTTCAAGTACCATCGTCCGCGCGGCGTGTGGGGCGCCTGGACCGAGGAGCCGAACGCCATCGTCGACGTGACGCGCGCCGGCCGCACGACGCCGAACCTGCGCGCCACCGTCGAACCGCTGGAGAACGACCTCGCCGTCCGCTCGGTCAACGCCGCGCCGAGCGCAGCCGAGGACCGGGCGAGCCTGCTCGACTCGTTCTCGGGCTTCATGCCGTCGGGCTTCTATTACAAGACCTTCCTCTGGCCGCGCTGGGAGACGTTCGAACCGCTCGTGCGCGCCATGGCGGGCCTCGGCCGTCTCGACGCCGAAAACCGGCCGCCGGCCGACGCTCCCCACTTCAACGCCCGCTGCGACCTGCTCGTCGTCGGGGCCGGCCCGGCCGGACTCGCGGCGGCGAGCGTCGCCGCGCGCCGCGGTGAGACGGTGTTCCTGGTCGACGACCGCGCCGACGTCGGCGGCAGCCTCGTCCATCGCGGCGGCGCGATCGAGGGCGGCTTCTGGCGCGAATGGGCGGAAGCGGTTTGCGCCGCCGTGCGCGCCGCCGGCGGCAGGGTGACGACGAGCACGACCGCCTACGGCGTCTACGACCACAATCTCGTCTGCGCCTGGGAGCGGCGCGCGAGCGAGCCCGACGCGCTTTGGCGCATCCAGCCAAAAAAAATCGTGGTCGCCGCCGGCGCGATCGAACGGCCGCTCGCCGTCCCCGACAACGACCGGCCGGGCGTGATGTCGGCCGACGCGGCGCTCGCCTATCTCCGCCGCTACGCCGTGCTGGTCGGGCGGCGGATAGCGGTCGCGACCAACAACGACAGCGCTTATGCGGCGGCCGAAGCGCTCGCCGAGGCCGGCGCCGAAGTCGAGATCTTCGACACCCGCGCCGAAGTCCCCGCCACGGCGCTCCGGGTCACGGGCGACGCAGAGATCGAAGCCGTCTTCGGCCGCTCCGGCGTGACCGGGGTCAAGGCGAGGGGCGCGACGCGGCCGGCCGATTCGCTGCTCCTCTCGGGCGGCTGGACGCCGACGGTCCACCTCTACATGCAGGCGCGCGGCAAGCTCCGCTACGACGACAGCCTCGCGGCGCTCGTGCCGAGCGTTCCGGTCGAAGGCGTGGTCGTCGCCGGCGCCGCCAACGGCGCCTTCACGCTCGACGCGGCGCTGCGCCAGGGCCACGCGGCCGGCGGCGGCGAGGGCCCCGCGCCCAACGCGCCGCAGGGGCTCTATCGGGTGACCGCGCACTGGCCGAAGCCCGACGCGCCCGGCCGCCGCTGGATCGACTTCCAGAGCGACGTCACGCTGAAGGACGTCGCGCTCGCCGGCCGCGAGGGCTACGTCTCGGTCGAGCACCTGAAGCGCTACACCACGCTCGGCATGGCGACCGACCAGGGCAAGACGTCCGGCGTCAACGGCCTCGCCGCCATGGCGGCGCTGACCGGCCGCACCATCGACGAGACCGGGACGACCACCTACCGCCCGCCCTTCGTTCCCGTGCCGATCGCCGTCATCGGCGGCCGGCGGCGCGGCGAGTTGCTGAACCCGCTGAAGCGCCTGCCGCTGGAGGCCGAGCATCGCGCCGACGGCGCGCAGATGCGCGAATACGGCGGCTGGCTGCGCCCCGCCTGGTACGGCCCCGACGATCCGGATCTCGCGGTCCAGCGCGAGACCAAGCGCGCCCGCGATACGGTCGCGCTGTTCGACGGCTCGTCGCTCGGCAAGATCGAGGTGATCGGGCCGGAGGCGGCGGCGCTGGTCGACTTCCATAGCTACAACCGCCTGTCGACGCTGAAGCCGGGAAAGATCCGCTACGGATTCATCCTGTCGGAGAGCGGCGTCGTCTACGACGACGGCGTCACGTTGCGCCTCGCCGACGACCGCTTCCTCGTCTCGTGCTCGTCGGGGCACACGGACGCCGTGGTGACGCGGCTCGAACTCTGGCGGCAGGACCGCTTCAACCCCGCCCGCGTCGTGATCCACGACACGACCGCGCATTGGGCGACCCTGACGCTGACCGGCCCGCGTTCGCGCGATCTGGTCGCGACGCTCGGCCTCGGAGTCGCGCTCGACGACCAAAGCCTGCCGCACATGGCCTTCACCACCGGCGCCTACGACGGCGCGCCATTGCGCGTGGCGCGCGTCAGCTTCACCGGCGACCGCTCCTACGAACTGTCGGTCCCCGTGTCGCGCGCGAGATCCTTGCGGGCGAAGATCATGGCGGCGCTGCCGGCGTTTGGCGGCGGGCTGATGGGCTCCGAGGCGCTGATGATCCTGCGCGCCGAAAAGGGCTTCCTGATCATCGGCAAGGACACCGACGGCTCGACCATGCCGCACGATCTCGGCGTCGCCGGTCCGCGCCTGCAGCGCAAGGACGAATATATCGGCAAGCGCTCGTTGTTCCTGCCGGTCGCCGAGGACAGGGGTCGCAAGCAACTCGTCGGGATCGAGACGCTTCCCGGCGACGCGCCGCTGCCGACGGGCGCCCATCTCGTCGAAGGCGAAGGCAAGGCGCGCCGGTCGCTCGGCTACGTCACCTCGAGCTATTTCAGCCCGACGCTTCAGCGCCCCGTCGCCCTCGGGCTGGTCGCCGACGGCGCGAACCGCATCGGCGAGACGCTCGGCGTCTATCATCTCGGGGCCGCGCGACGCGCCCGCATCGCCCCGCTCGTCGCGCTCGACCCGGAAGGAAAGCGCCTCCATGCGTGAGACGAACTGGACGCCCGCCCGCCCGGCGCGGGGGATTCTGGCGGCAAGGCCCGGCTTCGCCGCGCGCTCGGTCGCGGGCCTCGGACAGACGCTGGTCTCGGGCGATCTCGACGCCGCGCTCGCGGCGCTCGCGCCGGGCGCGCCGCTGATCGGCCTCTACGGCCTTGCGCCGGACGGGGCGTATGCGCTGCGCGTCGCGCGCGACCGGGCGCTTCTCGTCACGCCGGCCCCCATCGGCCCGGCCGACGGCTGGCGCCAGGGCTGGTGCGCGACCGCCGTGGACGACGGCTGGGCGGCGGTCGACGTCGAAGGCGACGGCGCCGGGCTCGTGCTGATGCAGGGAACGTCCGCCGATCTCGCCGCCGGCTCGCCGTCGGCGGCCGTGCTGTTCGCCGGCCAGCGCGTCCTGCTCGCCCGCCGGCCGAACGGATTCCGGCTGCACGTCGAGGCGCCCCGGCTCGAGGCGCTGCTGAAATGGCTCGACGGGGCGTGAGGGGCGGCCCGGCCGGCCCCGCTTTTCCCCCGCGCTCGCAATCCGTCCCGGCGGCGCGGCAACCGGACGGACCCGGGCGCGCCTCGGTTGATGGATTGCGCTGCGCAGTTCGGCATGCGTAACACATATAGTCCACGTTCATTTAGCGTGGCTAAAAAAGCCGTCCCTGCAAGGTCTCATCCTGCCGAGAGTTGCTAATTTGACGAGTTTTGAGAAAGTCCAAAAAAGCTTGCTTGCTGGACGTCGCCTTGTCCAGTTGACCGGACACCAGCAAAGAGGCAAACAAGGCGACTGAATAGGCTTGGCAGTTTACTGATCGTTCCGGATTGAATTCGATATCAGTGAACGCCGAATAGTCTAAATCTGATTCGACAAGTCACACTGCGAACGAAGCGCCTTGATATAAAGCCAATCGTAGAAAGCGGACTGAGGCTCAAGTCCCCAATCTGCTTCCATGAAGTTGAACCCGGTGAGGCGGCCGGAACTTTGGAGCCGAGGGTCACGCTTGGCGTCACGCGCGGTTTTATCGAATATGTCTCGATAAGGACCGCCCAGCTCGAATACCTTGCTGCCCTGAAATAAGCACTCAACGCAGATTGACGAGCTTCTGGCCGGCATTGGGAATTTCAGGTTGAAGGCGCTGAGCGCCACTCCCAACGGGACGACAGATTTGCTCGACACCTCAAGCACGCGGTCGACCCGCGAAAGGGATTGAGCGGAGGCGTGGAGCGACATGATCGATTTTTGCTTTTGCGCGACGGCCAGACCAGGGTGCCATGTAAAATCGACATGCACGGTTCGAACCAGCGCGGCACCGTGAGGGTCAGGAATGAAAATCGGTCTGCGCGCCACTAATACGTCCACCCAGTCTTGCGCGCATTGGCGCGCGCGCCAAAAAAGCCTGCCCCCTCGGGGTTTACAGAAAGGCACCGTCGATTGCCAAATTCCGCTGCACAGACCTTAAGACTATCATCATCACCGAATACAACGCCCGAAACATAAATGGATGGAATGACGTCAAACACAAGCAATTCTGCCTGTACGTCGGTGGGATCGTAGGGAAGGAGCTTGTTGACCTCCCGTGAATGCAGATTATCGTCGGGCAGGAACATGGCGTCGAACGCCTCGACCGAAATCCGTTCATCCTTTGACAGCCGACTCATGCGCTTGTCTGCCGCGTTGTAGCGATTGAACGCTGTCGGAAGCAGCCAAAGTATTTCTGGTTCAAAGACCAGCACCGCCCATTTCTGCTTCGGGTCGTGCAACCTGTATTTATAGAACATCCGATCATTGGGATGCGAGATCGATAAGCTCACCGCATCTTTATGGCCGTCAAGGCGCAGGTGGTCGTTGAATTGAAAAGGATTTGCCGCAGCGGCGAGCGTCGCAACCGGACACAAGCCGTTTCGCATGATCGAAGGAAGATTACTGACATTGGTGAAATGCAGGAGGTAGGGGGGGCGCAGCGTTTCCGCCCGTTCTCTAATGCCCGCTGTCCGTGGATTTTCCATGGCGATGTTCGCCATAGCCTCGCGCAAAGCAAGACTTGCTATCTTGTAGTCAGCCTCCCCTTGGCGGGCGGCCCTATTTGACGAGGTCCCGATTCCCTTGGCTGTCGCCGTTTCGCGCTCTTGTCGTTCTGTTCGCGCATCACTCCGGTGCGGCGCCTCGAGCAGCTTAGCGGCTTCCGGACCACCAAGGCTCCTGATTGCTCTATAAAATATGGTGTAATTCTAGGTCTAGAAAGCTCCTTTCTAAGATGAGCGAGATACCTTCTTCAGCGAATGAATCCTATCTTTAATTGCCGCATCCATGGCGTCTTCATAGATGCCATCCGGCATCGAAAATTCCGGAGACCGGTATGTGAGCGCTGGCGTATCCGCAGAAATGATCTTTATTTCTAATGATTTGTAACTATTGTTATCTTCCTTAGTTCGTTCATCAGGCGACATTTTGTTTCGCCTTAGCTCCGTATCCAGTCGGCGCTTTGCGGTCTCAATGGCCGTCTCGATCAAGGTGCGCTCAAGCGACATCTCGTCGCGCAACCGCTTGGTTGCTTTCTCCACCCGAACATGGAGAGAAATGCTCTCGCTTACACTTTCGGCAAAAAGGCTAATTTCTTCGCAAGTCGTAGTAAAAGCAGAGGGTCTGTCCGGCTTGGTTTCTGAGTCGGGGCGGACTGATATTGATCGATTGGCATCCGTTGCTGGACGCCGTGGCAGGACAGAATTGGATTTTCTCTCAGAATCTCGCCTGTGACTCCGAAAACTATCGATCCAGCCAAGGAATAAGGAGAGAATTATTATAGCTATCAAAAAATGCATGACAGAATTCCTCGAGAAGGTCGAGACGCCGGCGGCCCTCGCTTTCGGTCGCGTCGGATTTCCAGTGCGACTGCGAACATTCGGCGGGCCTCCGGCACGGGGAAACGGCGCCCGGCGGTAAGCCCCGGCGTGATGGCCCTACCCCTCGATATCCCGCGAATCCATGCGCCGGACCCCGGCCGCGTCCATCCTCGCCCAGGCCGCGGCGAGCGAGCCGTCGGCGTCGATCGCCCGGCAGGCGTCCTCGATGACGAACGCGTCGAACCCGGCCGCCCGCGCGTCGAGGGCGCTGTAGGCGACGCAGAAGTCGGTGGCGAGGCCGCAGCAGAACACCCGCTTGACGCCGCGGGCGTTGAGCAGCGCGCCGAGCCCAGTGGTCGTGCGGCCGTCGGCCTCGACGAAGGCGGAATAGGAATCGACGCCCGGATTCATGCCCTTGCGCAGGATGACAAAAGCGGCGTCGAGGTCGAGTTCCGGATGGAGCGCCGCGCCCTCGCTGCCCTGGACGCAATGATTCGGCCACAGGGTCTGATCGCCGTAATGCAGTTGCTTGGTCTCGAACGGCTGGGCCGCGTGGGTCGAGGCGAACGACGCGTGGCCCTCCGGATGCCAGTCCTGGGTCACGACCACATGGGCGAAGCGACGGATCAGCGCGTTGACCGTCGGCACGACGACGTCGCCCTCGGCGACCGCGAGGCGCCCTCCGGGCATGAAGTCGGCCTGGAGGTCGATGACCAGCAGGACGTCGCTATCGGCGATCTGGATCTTGGCCGGCATGGGCGCGCTTGGCTCCGAGAGGGACGAGGGACAGCCAGCGGCGTCGCTCGAACACGAGCACCACCGCAAGCGAGAAGATCAGCGGGATGATCAGATAGAGCAAGCGGAAGGTGAGCAGCGCCGCCACCACGTTGACCTTCGGCACGTCCGGCATGCCGCTCAGGAACGCGATCTCCAGCACGCCGAGGCCGCCCGGCGCGTGGCTGACGAGCGCAAGGCAGAAGGACGCGAGGAACACGCCGAGCACGACGACGAAGCCGGGGTTGGCGGCCGGCAGGGCGAAGAAGATGATCCCGGCCGCCCCGATCAGCTCCAGCGGCCCGGCGAGCAGTTGCCGCACGGCGATCGGCGGGCGCGGATAGGCGAGTTCGTAGCCGCCGACCTTGATCGCCGGAAAGTGCAAAAGCGAAGCGAGCATGTAGAGCACGGGCGCCGCGATCAGCACCACGCCCCCCGCCCGCCCCAGCCATTCCGGCGCATTCTCGAAGCGCTCGACGAGGTCGGGACGGAACAGCAGCAGCGCGCCGCCCAGGGTGACCGCGCCGAGTACGAAGGTGAAGGAGCAGAAGGCGACCAGCAGGCCGACCTCGGTCACCGACAGGCCGCGGGTCGAATAGGCGCGGTAGCGGATGACGGCGCCCGAGAACACGGACGCGCCGATGTTGTGGGCGATGGCGTAGGTGACGAACGACGTCAGGCCGACGAACAGCCAGCTGATTTTCCTGCCCAGATGGAGCAGCGCGATCCGGTCGTACCAGGCGAGCGCGGCATAGGCGAGCGCGGTCGAGGCGAAGGCGAGAAACCAGCGCAGGGGCGAGATCGAACCGAAAGCGTCGCCGAGGCTGGCGAAGGATAGCCCGCGCAACTCCTTGTACAAGAACCAGGACGACACCGCCACCGCGCCGAGCCCGATGACCGGCCATGCGATGTCCTGAACCCGCCTCATATCTCGCTTGTCCGTTCCCCGGGGGATGACGCGTCCGGCCCGTTCCCTCCCTGCCCGAGCAAGACGGCGAAGGCAAGACCGCGCGCCGTCCGCGTGAGGCCCCTTGCCGCAGGCGCGCCGCCTCGTCATGGTTGGCGACCGTTCGAGCGAAGGGAATCATGCCGCAAGACGCGCCAGCCTCCGCAGGCACGCAGGATTACCTGGGCGACCCGCGCAACGACTCCGTCCTGATCAGCGTCAACGGCGCGCTCGCGCAGCGCGCCGAAGCCAAGGTCTCGGTGTTCGACTCCGGCTTCGTGCTGGGCGACGGCGTCTGGGAGGGCCTGCGCCTCGTCGACGGTCGCTTCGCCTTCCTCGACCGCCATTTCGACCGCCTCTGGGACGGGGCGAAGATGCTGCGCATCGATATCGGCCTCAGCCGCGAGGCGCTCAAGGCGCGGCTGTTCAACGTGATCGACGCCAACGGCATGACCGACGGCGTCCACGTCCGCCTGATGGTGACCCGCGGCGTCAAGCGCTCGCCCTATCAGGACCCGCGCCTGACGATCGGCGCCGCCACGATCGTCATCATCCCGGAATGGAAGCAGCCGCTGCCGGGGATGTTCGCTCGCGGCGTGCGCCTGTTCACCGTCCATATCCGGCGCACCGGCCCGGCCGAGCAGGACCAGAAGCTCAACTCGCATTCCAAGCTCAATTGCATCCTCGCCTGCATTCAGGCGATGGAGGCGGGCGCGGACGAAGCGCTGATGCTGGACGACCGCGGCTTCGTCGCCACCTGCAACTCCACCCATTTCTTCATCGTGCGCAAGGGCGAAGTCTGGACCTCCGCCGGCGGCTATTGCCTCGGCGGCATCACCCGGCGGGCGGTGCTCGAGGCCGCGCGCCGGGAGGGCATCCCGGCGTTCGAGAAGGATTTTTCGCTGTTCGACGTCTACGGCGCGGACGAGGCGTTCACCACCGGCACCTTCGCCGGCCTGGTTCCGGTGGCGTCGGTCGACGGCCGCACCATCGGAGAGGGGGTCGCCCCCGACGACCGCTCGGGGCCGATCACCAGGAGACTTCGCGCCGCCGTCAAGGCGCTCGAGGCGGAAGAGGCGCAAGGGAGGGCGCCATGAGCGCCGAAACCGTGCGGATCGCGATCGCGATGTGGTCCGGCCCGCGCAACATCTCGACCGCGATGATGCGGTCGTTCGGCCAGCGCGCCGATTGCGCGGTGACCGACGAGCCGCTCTACGCCGCCTATCTGGTCGCGACCGGCCTCGCCCATCCGATGCGCGAGCAAGTGATCGCCTCGCAGCCGACCGACTGGCGCGAGGTCGCGGCCGCGCTCGTCGGGCCGCCTCCCGGCGGTAAGGCGGTCTGGTACCAGAAGCACATGACCCACCACATGCTGCCCGATTTCGGGCGGGACTGGACCGACCGCCTCGTCAACGCCTTCCTGATCCGCGCGCCCGAGGCGGTGCTCGCTTCCTATGCGCAGAAGCGCGAAGGCTTCACCCTCGAGGAGATCGGACTGCCCGCCCAGGTCGAACTGTTCGACCGCGCGGCCGACCGCCTTGGACGCGCGCCGCCGGTGGTCGAAGCGCAGGACGTCCTCGCGAACCCCGAGGCGACGCTCGCCACGTTGTGCGCCGCCGTCGGCGTCCGGTTCGATCCGGCGATGCTGTCATGGCCGCCGGGCCGGCGCGACAGCGACGGCGTCTGGGCCCCCGCCTGGTATCAGGCCGTGGAAGCCTCGACCCGCTTCGCCCCGCCGCGCCGGGAAGCGGGTTTCGCCGACTTGCCGGACGCGCTCAAGCCGATCGCCCTGGCGGCGCGGCCTTTCTATGATCGCCTTGCGGCCCATCGGCTGGCGCCGATCGGATCCGCTCAGGGCAAAACCCGGGGAGCCGCCCGCTGATTTCACCGGCTGGCCTTGACGCAGGACGGGGCGGCGGGCATCAGGCTCGCGCCCATGCCGACCCTCGTGCTGCCGTTTCCGGCGATCAATCCCGTGCTTGTGCAGGTGGGGCCCCTGGCCATCCGCTGGTATGCGCTCGCCTATATCGCCGGATTGCTGCTCGGCTGGCTGGCGATCCGCCGCATCGTGGCGAACGACCGCTACTGGGGCGGAATGAAGCGGCCGAGCGTCGAGAGCATCGACGACCTGCTCGTCTATTGCGCCTTCGGCGTCATCCTCGGCGGACGGATCGGCAACGTCCTGTTCTACGACCCCGACTATTACCTCGCCCACCCGCTCGACGTGTTCAAGGTGTGGGAAGGCGGCATGGCCTTCCACGGCGGCCTGATCGGCTGCTTCCTCGGCATGGCGCTGTTCGCCTGGCGCTATCGCGTCCCGCTCCTGACGGTTATGGACCTGTGCTCGCTGGTAGCGCCGATCGGCCTGTTCTTCGGACGCATCGCCAACTTCATCCGCCCGGAATTGTGGGGTCGGCCGACCGACGTCCCGTGGGCGGTGGTGTTCCCGGGAACCGACGGCCTGCCGCGTCATCCGAGCCAGATCTACGAGGCGCTGCTCGAAGGCCTGCTGGCGTTCGCCATCCTCTACGCCATCGCCCGGGTGGGCGCGTTGCGCCGGCCGGGGCTGGTCGCGGGCGTGTTCGGCGTGCTCTACGGCGCGGCGCGCATCTTCAGCGAGTTCTTCCGCGAGCCCGACCCGCGCCTGGAGGATCTTGGCCGCGGACTGACGATGGGCATGGTCCTGTCGGCGCCGATGATCGTCGTCGGCCTCGGCCTGATCGCCGTGAGCCTGAGCCGACAAGGGAATTCTAGATGACCGCCCTTCTCGACGAACTGAAGATGCTGATCCGCCACAAGGGGCCGATCACCGTCGAACGCTACATGGAGCTGGCGCTCGCCCACCCCGAATACGGCTATTACATGAGCCGCGACCCGTTCGGCGCCGCCGGCGACTTCACCACGGCGCCCGAAATCTCCCAGATGTTCGGCGAGCTGCTCGGCCTCTGGGCGGCCGAAGTCTGGACCAGCATGGGCAAGCCGAATCCGGTGCAGCTGATCGAACTCGGCCCCGGACGCGGCACGCTGATGAGCGACGCCCTGCGCGCGGCGCGGATCATGCCGGAATTCCGCGCCGCGATCGAAGTCTGGCTGATGGAGACGAGCCCGACGCTCGCCGCCATGCAGCACGAACTGCTGCTCGACGCCGGCGTCGCGATCGCCTGGGCCCAGAGCCTGAAGGAAATTCCCCAGGGGCCTTCGATCGTTCTCGGGAACGAGTTTCTCGACGCCCTCCCCTTACGCCAGTTCGTCCGCGTCAGGGGACAGTGGCGGGAACGCACGATCCGGCTGAACGACGCCGGAGAGCTCGCTTTCGACGTCGCCGCCGAGCCGGAGCCCTACATTCGCGCCAACGCGAGGGACGGCGAGGTGCTCGAGGTGAACCCCGCCGGCCATCGCTTCATGTTCGAACTTGGCGCGCGGCTGGTGACGCAAGGCGGGGCGGCCCTGCTGGTCGACTACGGCCATGCCGCGACCGGCTTCGGCGATACGCTTCAGGCCTTGCGCGCCCATCGCTTTGTCGATCCGCTCGACATGCCGGGCGAGTGCGACCTGACCGCGCATGTCGACTTCGCCGCGATGGCGCGCAGCGCCGCCGCGACCGGCGCGAAGGTCTACGGCCCGGTCGACCAGGGCGACTTCCTGACCGCCATCGGTCTCGACCTGCGGGCGAAGGCGCTCGCCGATCGCGCCGGGCCGGAGCGCGCCGAGGAACTCAAACTCGCCCGCAATCGCCTGGTCGGCAAGGGCAAGGGCGAGATGGGAAGCCTCTTCAAGGTGATGGCCGTGGCGAACCGGAAACTGCCGGAGCCGCCGGGCTTCCGTCCCGTCGTCGCCGCGTCCGCATGAGAGGGGCGCCCCGTCTCGAAGCCGCGACGCTTCGCCTGCCCGGGATCGCTCACGCCTTCTTCACCCGCGCGGGCGGCGTCTCGGACGGCGTCTACGCCTCGCTCAACGGCGGCGTCGGCTCGCGCGACGCCCCCGAGGCGGTCGCCGAGAACCGCGCGCGCATGGCCGCGGCCCTGGGGCTCGCGCCCGACCGGCTCGCCGTGCCTTATCAAGTCCATTCGCCCGACGCGATCGCGATCTCGGAGCCCTGGGCGGCGGAGGCGCGCCCCCGGTGCGACGGGATCGTGACCGCGACGCCCGGGCTCGCGCTCGGCGTCACCGGCGCCGACTGCGGCATGATCCTGTTCGCCGACGCCGAGGCGCGGGTGGTCGGAGCCGCCCACGCCGGCTGGAAGGGCGCTTTGACCGGCGTCGTCGAGGCGACGGTCGCGGCGATGGAGCGGCTCGGGGCGCGCCGCGAAGCGGTGACGGCGGCGCTCGGACCCTGCATCGCGAGGGAATCCTACGAGGTCGGTCCCGAGTTCGTCGCCGCCTTCGCCGCGGCGGGCGAGGCGCCGGAGCGGTTCTTCGTTCCAAGCCGCCGCGCGGGCCATTCGATGTTCGACCTCAAGGCCTATATCGCCGAGCGCGTCGCGCGCGCCGGCGTCCGGCGGTTCGAGGACCTGGCGCTGGACACCTACGCCGACGAGGCGCGTTTCTTCAGCTATCGCCGCGCGACCCATCGCCGCGAGCCCGATTACGGCCGTCTCGTCTCGGCGATCGCTCTGATCTGACCGACCCCGTGCGCCTTGACTTCGCGCGACGCCGCGCCGCATTTGGGCCGCAGGTCGACCTCATGATCATCGCGCCGTCGCGGCGTGGAAAACGCCGGGAATAGCGTCCAATGCCCGTTCACGCCTCCGAGCCGCGGCTGGTCCGCGCAGCCATGCTCCCAGGAGCCGCCGCGTGAGCGAACGCCGCCTCCATCACGCCGACAGCGCCGCCTTCCGGCACGCGATGCGGTCGCTTTCGTCGGGCGTGGCGATCGTCGCCTGCGGCGACGGCGAAAGCCGGGCGGGATGCACCGTGACGGCGCTGACCTCGCTTTCGCTCACGCCGCCGACCCTGATCGTCTGCCTCGCGCGGACGTCCTCGACCCTCGCGGGCTTCCGGCAGGCCGGCGCCTTCTCGGTCAACCTGCTGTCGGCTCGACACGAGGCGCTCGCCCAGCGCTTCAGCGGTCGCGGCGGTCTGCACGGCGCCCGGCGCTTCGACGGCGCGGACTGGACGACGCTCGCGACCGGCGCCCCGATCCTCTGCGACGCGGTGGCCGCGTTCGACTGCCTGATCGAGGAAGTGATCGAGCGCCACTCCCACGCCATTGTGCTCGGCGCCGTCGTCAGCCTGATCGAAGGCGCCGACGAACCCGCGCTCGCCCACTGGCGCGGCGAATTCTCGGCTTCGCGCTGAGCGTGAGCGTCAGGGCTTGGCGACGCTGATCACCCTGAAGGTGAGCAACTGGCCCTCGTCTCGCACTGAGACATACTCGCCGACCTGGAACGCGTGGTCGCCGAAGCGGTAGCCCTCGTCCTCGTCGTCCCCCGCGGCTTTCGGGGTCTTCCATTCGAAGGCCCAAGTCGACCCGCCCCTCCCGCCGGCGCGGTGGACCAGCAGCCCCTGCATCGTCGGCTCGTCGGCCCAGAAGCGATGGGCGAAACACTCGCCGCGATGCTCCTTCCAGGCGTCGACGTCGATCCGCCCGCCCTCGTTCAGCGGCGCGACGAAGTCGTAGCCGTGCCGGATCGAGCCTTCGGGAAATTCCTTTGATCGCGCGGCGTGAAGGGTAACCTTGCGCAGCACGGCGTGGGCGCCCGCGGTCATCGATGCATACTCCTCGTTTCCGTCGGCCCTCGGATCGGAGCCGTTCGAATCGCCTTCCTACATAGCGGATCGATCCGGCCGACGCGAACACAGCGTCGCCGCCGACCGTCCGCGCCGGCTGACCGCGCTCAATCCAGCATCAGACTGACCATGCCGTCCGCCAGTTTCGGCTCGAACCAGGTCGATTTCGGCGGCATGATCTTTCCCGCCTCCGCGACCGCGATCAGGTCGGCCATCGTCGTGGGGAAGAGCGCGAAGGCGATCGCCGCCTTGCCGGAATTGACCAGCCGCTCCAGCTCCTCGAGCCCCCGGCCGCCGCCGACGAAGTCGATGCGCTTGTCGCGGCGCGGGTCGGTGACGCCGAAGATCGGCTCGATGATGGTCCGGGCGAGCAGCGTCACCGGCAGCCGCGCGACCGGGTCGCCGCTCGCCTCGGCCTCGGCCAGGAATTCCGGCCTGAGCCTCAGGCGATGCCAGCGGCCCCCGAGCGCCATGCCGACTTCGTCGGGCCGACTCGGACGAACCGGGCCGTCGCTCGGCTCGACCGCCCAACGCTGGGCGATTTCGACCAGAACCTGCGCCGGCGTCCGGCCGTTCAGGTCGCGCATGACGCGGTTGTAGTCGAGAATGGTCATCTGCTGCTCGGGCAGCAGCACGGCCAGGAACGCCCCGTCCTTGACGCCGCGCGCCTCGGCCACGCGCAGCGCCGCGGCGGAGCGGTGGTGGCCGTCAGCGATATAGAGCGCGGGCAGCGCGTCGACGAGGCGGGTGAGTTCGGCGACGGCCGCTTCGTCGACGAGCGGCCACATCTCGTGACGCACCCCGTCGTCGGCGGTCACGTCGACCGCAGGCGCGCCCGCGGAGGCGCGGGCGAGCAGCGCGTCGATCGCCGGCGTCTCGGGATAGGCAAGCATCACCGGCCCGGTCTGCCCGCCGACCGCCTCGATCTGGCGGACCCGGTCGTCCTCCTTGGCGAGCGTCGTCAGTTCATGCTTGCGGATGCGGTTTTCGGCGTAGGCCGCCAGCGACGCCGCCGCCGCGAAACCGGTCTCGACCCGATCGCGCCAGGTCAGGCGATAGACGTAATAGGCGGGCTTCTCGTCGCGGACGAGCACGCCGGCCTCGATCATCCGTTTCAGGTTGGCGGCCGCCGTCGCGTAGACCACGGGATCGTAGAGGTCGATCGCCGGGTCGAGGTCGATCTCGGCCTTCGACACATGCAGGAAGCTCCACGGCTTGCCCTTCGCCCGCTCGCGCGCCTCGGCGCTCGACAGCACGTCGTAGGGCGGGGCCAGAACCTCGGCGGCGCGGCCGGGCGCGGGACGCAGGGCGCGAAAGGGCTGGATCAGGCTCAAGGGCGGGCTCCCGGTTTCACCGGCTTTAGCGCCGGGCGGCCGGGAATGGCAAGGCGGCCGCCGACCTTCGGGCGAATCGCGGCATGGTCTCATTCGGCAGCGCGGCGTTCCCGAACCACAACGCGCAGCCACGCGATCGACAGCCTCACCCCGCCGCGATTCCGTCTTGCTGCTCCAGCGCCGCCCGCCCCGCCGCAACCGCCGCCTCGGGCGCGACCCAGTCGAACCCGGCGAGCTGATGCCGCGCCCAGGTGAACTGGCGCTTGGCGTAGTGACGGGTGTCGAGCTTTCCCCGCGTCGCGGCCTCCGCGAGCGACAGCCGCCCTTCGAGATGGGCGATCAGATGCGGGACCCCATGGGCGCGCATGACGGGGAGCGCCGGGTCCAGCTTTCGCGCCGCGAGTTTTTCGACCTCGGCCAGCGCGCCTTCCTCGAGCATCGCCTCGAAGCGGGCGTCGATGCGGGCGTAGAGCGCGTCGCGGTCGGGCGCGAGGAACAGGCCGCGCCATGAGCCCTCCGCCAGGACCGGGGCGCCGCGGGCGCCCTGGAACGTCGCGAGCGGACGGCCGGTCGCGGCGAAGACCTCGAGCGCGCGAAGAATCCGCTGGCGGTCGTTGGCCTTGAGCCGCGCGGCGGTCTCGGGATCGGCCGCGGCGAGCTCGGCGTGGAGGTCGGGCGTCTCGCGCCCCTCCGCCTGCGTCCGCACCGCGGCGCGGATCGCGTCGGGCACCGCCGGCATGTCCGACAACCCTTGCGTCAGGGCGCGGAAATAGAGGCCGGTGCCGCCGACGAAAAGCGCCGGGCGATCGCCGGCGTCGGTCAGGATCTCCCGCGCCCGGCGCGCCCAGCGACCGACCGACCAATTGACCGCGCCGTCGATTTCGCCGAAGAGGCGGTGCGGCGCCTGCTCCTCCTCCGCGCGCGTCGGGCGCGCGGTGAGAATGCGCAGATCGGCGTAGACCTGCATCGAATCGGCGTTGACCACGATCGCGCCGTATTCCTTGGCCAGAGCCAGCGCCGCGGCGGTCTTGCCGCTCGCCGTCGGTCCCGCGAGGAGGAGCGCCCGTCTCAAGCCGTCGCGCCCCATTCTATGCCTGGAACCTGCATGCTCTCGACCGTTCTCGTCGCCACCTTGATCGCCGACCCCGCGAAGGCGCCGCTCTCCGATGCCCGAATTGACCAGACCGCGCTAGCCCTGGGCGGGATCGAGCGGCGGCGCTGGCTCGACGAGGGCGTCGCCGCCGACCTCGTCTTCACCGGCGACCTCGCCGCGGCGCGGGCGACGCTCGCGGCGCATTTCGCCGGCGAGCCGGTCGACGCGATCGTCCAGCCGCTCGCGGGCCGGGAAAAGAAGTTGCTCGTCGCCGATATGGACTCGACCCTGATCGGACAGGAATGCGTCGACGAACTGGCGGCCGTCGTCGGCCTCGGCGAACACGTGGCGGCGATCACGGAGCGCGCCATGCGCGGCGAGCTCGCCTTCGAGCCGGCGCTGCGCGAGCGGGTGGCCCTGCTCGCCGGCCTGCCGCTCGACGTGATCGACGACGTGCTCGAGAGCCGCATCGAACTCAATCCGGGCGCGAACACGCTGGCGCACACCATGCGCGCCCGCGGCGCCCGGGTGGTCATCGTGTCGGGCGGCTTCCGCCAGTTCACCTCCGCCGTGGCCGCGCTGATCGGCGCCGACGAGGACCGCGCCAATACGCTCGGAATCGCCGACGGCCTGCTGACCGGGACGATCGAGGAGCCGATTCTCGGCCGCGAGGCCAAGCGCCAAGCCCTGCTCGAGATCGCCGCCGGCATGCAGCTTCCGATCGAGGCGACGCTCGCGGTGGGCGACGGCGCCAACGATCTCGCCATGCTCGCCGCCGCCGGCCTCGGCGTCGCCTATCGCGCCAAGCCGCAGGTGGCCGCCGCGGCGGACGCCCGGATCGACCACGGCGACCTGACCGCGCTGCTCTATGCGCAGGGCGTGTCGCGTTCGGAATTCGTCGAAGGGTGAGCCGGTGACGCTTCGCGACAGCTTGGCGCGCCGGCTCTCGGCGGTCTTGATCGGCGCGCTGGCGCTGACCGCCAGCGCCGCCCTGGCGCTCGCCTCGGAGCGCAACGCGCTTTGGCATGTGGTGCGCGCCTGCGCCGCCGACGCGCGGCTCACGTCGCTGCCGTTTCCCTGCCTAGCGGTCGACCTCACGGGAGGCGTCGAGCGCGGCCATATCCTGCTTCGGCCGCCCTGGGCGAACGACCTGATCCTGTCGCCGACCCGGCGCAGCATCGGCGTCGAGGACCCGTTCCTGCAGTCGCCCGAGGCGCCCAATTACTTCGCCGAGGCGTGGCAGGCACGCTCGATGATCAAGACGGTCAACGGCCAGCCGCCGGCGCGCGATCAGGTCGCGCTGATCGTCAACGCGGGCAACGTCCGGGCGCAGGACCAGCTTCACATCCACATCGGCTGCCTCGACGAGAAATTCCGGCGGTCCCTCGCCGCCGTCGCCCCCTCGGTCCCGCGCGACAGGTGGACCCAGATCGGCTTCATCAAGCGTTACGAGGCTCTGTGGGCGCTGCGGGTGAAGAGCGAGGCCCTGAAGGGCGTCAATCCCTTCCGCCTCGTCCACCGCGGCTTCGACGGCGCGGTGCGCAACCCGGCCGACGAGATGATCATGGTGGCGGGCGCCCGCGTCGACGACGCAGACGAATTCCTGATCGTGGTCGTGTACGGCCGGGCGCCCCGCCCCTGGCTGAAGATCGGCTCGGAGGACTTCATCGACCGCAAATGCGTCGGCGACGGCGCGGTCGAGGCGCTGCGCTGACGCTACCGGCCGCAGGCGACCGCGGCGACCGAGGCTCCGGCGCGCGCGGCGATCTCGCCGACGCTGAGCGGCGGCGAAGACGCGAGCGGGGTCAGCGCGCCGCCGCCGAGGAACCCGCCGATCGCCTCGGCGTCGATCAGCGGGTGCGCCGCGGCGAGCGGCGCGTCGCCGACCCGCTTCGGCTCTTCGGCGATCGGGCCGACGAGGCCGGCAAGCCCGCCGGATCGGTCGAACACGGCGCCGCCCGCCCCGCTGCGCTCGAGCGCGGCGACGACGCCGCCGTCGGCGGCGGACACGGCGGGAGTCGCCGAAACCCCGCCCCCGCCCGCGCTGAGCACGACGAGGTCGGGAGACCGCGTCCCGCCTTTCGGCGCCTCCACGCCCGCGCCGAAGCCGCCCGAGAGCAGCGCCAGGCCGGTCCCTGCGTCGGCGCGCTCGATCTTGGCCGGCGCCCCGGCGACGCTCGGGTTCGGGCAATCCTCGGGCTTCAGCACCGTCACGGCGCGGCCGGGCGCGACGATCAGCGCCGTCGCCGTCGGCTTCGGCGCAGCCGGCGGGGCACCCGCTTCGGCCGAAGCGCCGCTCGCTGCGGCCGCCGTCTTGTCGGAGCCCGGCTGCGGGAATGCGACAAAGGAATTGGCGACCGCGATCGCGACGCGGTCGAGGTCGGCGCGCGCGGGATAGGCG